>CALLCO010000147.1 GCA_937998695.1 Candidatus Ozemibacteraceae bacterium
CTCCCGCAGGTAGAGCAGGGTGTCGAGGACGGGCTGCCTCTCTCCGAGGCAGAGCTTACGATAGAAGGCCTCGGTGAAGGCCTTCAAGGGGGCCCGGCCGCGTTCGGCCAGCCATCGTCCTTCAGGGAAAGCCTGGTCGTCGGTGGCTTCGGCGCGGGGTCCGGCGCGGACGAACCGGCCGATCTGCTGTTTCAGGCCGCCGGGCAACATGCAATGGAAGGCCTCGCCCGGGCTGCAGACGCAGGTGTCGGCCATCCACAGGCCCAAGGCAACGAGCTCGGGGGGAAGAAGCGGCAGCGGGTCGAGGATCTGGCGAACCCCCATGGTCGGAAAGGCAGGGGGGCGGTCGTGGCAGGCCGTCACGTAGCCGACGAGCAGGCGGTTGACGAGAGGGACGATCACGCGGCATCCCGGCGCCGGGAGGGGGTCGGCTCCGGGGGATTCGGTTGCCGGGGTCGCCAGGCTGGACGAGGATCCGGGTTCCGAATGGAGGGGGGGGGGCTGGGGGGGCGGCCTGCCCCCGCCGTCGAAATGGTAGGTGAGGTGGTCCTTCCCCATATTCAGGGGCAGGGACACCTCGAGATACAGGCGCATCGGTCTCGCTCCAGGGGGGCGGGCTGGCGCGGCGCCCCCTGCCTGCCTGCGCGCGTCGCGGTGGCGCCAGGGCCGGGACAGGGGGAACCGGGCTGCCTATATGGTGGGTGAGCCGCTCCGCGAAGTCAAGGGAAGGTCGAGAAGATGCTCCACCAGTCGCTCGAGCGCCGGTCGGGCGGTGAGGTCGGGAAACACCCGCGCCGGCCCGTCGCCGAAAACGGTCAGGGTGCCGTCGGGAGCCCGCATGACGGGAAGCACCCGTCCGGGGCGGCCTTCCAGGCGGGTCAGGGCTTCCAGTTCCGCCGCCGGGGTGGCGGGGGTGAAAAACGGCACCGTGAGGCGGCTGCCGACGGGCAGGGGCGCGTGCACCGCCGCAAACGACAGGGGCGGGGCGGCCGCCCGGCGTGGACGGCCTCCCTGGCCGGGGGTGGCGGCCGCCGGCTTTGCCCGGGCGGGCGCTTTCGGGAAGGGCCCGCCATAGGTGAGGATCTGGATGTCCGCGCTTTCCGGTCCGGGGCCGTGCAGATCGACTCCGGCCAAGGCCAGGAACCGGCGCAGGTCGTCGACCCAGCGGGGCGGGCGATCGCCGGTCGCCGCCAGCGCGGCCGGCACCAGGTGCTGCACGGCCACGCGTCGGGGAGCCAGGCCGGGGGCCGGGCGACCGCGCAGAAAGCGGACGATGCGGGTGAACACCTCTTCGAACGTTCGGCTCCAGGCACCGGGAAGGCCCGGCAAGGGGACCACGCCAATGATCGGCGGGGGTCCGGGGAGGGCGGGCAGGGCCAGATCGTCGGCCCCGGTGGCCACCAGCAGCCAAGGCAATCCGACGAAATCGGGAGGGCCGCCTGGGAAGGCGGAAGGTGGCAGACAAACCCTGGCGGTACCGGGCCATCCGACCGGTTCACGGGACTCGCGGGGGAGGGATGCGCTGGTCGGAGGCGATGTCGAGGGAAAGGGGGCAGGGTTCACAGGGCCCCGGGAGCCGGAACAATCGGGTTCAGCGGCCTCCCCTCGGCGGGTGCCGGAAAGCGGAAGGGGGCGGCCGGTGGGCTCCGGGCGGGGCGCCGGTGCCTGGGCGGTGGGCCCGCCGAGCCAGGGAGCGGCGTTGGCGAGCACGGCCACGCCGAGATCGGCTCTTCCCCCCCCGGGCCAGTTCGGGGTTTGGCTGAAGGGTATCGGCGGAAATCCGGTCAGCAGGCGGATGGGTTCGGGGGGCAGCCAGTGCTCGGCGCCGGGGGCGAGGGTGCAGCGCACCTCGAACCCGGCCTGGACAAGCAGCACCAACAAATCGCTCGCCAGCGTACTGGCGAGCCCTTGTTCGAAGAAAACCTGGAGACGGTGGCGCCGGGGCCTACTCTTCGACGTCGACAACGAGCGCTCCGGACGCGATCTCTTCCATGGCGACCTTGACCGGGTTCTCGTCGTGTTCCTCGATCATTCGGCGCTTCCCTTCCACCAGCATTTTCACGCGGTTGGACACGGCCATGACGGCATCGAACTTGTTGGGGACCTTGGCGGTGATGTCGGTGCGGGAGCGGAATTTCATGAGTCGACCTCCGTTTCGTCTGTATCGATGTCTTTGTCGGGGGCCTCCCCCTCGGCCTGGTCAGCGACCTTGCGGCCCATTAGGCGGAGGGCGGCGGTTTCCGGGTTGATGGCGGACAGGATCACGTGGTTGGAGTCGGTGACAACGATGGCGCGGGTCTTGCGGCCATAGGTGGCATCGATCAGCCGGCCCTGCTCCTTGGCGTCTTCCTTGAGTCGTTTGATGGGCGCGGAGCCGGGGCTGACGATGGCCACGATGCGGCCCGCGACCACCACATTGCCGAACCCCACGTTCAACAGTCGGACTTTCATCCGGCGCTCCTATTCGATATTCTGGACCAGTTCGCGGATCTTCTCGATCTCGCACTTGATGTCGAGGGTCTGCTGCAGGATGAGCAGGTCCCCGATCTTGCTGCTGATGGTGTTGGCCTCGCGGTGCAGTTCCTGGGACAGGAAGTCGAGGCGCCGTCCGATCGGTTGCTTGCTCTGCAGTGCTTTGTCGAGCTCCTTTAGGTGGCTCTTCAGGCGGGTGATCTCTTCGGAGACATCGGAGCGGTCAGCCCAGATGGCGGTTTCGACGGCAAGACGGTTCGCATCGACGTCGGCTACTCCCGCCAGCTCCCGGATGCGGGCTCCAAAGCGGGCCATGAACTCTTCCTTGAAGGCAGGCAGCCGGTCTTCGATGGCCTGCACCTGCCCAGCCAGCCGCTCGCGTCGCTCCCGCAGGTCGGCGGCCATGTTGGCGCCCTCCCGGGTGCGGCTGTCGACGAAGGCGGTCACCGCTCGCTCGACCACAGGCTGGATGCGGGCCCACAGGCGGTCGGCGTCGGGGCGGTCGGTATCCATCTTGACCGCCCCCGACAGGGCCAGGCAGCCGTCGAGGTTGAGCGGCAGCTGGCGTCCGGTTTCCTTCTCGAGCTCGTGATGGAGCTGGATCACACTCTGCAGGAAGGAGCGATTGACGATCAGCTTGGCGCTCGGCGCATAATCGACCACCTCGAGGTGGAGGTTGACCTTGCCCCGTGATACCCGCTCGTGCAGCAGGTTGCGCAGCTGGCCTTCGGCCCAGTTGAAGCCGTAGGGCAGATGAAGGTCGATCTGCAGGAAACGGTTGTTGACCGATTTGATTTCCACGGCCACCCGGCCCTGGGCATCGGTCAGTTCGGCGCGTCCGAATCCGGTGAGACTGGCAATCATGAATCTTCAGTCTACCCCCATTTGCCTGGAAAGGCAAACGAAAATTGCGCTCATCGGGATAGAGTCTGGGAATTTCCTCGCCATGCGGTTGGATGCGACCATGAGAAACGAAGAGAAATGACAACCCCCGCCAGGGCGAGGCGGGGGTGCGGGGACGATCGGACGGGGCGACTATTGGTTCTTGTGGCTGGACTCCTCGATGGTGCGCACGTCGATGAGGCCGGGGGCCCCGATTTCGAGAGGAATGCGCAGGATCACCCGGTTGCCGGCTGGATCGGTGACGGTGGCCTCGACATGGTAGGTGTTTCCCGTCAGACCGCGGCGGAACACCTCCTCGTAGCGGTTGATGAACGCCTCCGGCTTGTAGTTGGGGATGGCCAGGGACACGTCGAGCTGGCGGCCCGGCCCACTGTGGTCGAAGGCCTGGGCAGTCACCCGGAAGCGGGCATCGGGGAAGACCTTCAGCGGCAGCTTGTCGGCCTGCAGGGGCTTGGTGACGGTGTAATTGGACGGGGGGACTGGTTTGAGGGCGGCCAGGTCGTAGACCTCTTCGAAGGGGCCCACGTTGGTGGCGGTCGAAGTACTGACCTGGGCCTGGAAGATGAAGTCCTCGAGCGACTTCATGTTCTTGACGGTGAGCGTGCGATGGGCGAGGGTGCTGGTCCCGTCCTTGATGCCGCCCGCGACCTCGACCATCAGATCGAGATTGACCTGATCGTTGATGAAAACCCGGATCTGGGGCGCATCGTTGTCGAAAACCCGGGCGGTGAAGCTGGCCACACCCCTGGACAGGGGGTTTTTGCTGCCATCGGTGACCAGGATCGGCGGGGGTTCGTTGCTGGTGGGGTCGCTATCGGGGCTATCGTAGACCCAGAAGAGGCTGGAATACCGGTGGGGGTTGAAGGCCGGGGCGGCGAGGGTGCGGGCGGCGACCAGGGGGGAGCCCGCGGGGGTGCGGTAGGTGATCGAGGCAAGTTTGCCCTGACAACTCTCGGCAAAGGTGGTGGGCACCACGGTGGTGACGTTGGACAACGGGGCAGCCCCCGTCCGGTAGAACAAGTTCTCCCCATCGGTCGAGTCGGCAGTATCACGGGCGTAGCCGGGTACTCCATCGAACGGCGCCGCGGTCGTGGCCAGGGAAAAATCGAACCCGAGCGCGAGTTCGTCGCGCAGGTTGAGATGTTGATCCCGGCCGGTGCGGAACGCCATGCGCAGGGTGGGCGGGTAGCGGTGCATGTAGTCGTGGGGGTTGTTGTCGATCAGGGCTACCCCGATATCGGCGGCGGGGAAGGCATCCCCCGAGGTGAGCGGGGTGGACAGGGCGAATCCATCCAGAGTGGGACCCTCGACATCCTTGACCCGCAGCACGCACCTCTGGCCGGTTGGCCAGCGATACCCGGCGTACGGCAGTGGGTTGGGGGCGGAGAGGTAGCTGCGTTCGACTTGGGTGGTGGGGTCGTCGCCGGGGAACTCGATGTCGTCGACCCGGGAGGCGCTGTAGGTGTCGGTCAGGATCCCCCGGTCGTAATTCTTGACGGTGACCTTGGACCACTTTCCGACCTTGTATTGGAAGGCAACCCGGAAAGAATACTTGTCGCGAAGGTCGCCGGCGGGCAGGCCACCGTCGAGCGGCACCGGCAATCTCATCCAGGGGGTTTCCAGAGTGAACCGGAAGCGGCGCCGGTTGGGCTCCGATGGACGATAGTCAGGGGTGAGGGTGACGCGGGGGGTGGTCGAGGTATCCTCGAACAGGCCCGGCACCGAGCGATTGGGCTGGAAGGTGGGGTCCAGGGTGCCGGTGGCGATGACCTGCCACCCTTCGTGGTCGGTTGGGTTCCCTCGGTAGAGGAGATGATCATAGGTTCGGCTGGGGTCGGTCTGGGTGAACGAGCGCTCGGCCAGACCGTAGGGGGTGATCTTGGCCCGGACGTACCATGCATAGGAGATGCCCGCCAGATCACGGGCGAACTCGCTCTCGGGGAAGGGGGTGCGCGGCGAGGCGAAATACTGCTTGTTGTCCGAGTCCAGGAGGACCCGGAAATGGTCATCGGCAGGCATGATGCCGCCCATCGAGGCCACGTAGGTGTCGCGGGGTTCGGGGATCTCGGAAAGGAACATCAGCCCGCCGGAGGTGACCAGCTTCACCTTGTTCACCAGGGGATCGGTTTGCAGGCTCTGCGAAGCGACGTAACAGCCGTCCGTGGCATCCCAGGCCGATTTCTGGCCGAGACCGCCTTGCACCATGACCTCGACCTTGTCGATGGCCAATGGGTGCTCGGGGGTCAGGTTCTCGCGGGAGTCGATGGTGATCCGCAGGGGGGCGCCGAACTTGACGCTGCCGGACAGGATCTCGTGGTACTGCCCGTCGATGTAGGCACCGTTTTTCGAGTCGCTCCAGGCGAAGAAATCCTTGGAGGGGACCGGTTCCCAAGAGTAGGCAGGATAGGGGAGAAGGCTGTAATCGCGGTAATTGTACTTGATGCCGAGGTAAACGTTGAAGGTGGCGACGTCGGTGCCCCTGGGCAGGATTGACCTGCGGAAGGTGTAATTCCACACCGGAGAAGTCAGATACCCGCCCACTTCATTGTAGGAGTCGACGACCTTCTTGCCGCCATCGGCCAAGAATGGCTCGTCGAACGGGTTGCCGGAATCGATGAACTTGTCTTTCAGGATGACGAACCGGAACCCGACTCCGCCCCCGGCCAACAGGTCGGTGCGGCCCGAATAGTTGCCGACGAAGGTGACCTGGGCGTCGGGTTCGAAAATGGTGGTGCCGGTATTGGCCCGGATGGTCGGATAGAGTCCACCTGTCACCCAGGGAGGAGCCCCGATGTTGACGATAGCAAAATCGTTGAGGGGAGCGCTGGCCTCGTGGTCGAGCTGGAAGTTGTCGAACCGTTGCCCGCGGCAGCCGCAGTTGATGTTGTAGACCATCTGCGAGTAGATCGAGTCGCCGATGAAGAAGCTGCCGCGGTTGATCCAGGTGGTGCGGGTCGTGAGCGGGTCGAGCCATTGCGTGCGAGAGATCCCGTAGTAGGTGGCGCGGTCATATTGGTATTTCCACCATCGACCGTACCCGGTGACCGGCGGGACGTAGGGATTGTTGGACGCCACAATGCGCGGCCGGATATAGGAACCGAACTGCTTCGACAGGAAGTACAGGTCGCCCTGGCCCTGGTTGTAATCGTCGTTGCCGACCACGCCGAAAAAGTCGGCGGTGGCGTAGGAGGTGTCGGTGACCTCGACGCCGAGAATGTGGCCGGAATTCCGTTTTTGGGGTCGCGTATTGGATCTGGCGGCCACGTTGTAGGGTTCGCCGGGATTGCCGACGTAGAAGAAAATTACCTTGCCGGGATTGGCGTCCCAGCCGAATTGGTTATATTCTCCATAGATGTCGGGGTCGCGATGCCAGATGTTGCCGACCCTGAACCGGACAATCTCGCCTGGGATCAGCCGGGAGGGCGAAGCGGACGGGTCGCGCTCGATGGCGTATTCCTGATAGGAGAACTCGGTGTTGGCGGTGACGCCGCTCAGGTTGAAGCGGTGGGCAATGACGAAATCGAGGACGTAGTCACTGTTCAACGCCGAGCCATTGGGACGGTCGATCAGATAATCCGGCCGGTAGCCAAAATAGCCTTTGCCATCGTTGTCAATGTGGTCAGGTACGTTATTGCGGTTGGTGTCGCTAATTTCTCCCTTGTCGACCGCGGCCTGGTTGATCTTGTACACCGGCTCATACACAATGAGCTCTTTCCCAGTGAGGGCGTTGCGACAGGAAAGGCCATACATGGCTGAGGCCCCGTGCCCGAGAACGGTCGGGTTGGGATTGACGCGGGTGATTTCGAGGACGGGCCCGGTGGGCGAGCCGTCACGGATTTCGACCAACTGCCCGGCGTCGTCGCGGATGTCATAATAGATGTTGGAAAGGCTGGTATTGGTGTTGACATTGTTGAGGACGAACGTGTTGCCATGGTTGTAGTAGGATCGGTAGTACATCAGGGTGTCAACGAAAGCGTCGCCCAGGTCAACCCCGACATCGAAGATCTGGGTCATCTGGTTGAGATCGTTGGTCAGTGGATTGCTGAGATTGGCCTTCAGAACCCGACTGTTGGTCATGAGGTAGTTGATGCCCCAGGAATTCCCGTTGTTGGCTTGCGGTTGCCAGACATGTTGGAGGGAATACTGCCGGGTGGGGTGATATACGAGAAGGTCATCGGTGGGGGAAGTGCAGTTGACGTTGATCGATTGGGCGGTGTTGATGTCGCCCGACTCGATGATGTTCGTCCAGTTGAGGAGAGTGATGTTGTTAAAGGGGGGACTGCCGTAGGTTGGTCGAATCCGGGATTTGAAGCTCTCACGCTGGAGGACGTTGTTCTTGAAATCGAACCGGAAGATGGCGGGGTTGTTCCCGATGCCAAAGGTGCCCAGGAACAGGTAGACCCGGAGGGTATCCTTGGGATTGGTGTACCCGGTGGAGGTACCCATGAACTGGCTGACCGCAATATCGAAAGGGATTTGGTCGGTCATGAATTTTTGGCAGTTGAGGGTGTCCCTGAGGGTATACAACTTGGTGTTGGCCCCACGGTAGATGTCGAACCGGACGATCGAAGGGCTCTCGGCCGTGAGCCGTAAGGTGATGATGCCGTTGAGGTCACCGGGGGTGGTCCCCGGAGCTTGGGGAGACCCGGTGGGAACGGCGTTATTCGTGTATTCGCCCCACCCGGCGGTGGGCAATACCGCTAGACGTTTCGCGCCCGGCGCCAGGAACAAGGGAACCTTTTCGTGGTTGTAAACAGTTTCAATTCTGGTGACCGGATCGACCTGCAGAACGAAGACTTTGCCGTTGCGGTTCTCTTGGTAGAAGTTGCCCGCGGGCAGGATCGCGGGCCAGGCCATCGTCAAGATGGCGAACAAAATACCCGTCTGAATCATGGTCTGGCGGTAGCGGTTCATATTGCCCTCCCCGGTTGTGATGCGGTCCGTGATGGTGCGGTCAGCCGCTCCGGCGGCGGCGAAGCATGGTGAGAATGACCTCCCGCTCCAGCGGGCGGGTCTTGTACAGATCGAACAGCCGTGACAAGGCCTCGATGGTTACGTCCTTTTCGTGGAAGGTGGCGCTTCCTTTCAGCACCCGGCGGCGGACGCCCAGATTCTCGAAGGGTTGGCAGAAGATCTGGCGGGCTTCGAAATACTCGGCCACCAAAGTGGACAAATGGGCGGGATCTTTGATGCTTTCGAAATGCCCCCCGCACCAGGCGGTCGGATCTTTGGGCGGAAGTGGTTTGCCGAAGGGCAGGGGGGAGGATCCCGAGGCTTGATGGATCAAGCCTTCGAGATCCTGGAGTTTGCGCACGCGCCAGCGGTCGAGGGGATCCAGGGGGGGGGAGGGTGGCGCAGCTGTCTGCCGGTCGGCGGTCGTGGCCCCCCCCAGATCGAAGGTGGGCAGGTTCAGGACCAGAGCGGCCTTGTTGATTTTGGCCTCTTCTTCGACGACGGTGAAGATCTCCTGGGCGATCCGACGGAGGTCGGCGTCGGGAAGCCCTCCCAACAGGCTTTCGGGGAACCCGCCCAAAACCTTCTGGGTGAGTTCGGTCAACAGGCGCCGGTGCTCCTGGGCCATTTCGGCATATTTCTGATATTCGACCCAGGAAGGGGCACTGGCCACCCCTGACTGGGGATCGGGAGAGCGGTTGTTGGCGGCCATCTCGGCGTTGACTTTGCCGAGCTGGCCTTCCATGGAGGATTCCAGGTCGGCAATGGTTTTGCGCAGGTCGGCCAGGTCGTTCCAGGCTTTCAGCCCGCCGGTAGGCGGTTGGTACGGAGCCTGGGAGACGAATTTGCCCGACCGGTGGTCGAAATCCCGCATGGCGGGATGGAAGGTGAAGAGCACGGGCAGATCGACCGTAACCAGGGTCACCTCCGGGAGGGGGCGTGCGGGGCTGGCCATCGGAGTGACAGGCGGGGTGGCCACCTCGCCGGCCGCCGGGAAGATGCCGGGAAAGCCCAGGACCCAGGCCACCAAGCCCAGGGCCGGAACCCACAGACGTGAAGGGCGAATGTTCAAGGGGATGGAACCTCCAGATTACGGGCATAGGGGAACCTGGGAAGGATACCCATGGGGTTACCCCATTTCATCCTACTGGTGAAACCCTGGAGTTGCAAGGTCGGTGGCCAACGTGCGGAGATACACGGCAAACTCGTCTTTCATCAGGCTGATACCCAGGAGCAACTGCTCTTCGGAGGCCGCGGGGGAGGCACTGGTGGCGAGAAGGCGGCGACCCAGGTCGACCAGATTGCTCGTGGGAGTTGGGCCCAGTGGGCGAAACAAGCCGGGGAGGGCTTCGATTTTTGGCAGGACTCCTTCGAGGGCCGGCCCCAAACTGCTCAGATTCCGGGAGAGGGCCAGTGACTGGAACTGCTGAAGGGCGAGTGCCACCTCGAGCAGGCAGCGATGAGCCGGGGGAAGATCTTCCCGAGGCAGGCAATCGAGGGCTGAATAGAAGACGTTCTTCACCAGGTCGTGGGCGGCCAGAAGATTTTCTTGCTCGAGGGTGGACCGCAGGCTGGTCATCGTTTGGGACAAGGTGGCAAGGGCCAGTGGTGCTGATGGGATGGAGGCTGGGCCGATCAGGGCTTCCAAGCGAAGCCATGCGTTCCAGACCGCCTGACCGGCAGGTCGGGCGGTGGCGACGGTTTGGAGGGAGCCGGCCAGGTGGGCCGCGGCCCCAGCCAGATCGAACACTTCGGTTACCCCCCTGGCGGATTGCTTGTTCTGGGCCAGCACGCGCAACAGGTTTTCGTCGCATCCGGGGGCCTTGGCGACGAGGACAGTCAGCAGGAAAAGGCTGGCACTCAGAAGGTGCTGGGGGTGGCCAAGCTGGTGACGACCGATCATTGTCCCGTTCCCCTGTCCTGTGAAGGTGCCTCGGGTGGTTTCTCTTCACCCGCCCCCAACAACCAGCAAGGAGAGTGCCACCATCTTGATGAGGGCCTCCAGAGAAGCTTCATTCCCTTCGCCCATCGATGAGGTAGATCGATTGCCCCTGGCCTTCCATACTGGATTTGATCAGGTGTCCTTATCCCCTTGTGGCTCATCTCCACAGGTCTTTCGCTCCGTAAGGGCGATTGGTTCGTCATAGGCCTCCACAGCAGTTTTCGCAGGGACCTTTATGAGCGCCACCAATCTGCCTCCCATTCCTTCGAGCAGAAAGGCGCCGTAAAAAATCCTTGCAGCCTGGACAAGAATTTTGCCGGTTTACCCACCTTCCACCAGTGGAACTACCCCAAAAGTTTAAGAGAGCGGAAATTGAAAAACTGTCGTCTGGCAGGGAGAGCAGGCTTGAGATGATGCTCTCTCCTAAATTCATGGCAACGTAACCCTGACGACCGGTGGCGAAAGTTATTGCTTTTTCCTGAACCTGACCTTAGAATGGCACAGGGCTTGCGCCATACCATTCTTGCCCAAGCACGGGATGGTGAAGTCCCCGACCCGACAAATGGAGGCGGTTTGCATGCTGGGCTGGCCGGCGTGGATGATGAGCGGCGGGGTGGAACAACGGTCCGGGGGGCTCCCCCAATCTGGGTTGACCCTGCCCGAGGTTGTTCTGGCCATGTTCGTCCTGGCCACGGCGCTCATTCCCATTTTCGGGCTGCTGACCCAGGACGTGAAGGATACCGATATCCTAGTCAGTCAGACATTTGCCGTCGATCGTGCCCGGCTTGTTCTGAACACCCTGCTCGAGGAAATTTCATTCGATACCCTGCGTCCGGGCAATCCGGCTGTTCTTGATGGTCCCCAGGCCGCCCAGTGGGCCCCCATCTTGTTCCCGGGCGGGGCCCGTTTGGGGTCCGGGTTTGCCTGTGAAGGGGTGGCCACCGACGGGCGGGGTATTTCTTACCATTTATATCTCAGGGCAGATCCCATCGAAGACACCACCGCCACCTACACGGAGGGTGAGCTGTACTTTTCCTATTACCCTAATCCGACCGTTGAAGATCAGGCCCCCGGGTGGGCTTCGATGGTGGCGAGGGCTACCGTTGCGGAAACCACTGAGAACCGGCCTTCCATTTATACCCCAGGAGGGATCGACAACCCTGGAGGCGTCCTGCCACCGTACCGGTATCTGAACGGCCCCCCCAATACCATTCTGTGGGGTCCCCAGGAGGAATTCATCACCGGTCGCCGCATCCGGGTCGATCAGCGTATGGTGACGCGTCCACGGGCCGACGGCCGGTACTATCTGATGCAACGGGTTCTCCTGCAGATCAGCTGGAACCTGGCCATGTCGGAATACTCCCGCCCTACCAGCAACACAGGGCGCCCCCAGCGGCTCCATGTGGTTACCTTCAAGGCGGATTTGCAATGACACGACACTTGACTCCCAGACGTGGCATGGCTCTTATCGTGGCCCTGGTATTTGCTTCGGTGATGATGGTAACCTCCCTCTACCTATTCAAAACTGGCCGCGAGTATCGGTTCCAGCTCTATCATGCGGTGCGCGACCTGCAGGCCCAGTATCTGGCCATGGGGGCGATCCAGCATGCCGAGCTGAAAGTGCGCTATTTCCCAACGGAGTTGTACGACGCAAGCGAATACAGCCTCGGCAAGAACCCCTATTTCGATTTCACCGAACTCACCCCGACCGAATACGCCAATCTCGATCCCATCCGCCGGGCTGAATTCTCGTCGGTGGCCCCGCACGTCCACCTGGCCGGTCCGTTCAATCCCGGTCCGCGCTTTATTTCCGCCGGTGAGTTGCAGGTCGATCCGCTGGCCCGTTGGTCCACCCTGAAATCGCTCGACCCGGCCGATGCCGATGCCGCCAACTTCATGGCCCACGCCGGAAACTGGTTCGGGACCGACGGCTGGCCCAAAGAAGAAGATGGACGCACGTACGTGCGTAACTCCGACCTCTATCTGTGGAAATATCGGTATGACCTTTCCAATCGCGACACCATCCAGCCAGCGCTGGCCCTGCGCCGCAACACAACGGTCGACTGGCACCATTTCGACGCCTCGACGCACACTGATACCCCCTACGAGGGGAGGTACGAGGTCACCAAGCTGCGGGTCCTATCGGTCGCCGGGCAGCGCCGGCTCAACGAGGAGGCGATCAACTTCACGGTCGTCGCCACCATTTTCGATCCAGCCACCAACCAGCCCTATTCCCATCGACTGGAAAAGGTTTTGCGGGTGAAGCGGCGATGATCTTCTTCCCGCGGACGATGCCCATTCGGGGCGCTTTCACCCTCGTCGAGGTCTTGACCGTCGTGGTGATTCTCAGCGTGTTCCTGGGGGGGGCCTACACCTTGTTCTTCGGTGGCCAGCGCGTCGCCGGCAAAGCCGCCTGGCTCCAGAGCACCGCGACCGACCTGCGGCAGGCCGAACTGGTCATCACCAAGGCCATCCAGACCACGTCATACCCGTCGACCCTCCTGCCGTCCATGGTGGTCGATGCCGGCGGAACGACGACCACTCCCGGTCCGCGGTCTTCCTCCTTCTATGTCCGGATCCCACCGGGGTTCGGCCGGAAGACGGCAGCTCAGGTGATCGGCGCCCCCAACGGCGTCCTGATGGCCATGCCGCGTTGTTCCCCCGAAAAACAAGGGTTCGGCACGGAAGACCGGGTGGGCTCCCTGACCTGGATGGTCTTCCGCATGGTGCCCTGCAGCGAGAAGGCCGGCCAGGGCACTCTCATCTACGAGGAACGGCCGACCACCTATCGCACCGTGGCCCCCGAATATGCCGCCAACCTGACGGGCGACCCCCTGGCCGTGGAGGTCAGCCGGCGAATGGAACTGGTTCGCAACATCGAGTTCGTGACCATCACCGGGGTGGCCTCCCACACCCCCAACACCATCACCATCACCCTGACAGCGGGATATCCCAAGGACGCTCTCGTCATTCGCGAGGGGACTTCGGCGGCTGTCCCCAATGTCGGCGTGGGAACTCCCTGAAGACCCAGGTTCACGGGCGGTCGGGCCAGGTTCTTTTCGGCGCCGCTCAGGCCCTTGCCCGAGGGGACATTGGAGATTTGGTGGCAGAGAAAAACAAGTAGTACAAGACCCCTGAGGCCAGATAACACCCGAAGGTGACGGCGAGGCAGGGCGCATACCCGTACTGCCGGATGATTCCTCCCGAAATGAACATCGAGCCGGCCCAGGCCAGGTTCCAGGCCATGCTGTCGGCCGCCGAAGCGCGCGCCCGGAACACAGGGGGGATCAGTTCCATTAGCGTTTCCTGGCGGAGGGGCGAGCTCATGTTCATGAAGGCCCCCCGGAAGATGAAGCAGACGGCGCACAGCCAGAACTCGTGGCGCCAGGCCATGATCACCATGAACGGCAAGGACAGCATTTGCGTCAGGACCACCCCGTTGGCCGAACCGAACCGCCGGGCCAGCCAGGGCGACGAGATGCCGCCCACCGCCGTGCCGAACTGGCCCAGGGCGAAGACGGTGCCGATCTGGGCGATGGAGGCTCCGGTCCAGTCCTGGAAATAGAGGTTGAAATAGGGAACGATCATGCCGGCGCCCGCCCCGATCAGGCCAGAGGTCAGCATGAACCGACCCACCAGGGGCCAGGCTCGCGCCGCATCCACGGCGGGGTCGGCCGGGGCGAGCCCCGGGCCCGGTCGGGGTCCCGACCGCGACAGGCGAACGCCCGGCAGGATGGCGAGAAAGATGAAGCCGGCCCCGGCCAGCAGCGACAGCTGCAGACTGCCGTGCTCGCCGACCGGCCCGGCCCAGCCTGACGAGCGAAAGAACCCTGGCAACCAGCCGGCCAGAAATCCCGACAGGATGTTCATGGCCAGCACCAACGAGAAGTTCATGCTGAACAAATATGGGCGCTGCCGACGATGGCTGTGTTCCTGCAGGAAAGGCTGAACCGCCACCATCATCGCCCCCTGCCCGCACCCGGCGATGAGGGCAGCCAGCACGATGGGCCCCACCGCCACCGACTGGCTGGCCAGGAAATACCCCGACGAGATGGCCGACAGGCCGATCAGGTAGGCGGTGCGGCGCGAGGTGCGGTCGGCCACCCACCCCATCGGGATCGAGGCGAGCGCGGCCGCCAGCGATTGCAGGGCCAATAGGCGGCCGATGGCATCTTCCTGATACCCGCCTGACTTGAGATACAGATTGAACAGAACGGCGAAGATCCCGCTGCCCAGCCCGACCAGGCATTGCGCCGCCAGCATGCGCCGCAGGGCGGGAGAAAAGGTCAGGACCATCAGCAGGTAGGTCGATTTCATGGGGAAACCAGAGACATGGCCGGCTGGCGCCGGCTTCGGGTCAGAGGAAGTCCAGGACGAACTGGGAAGGGCGCAAGACGTGGATCCACAAGCGGCCGGTCAGCAGATGCGTCAGGCGCAGGAACAGGGGGGTGATGACATAGGAATGGACGTTCGTCATCAGCAGGATCATCAGGATGACCAGATTGTAGGCCTGGAGCCGCTGCATGAATTCCCGGACCGGATCGCCGCCCAGCCACATCAGCACCTTCGACCCGTCCAGGGGGGGAATGGGCAGGAGGTTGAACAGCAGCAGACCCAGGTTCATGGTGAAGATGCGTGCCAGCATACGATAGAGGAAATTGACGGTGGGATCGCGCAACGCCTGGAGCAGGGTGGGGGACTCGGCGGAGAACGCCAGGAACAACCCCGCCAGGAGGCAGATAACCAGATTGCCCAGGGGGCCTGCCAAAGCCACCAGGCCATAGCCCATGGTGGGGTGGCGCAGGCGGGCGGGATCGACGATGACCGGTTTGCCCCACCCGAAAGCCACGGGGGAGCCGAGGGCCGAGAGCATGAGCGGCATGACCGTGCCAATCGGATCGAGATGTTCGATTGGGTTCAGGCTGACACGCCCCTGTTCGCGAGGCATGGGATCACCCAGCCGATCGGCCGCCCAGGCGTGACAGAACTCGTGAAACCCGATGCCGATGATGAAAGCGGGCAGATCCATCGACAGGGTGTTGATGATATTCGGACTCATGGCTGACGAACATACCACACGGCGCGCGGGAACGCCATGCCGGTCTTCTTCTCTGCAAGATCAGGTGTGGGTTGGAAGGTCCGGGGTGGTCCGGCGGCGGGGCGAGTGGATCCCTGAACGTCTGAAACCATCGCCAGATCAAGGTCCGGGGAACCCCCGCCAGGGGACGTGGCTTGACAAACGTGGGGGCATGTCCCATCATGATCCCCACCCTGGGGCCTCCCCTGGCATCCTCCCTCAGTTAGGAGGCCCTCACAAGTGAGGCATTCATGGACGATTTCCGCACTTTCCTCGACAACAATCTGGTGGCTTTCGACGGCGCCATGGGAACGATGCTCTACAGCCGCGGCGTGTTCATCAACCAGGTGTTCGAGGAACTCAACCTGACCAACCCGTCGTTGGTGCAGCAGATTCACCAGGAATATCTGGCCGCCGGGGCCATGGTCCTCGAGACCAACACCTTCGGCGCCAACCGCTTCAAGCTTACTCCCCACGGATTGGCCGACAAGATCGAGGCCATCAATTTCCAGGGGGCCAAGAACGCCCGCCAGGTTGCCGGTCATCAAGCCTACGTCTTCGGCTCCATCGGGCCTCTGGGCATCCGAATCGAACCCTGGGGCAAGACCTCGGTCGAGGAGGCCGAAGCCGCCTTCGCCGAGCAGGCCGCCGGCCTGCTGGCAGGAGGGGTCGATGGGTTCATCCTCGAGACCTTCTACGACATCAACGAGATCCGGCAGGCGATCCGGGCCGTCCGCAAACTGACCGACAAGCCGGTTATCGCCTCGATGACGATCAACGAGGAAGGATGCGCCCTATACGGCACCACTCCTGAAGATTTCACTCCCAAGCTCGACCAGTGGGGAGCCGACCTGATCGGCCTGAACTGCTCGGTCGGTCCCAAGGCCATGCTCGAGGCGGTCGAGCGGATGCGCAAGCTGACCGCTAAGCACCTGGTCGTGCAGCCCAACGCCGGCATGCCGCGCTCGATCGACGGACGGATGATCTACCTGTGCAACCCCGAGTATTTCGGGGAGTATGCCAAACGATTCATCCAGGCGGGGGTGCGGGCCGTCGGCGGTTGTTGCGGCACCACCCCCGAACACATCAAGTGGGTCCGCAAGGAGATCAAGGCCCTCGAGTCGCCCGGCCGCAAGGTGTTCGTCGTGCAGCCCATCAAGGCCGACAAGGATGATGCCACCGCTCCGCAGATCAAGGTCGTCCCCCAGGCCGAAAAATCGGCCCTGGCCCGGCGCGTGGCCGGGAAGCAGTTCGTCGTCTGCGCCGAACTGACCCCGCCCAAGGGCTGCGACCCGACCAACGTCATCGAGGCCGCCCGCCAGCTCAAAGAGCATGGCATCCATGCCATCAACATTCCCGACGGCCCGCGCGCCTCCGCCCGCCTGAGCCCGATGGCCATGGCCTCGCTCATCGAGCGGCAGGTCGGCATCGAGACGGTCCTCCACTATTGCTGTCGCGACCGCAACATCCTGGGGATCCAGTCCGACTTGCTGGGGGCGTATGCAATCGGCCTGCGCAACATCCTGTGCATCACCGGCGACCCGCCCAAGGTTGGCAACTACCCCGAGGCCACCGGCGTCTTCGACATCGACGCCATCGGTCTGACCAATGTCGTCCATCGGCTCAACCACGGCAAGGATCTCGGCGGCAACCCCATCGGCACACCCACCGGGTTCTTCTTCGGGGTCGGCGTCAACCCCGGTGCCATCGATCTCGCCACGGAGATCCGCCGCTTCGAGTGGAAGGTCGACGCCGGCGCCGAGTTCGCCATCACCCAGCCGGTGTTCGACAACACGCTGCTCGAACGATTCCTCGAGAAGATCACCCACGTGCGCATTCCGATCATTGCCGGCATCTGGCCTCTGGCCAGCCTGAAGAACGCCGAGTTCATGAACAACGAGGTGCCCGGCGCCTCGGTGCCCGACCCGATCATGGCCCGCATGCGCGCCGCCTCCACCCCGGAAGCCCAACGCGAGGAGGGCATCGCCATCGCCCGGGAAGCGTTGGCCAAGGTCCGGCCTCTCGTCGAGGGCGTCCAGATCAGCGTTCCCTTCGGTCGCGCCCCCCTGGTACTCAAGATCCTGGAAGGTATCTCCTGGTAGCCGGGAAGCGAGGAACCCATGAGCCGACCCACGCCCGAATCGTTCCTGAACCATCTGCGCGAGCGAGTGCTCGTGTTCGACGGAGCCATGGGCTCCAATCTGCAGACGCTGGGCCTCACCCCCGACGATTTCGGGGGCCGGGAAGGATGCAGCGAGGCGTTGGTGCTGTATTCCCCTGGAGCCATCCGCCGCATCCATCGCGAGTTCTTGGCCGTGGGGTGCCGGGCGGTCGAAACCAACACCTTCGGGGCCACCCGGCTGGTACTCCACGACCACCAGCTCGCCGACCGGGTCGCCGAGATCAACCGTGCCGCCGTCCGCCTGGCCCGAGAGGCCATGGAAGAGGCTCCGGCCCGCGACGGCAGCCCCCGCTTCGTGGCGGGCTCGATCGGGCCGACGTCGAAGATTCCGTCTCTCGGGCAGATCTCCTTCGCCGAGATGGCGGCGGCGTATGCCGAGCAGGTGCAGGCCCTGTGGGACGGTGGCGCCGATCTGCTGCTGATCGAAACCTGCCAGGACCTGCTGCAGACCAAGGCTGCCCTCGCCGGGGCGCGCCGGGTCTTCCGGCGCGAGGGGGCGCGGCTGCCGGTGATGGTCTCGGTCACGCTCGAGGCCACCGGCACCATGCTCGTCGGGTCGGATATCGGGGTGGTGCAGGCCGTGCTCGAGCCCTTCCCCTGGGTCGACGTGATCGGCATCAACTGCGCCACCGGCCCGCTCGAGATGGTGCGGCACGTCGAGTTCCTCGCCCGCTCGACCCGCAAGCCGATCTCGATCATGCCCAATGCCGGCCTGCCCGAAAACGTCGGGGGGAAGGCCGTCTACCGGCTGCGCCCGGACGAACTGGCGGCCTACCACCGCACCTTCGTCACGCAGCACGGGGCATCCATCGTCGGCGGGTGCTGCGGCACCACCCCCGCCCACTTGGCGGCCGTGGTCGAGGCCGTCGGCACCTTGGCCCCCCGGGCGCGCGAGGTCGCGCCTCCGCCCACCGTCGCCAGCCTCTACGGTGCCGTCTCGTTGCGCCAGGACCCGCCTCCCTGTCTTGTCGGTGAGCGCACCAACGCCAATGGTTCGCGGCAGTTCCGCGACCTGTTGCGGCGCGACGACCTCGATGGCATGATCGCGCTCGGTCGCGAGCAGGCCCGCGGCGGGGCCCATCTGCTCGACCTGTCGACCGCCTACGTGGGGCGCGACGAGAAGGCCGACATGTCGGCGCTGGTCCCGCATTTCGCCCGCCAGGTCAAGCTGCCCCTGCTGATCGACTCCACCGATCCCGCCACCATCGAGGCCGCTCTGGAGCGGCACGGCGGCCGGTGCCTCGTCAACTCGGTCAACCTCGAGGACGGGGGGAAGAAACTGCGCGAAGTGGCTGCCCTCGCCCACGAGCACGGGGCCGCCCTGATCTGTCTCGCCATCGACGAGCAGGGCATGGCCCGGACCGTCGAGCGCAAGATGGAAATCGTCCGGCGCCTGTTCGCGTTGCTGACCGGGGAATTCGGCTTCCGGCCGTGCGACCTCGTCTTCGACCCGCTGACGTTCACGGTCGGCAGCGGCGACCCCGACCTGCGTACCGCCGCGGCGGCCACCCTCGAGGCGGTCGAGCGGATCGGGCGGGAGTTTCCCGACTCGTTCACGCTGCTCGGGGTGAGCAACGTTTCGTTCGGGTTGCATCCCCAGGCGCGGGTGGTGCTCAACAGTCTGTTCCTGGCCGAGGCGGTGCGGCGCGGCCTGTCGCTGGCCATCGTGCATCCCGCCGGTATCGAGCCGATCTTCCGGATTCCCGCCGACCAGCGGGAGGCGGGCCTTGCCCTGCTTTTCGACAAGAGTGGTGACGGGGCCGACCTGGCGCGGTTCATGGGCCTTTTCCAGGGTGGTGGCCCCGCCCGGCTGGCGGCCGACGCGCGGGCCGATGCCTCTCCGGAGGAGCAGCTGCAACAACGGATCCTCGAGGGGGACAAGACCGGGCTGCCCGCCCTGCTCGATGCCTTGTTGGCGCGCCTGACGCCAGAAGAGATCATCAACGGCCACCTGATCAGGGGCATGCGGGCGGTCGGAGAGCTGTTTGGCCGCGGGGAGATGCAGCTGCCCTTCGTTCTGCAGTCGGCCGAAGTGGTCAAGGCGGCGGTCGGGCACCTCGAACCCCGCCTGGAACGGAAACCCGCCGCTCGCGGTAAGACCGTGGTTCTGGCCACCGTGCGCGGGGACGTGCACGACATCGGCAAGAACCTCGTCAACATCCTGCTGACCAACAACGGCTATCGGGTGATCGATCTCGGTATCAGGGTCGATGTCGATACCATGATTCGGGCTGCCCAGGAACACGGGGCCGGGGTGTTGGGCATGAGCGGCCTGCTGGTGCGCTCCACCCAGGTCATGCGGGAGAACCTTGCCGAGCTGAACCGGCGCGGGTTGCCTTTCGCCGTCGTGCTGGGCGGGGCCGCCCTGACGCGCGAGTTCGTCGAAAAACAGTTGCAGCCGGAGTATGCCGGGCAGGTTTTCTACGCGGCGGATGCGTTCGAGGGTCTGACCATCCTCGATAAGCTGAGCCAGTCCGGAGAGCCCGGCGGGCCGGCGGCCGGTTCAGGCCACCAGGAAATGGCAACCGACCGCCGGTGCCCGGGGTCGCCCCCGTCGGAAAACCGTGGCGGCGAGGCAGGGTCAGGATCAGGGACAGCCGGAGGGCTTGCTCCTGCGGCACCTGATGCGGGTGTCCCGGGCGTCCCATGGATGGGAAGCCTTCCCCGTGGCGATATTCCAGGACTCTCGCCCTGCGAGGGTGCCGCCCCACCCGCGGGGGTCGATGACGACTTCCGGCGCCACGAGCAGGAAGGGCGGCCGGGCAAGACGACGGTTGGGACTTCTCCGGGGAACGTTCCCGCGTCGGGGGCCTCAGCCGGGGGCGCCGGTCGCGGGCGGTCGGCCCTTCCCGCGGCCCCCGTTATCATGCCCCCTTTTTGGGGCGTTCGCCCGCTCGACCTGACCATCGACGACCTCGCCGATCGCCTCGACCCGCGCGTGCTCTTCCAGGCCCGTTGGAAATTTGCGCGCGGCGGGCGCGACGACGCGGCCTGGCAGGCCCAGCTCGATCAGGAAGCCCGACCGGCCCTCGAGCGCCTGCTGGGGGAATTGCGGCAACCCGGCCGGGCCCGGCCCCGGGCTTGCTATGCCTATGTGCGGGCCCGCGCCGAGGGGGATCGTCTGCGGATCACCCCCCCTCGGGGAGGAGCGGACGTGATCTGGGAGTTTCCCCGCAGTGGCCGGGCCCCGCATGTGTGTCTCAGCGATTTCGTGGCGACCGATCGCGATGACCTGCTGGTGCTCTGGGCAGCCACCATGGGCCCCGAGGCTGAGGCCTGGGGGCGCGGCCAGTTTGCGGGCGACCGCTACCGTGACTATTTCCTGTGGTTCGGCCTGCTGGCCGAGCTGGCCGACTGCGGTGCGGAGTTGGTGCAGGCCTGGGTGACACGGGAGGTGGCGGCGGGCCGCCGTCTGGACCGCATTCCTCCCGCCCGGGCGAAGCTTCCCCTGGCCGGCACCCGGTTCAGTTTCGGCTATCCGGCCTGCCCTGACCTGGCGGCCCAGAAGCCCCTGTTGCAGCTGCTCGAAGCGGAGTCCATCGGGATCACTCTCACCGAAAGTTTCCAGATGGTGCCCGAGACGTCGGTGGCCGGGCTCCTCTTCCTGAACCCGCATGCCCACTATTTCGCCATGGAGGGCTAGCCAGCCGGCATGACCTTCATGTTCGAGATGCTGGGGGGCGCGGTGAGGCGGTTGGCCGCTCTCGATGCCGAAGCCTTCCGCATTTTCTGGTTCACATTGCAGATCGGCCTGGTGGGGACGTTGCTCGGGGTGCTGGCCGCCCTGCCGCTGGCCTGGTGGATATTCGGGTTGTCCCCGCGCTGGAAAACCCCGGTGCTCATCGCGTTCCAGATGCTGTTGTCGGTGCCGACGGTCATCGTCGGCACCCTGGTCTACCTGGTCATCTCGCGGCGGGGGCCGCTCGGCGCGCTCGAGATGATGTTCACCCCTTCCGGGATCGTCATCGGCGAGGTGATGTTGATTGTGCCTCTGGTGACCGTCTTTCTGCATTCCAGCCTGGCCCAGATTCCAGGGGGTCTCGTCGAAACCGCTCGCAATCTAGGGTATCGCGGGATGAGCCTGCTGCGCCTGTTGGTGCGGGAATGCCGGGCCGGGGTCGGGGTGGCCTTTGCCGTGGGTTTTGGCCGGGTGGTCTCAGAGGTCGGGGTGGCGATGATCCTCGGCGGCAACATCAAGGGCTACACCCGCACCCTGACCACCGCCATCGCCTTGGAGACCGCCAAAGGCGACACCGAGCTCGCGCTGGCTCTCGGGATGTTGTTGCTGGCCGTGGCGTTGGGAAACGCGCTGTTGGTGCAGGCGATTCAGATGGCGGCCGGCCGCCGGGCCAGCCCCGAGGTTGACGCGGGCGAGCCATCGGCCGTCCCGGCGGTCCTTCTCGCGAGCCTTCCTGAGGAGACCGGAACGGTCCCAGAAATCGCCCCCATCGAGTTGCAGGGAGTGACGTTGACTTTTGCTGACCGGGACCTGTTCCGTGGCTTGTCTGCCTCTCTGCCCCTGACGGGTGGTGTGGCCTTGAGCGGGCCTTCCGGGTCAGGAAAGACCACGTTGCTCCGGATGGTCGCCGGGCTGGTCCCGCCGGCGGCCGGTCGGGTCGGGCTGGGCGGACGACGGGCGGTGCTGGTGTCCCAGCGGCCGTTCCTGTTCCACGGCACGGTTGTCGACAACCTGAAGGCGGCGGTCCCAGATGGTTCCAGCCGAGGGTGGAGCGCCTTGGCACGCCCACCGTCTGGGTCGCAGCCAGAAGGGCGGGGTGGCCCGGAAACGGTGGCAGGGGGAGCGCCTTCCTCGGGGGGGATTGCGAACACCATCGCTTCTCCGGAACGACCGATTGGCGGAGGGGGTGGCGGTTCCCCAGGGTCGCCGGGAGTCCGGCCCGGAAACGGCCCTATGGATTTTGATGACGAGGCGTCAGTCCTGGCCTCGGATCTTGGTATTGCCCACCTTCTGAACCGTGATGTGGGCACCCTCTCCGGGGGCGAGGCAGCCCGGGTGTCGCTTGGGCGCGCGCTTCTCGCGGCGCCCGACATCCTGCTGATCGACGAAGCCCTCGGGCACCTGGATGAGGGTTCGCTCAAGCTGGTGGTGCAGGTGCTTCAGCAGTATGTGAGGGCCGGCGGCGGCCTGGTTCTGGTAACCCACGATGGCGTGATGGGGCGGCGTCTGTGTCGCCACCGGTTCCGCCTGGATTCGGGGAAATTGCATCCGGAAGCCTGATCTCTCCGGAAAAGGCCGATCAGGGGTTGGTGGCCAGCGAATCCAGCCAGGCGGGCAAGTCGGCCAGACTGGGCAGTCGGTGGCCCGGCCCAGTGGTTCGCCGGTCCAGCGGGTCGAGGATCAAGGCAGCCATGCCCGCGCCTTGAGCCCCGTGTGCGTCGATGTGGACGATGTCCCCGACGTAAAGAACCTCTGCCGGTTCGAGCCGGGCGGCGCGCAGGGCGAGCCGGAAAATGGTGGGATCGGGTTTCTCACAGCCGACGCAATGGGAGTCGAGGATGAACCGGAAGAAAGGGGCTAGACCTGCCTCGATCAGTTGCTGCCGGACCTGGCCGTCGCTGTTGGAGATGACTCCGAGAAGATGCCCTTTGGTGGCCAGCCGCTCGAGAATCTGGTGGGTGCCGGGTAGGAGAAAGGACCACAGGTTGCGTTGCCGATGACGCTTTCGCAGGCGGCGAACGCACTCCTCGAGACGGGGGTCTTCTGCGGGAAGGGAATGCCCAAGGAAACGCAGGACCCCGCCCACGTAGAGTGGCCACCAGGAGCCGATGGACTGGCCGGCGTCCATCGCCTCGTCGATGGCCACGGAACCGAATTGCACGGCCGCCAGAAGGTCGTCAGGAGAAAAATGGGAGCCGAACACCGAGGTGGCGACTTCCCCTATAGTAGTCGGGTCGGGAAAAAGAAGGGTGCCGCCGACATCGAAAAAGATCCCCTTCCAGGGTCGGGGAGGAGTAGTATCATCCCAGGACCGGTTCATGCGAAAGTCTCCAGCAACCAGTGAGTCGGACAGAACCTTGGACAGAACCTTGGACAGAGCCTCCGGCAGGCCCCGGCGGGTTTCGACCCTGGCGGCCATTTTCCCCATGGGACGGATCCTGCGGGGGCCCCGCGTGTTCCTGCGCCGGCTGGACCGGAGCCAGGCCGAGGCCTACCGGCGACTGCTCGAACGGAACCGCCTCTGGCTCCAGCCTTGGATGCCTGAGGTCCCCTATCCGTTGACCCTTGCCGATCTGCAGAAAATCATCGAGTGTGAGCACCAGGAGTTGAAACGGGCCCAACGGGTCGATCTGGGCATCTTCCGGTCCCTGGACGAAGCACTGATCGGTCGGGTGGCGCTGCATTCGATCCAGTGGGGGGTCAGCTTTTCGGCCGGGTTGGGGTACTGGATCGATGCCGATCTGGCGGGGGCGGGGCTGATGACCGAAGCGGTGGCCCGCTTGGTGGCGGTGGCTTTCGAAGAGATGCGCCTCCATCGACTGTGGGCGGGGGTACAGCCACCCAACCGCCCTTCTCAACGAGTCCTGGAAAAGCTCGGGTTCGTGCGAGAGGGGTTGCATCGGCAGGAGCTTTTCATCAACGGTCGATGGCAGGACCAGTATTTCTACACCTTCCTCGAGGCCGAATTCCGCGCCCGGCGGGCCCAGTGGGTGGTGAAGGGATGGGTGGTGGACTGAGGTCGCGGCTCCGGGCCTATTTGTAAATCTCCTTGTAGAGGAGTTCGGCCTTGTCGGGATGGACCTTCTTCAGTCGGTCATAGATGGCCAAGGCATTGGGCTTGTCGAGGGTGCGGGCATAGACCATGCCGAGCATCAGCAACAGATCGCGGTTCTTGGGGTCGCCTTCCAGGGCTTTGTTGAGGGCCCCGACCGCCTTCCCGTAGTCGCGCAGTTTGTAATAGGCGGCAGCCACCTTGGATAGCCCGACCTGGTTGGCCGGCTCGATATCGATGATTTTGAGATAGTGATTCAGGGCTTGGTGGAAGTTGCCCTGGGCGAAGGCGTCATTTCCGTGTTTCAGGAGTTCGTCAATGGAGGTCGCCGTCATGGATGCACCTCGTGATGGTCACTGTCGTGGGGCGGGATAGAAGTAGATGATCTTCTGTTGGATGTCAACGCCCCAGTCGGTGTTGCTTTTCTGAGCGACGATGTCGAGAAGTTCGTCGAGGGTAATGTCGTCTTCCTTGAGGGTGATCGCGAAATTCGGCAGCTGGTCGAGACCCTGAGCGGTAAAGGGATCTTCGGCCTCCTGACCGTAGATGCCGATGGAATGGCCCAACAAGGTCTTCCCATCGTAATTTTCGCATTCCCAAGTTTTCATCACCATGAAAATGGCCGAGCTGGTGTCCTTGGGGAAAATGGGGAGAGCAGGCCCTGACGGTGTAGCCATGGGAGTAGCTGGGGAAGGCTGGCGCGGGTCTTGGGTGTTGACCACGATCTCGCCAGGCAATGGTGGCGGGGGTGGAGGGGTGTCACCAGAGGAGATGTCACCAGGTAACAAAAGGGGAGGAGGGTCTGGTGTGGGCGGCGGGGTCTTGGGTTGCTGCTGGGGGAGGGGAAGAATACCCGGGTAATCCAGGGGATGGGTTTCGGTTTTGCCGGGAGTCTTCTTCGGGGGGATAGCCCTGGGGAGGGGGAGGATTTCTCCGCCTCCGGTGGTGGTAGAACGGGGAGGGGTAGTGGTGGCGGGAGCGGTCTTGGGGGT
>CALLCO010000148.1 GCA_937998695.1 Candidatus Ozemibacteraceae bacterium
TAGCGAAGGGCGGCACGGCGGCGAAGGTCGACAAGGCGACGAAGGTCGGCACGGCGGCGAAGGTCGGCACGGCGGCGAAGGTCGGCACGGCGGCGAAGGTCGGCAAGGCGGCGAGGGTCGGTGCCACGGCCAAAACAGGGCGAGGGAAGCGGGCGATGGAAAACGGGCGCACGGGATGAACGAACGGATCCGGCGGTGGGCGGCCTTCTGGCCGGCCTGGCTCGTGGTGGCCGTGCCCTTCGTGTATTTCCTGAGCGAGCCATTCACGGTGGCGGTCCACCAGGCGGTGGCGGTGCCGCTATTGTTCCTGCTGGCGATGACGCCGGCGGGCCGGCCGGGCACGGTGGCCTCCGGGTGGTTCTTCCGGGGGTGTCTCGCGTGGCTGGCACTTTTGGGACTCTCCGCCCTGAGATCGGTCGATCCGTCGGTCTCGGTGCCGCTGTTTCTGAAAGCGATCGGCCTGGCGGCCATCGCGGCTTCGATGCGGTGGCTGGGCGACGACCGGCAGATCGGCCCTCCGCTGTTCGCGGCGGCCGCCCTGGCGGGGGTGTTGCACGGGTGGCTGGCCCGGGTGGAGTATCTCGAGGCGGCGCCGATCCCTGCATCCTGGGTCGACCCGGAGATGAAGGGGTTGATCCCGACGCGGTGCGCCGGCCTGTTTTCCGACCCCAACGTGTTCGGGGCCTACCTAGCGGCATTGCTTCCCTTCACTCTGGGAGGCATCTTCGCCAATGCCTCTCACCCATGGCGGCCGTATGCTTTCGGAGCGGGGTTCTTCGGGGCGGCCGTCGCTCTGTTGACGACCTTCAGCCGGACCGGCTACCTGGCGGGGCTGCTGGGGGTGGCCGTCTTTTTCGTGGTACGCCGACCGGAACGGCGGCTGACGGTGGGAATGAAGGTCTTTCTGGTGGCGGCGCTGCTGGTGGGGGCGGTCTTCCTGATGGGGCCGTTCCGGCACCGATTCCTGAGCATCGCCAACCCTTCCGACATGACGACCTCGCAACGCACCCTGATCAACCGCGGAATCTGGCGGGCCCTCGACCGCATCCCGATCACCGGATTCGGCTTGCACACGTTCTCGATGGTCTACCCGCAGTTCCGGATCGTCGGGGGGGATTATCCATTCCACGCGCACAACGAGTTCCTGCACACGCTGGTCGAGGCAGGGCCGCTGGCCACTCTGGCGCTGGCGCTGCTGTGCGGGATGCTGGCTTGGCAGATCGTGCGCCTGTGGCGGCAGCCGGGGGCAGAGGTGGGAGAAGTGGCGGCGGCGGGGTCGGCAGCCTGGGCGGCGCTGGCGCTGCAGAACCTGGGCGGCTTCTCGGCGCGCATCTTCCCAACCGCGGTGCTGATCGCGGTGGCGACCGGGCTGGTAGTGCGCTCGATGAGCGGGCGACGGGCGACGGCGGCAGCCCCCCTGCCGTCGGCGATGGTGCGGGTGGTCGCCGGGCTGGGATTGATCGTCTTTTTGGTGCTGACCTTCCGGCACCTGCATCTGCAGTTGCGAGTGGAGCAGGCCCAGGCCGCGATGCGGGCGGGACAGCCCGCCGAGGCGCGACGCCTTCTCGATGGCATCCTCGGGGGGACGGAAGGGCAGCCCGGGGTGGTCGCGCTGTTGGCGCGGCTCGACGAGCAGGAAGGCACCCTCGTGGGAGCCCAGGCCCGGTGGGCCGAGGCGGCCCGCCTGAACCCAATGGAAGCCGTATTCTGGGCGGAGCAAAGCCGCCTGGCGGCCCGTACCGGCCAGGGGGACCCCCTGGCCCTGATGGAACGAGCGGTGGCCCTCGACCCCGCCTCGGAACTCTACCGCTTGCAGATGGCCCGCCTGCTGGCCGGCGCCCGGCGACCGCTCGATGCGCTTGCTCACCTCGATGAGGCCCTGCGCACCTCACCCAACTACGACGAGGTCTATACCACCTACAAGGCGGTCAAGGAATTCCGGCGCGAGCTGCTGGAGGCAGCCGCCCAGCTTGGCACCCCTGGCACCAGGAATGGTGAGGCGCCGGCTCGGACGGCAGAGGCAAGCGAAGCCAGCGACCCCGACATCGAGAACGAGACGACGACAGGGGTGACAGGAGCCACCCGTCCACATCTGATGGATAGACGGGAGTGACCGCATTCGGCAGGGAAAGGGCCAACTTCCATCAACCCTCAAACGGCGGCTCCGAACCAGCCCATCAGCAGGAACCGGCCCGTCCGGCTGAGGAAGCTGGTGATCAGAACCACCCAGGGGGAGACGGAATAGATCCCGCCGACCCAGCAGATGGCGCTGTACGGCACTGGAGTAATGGCGCCGATGAAGATGGTCAGAGCCCCGTAATGGCGGTAGGCGGCGCGGGCCATCTTGAACAGAGTGCGGCCGAACCAGCGCCGGAAGCGCCAGGGACCGACGGCGCGGCCGATGAAGAAGCCGGCCATGCCCCCGGTGGTGCTGGCAACGCCGGCCACCAGGCCGACCTCCCAGACCGGCAGGTCGCCGAACCCCGCTCCGAACGCGAAGAGGTCGGGCGGGATCGGCTGGATAATGCTGTCGGTCAGAAAAACGGCGATGAACAAGCCGAGCAACCCCATCTCATGGGCCTTGAGCTGCGCCCACGCTTTGACATCGTCGTGGAAAACGATGACCGAGCCGATCAGGAAGGCGACGACGGTCCAGCCGGCCAGGCGCATCAGCCGTGTCCGCCAGACCGGCCCCGCGACCACCGGGGGACCGGGGAGACCCGGGGCCGCTTCCGGGCTGGCCAGGGGGGGACCCGCGGCGGCGACTGGTGAAGCGGTGGGTGAGGCGGTGGGTGAGGCGGGTGGGGGAGTAGACCCAGTGAGGGAATCGCTGTGCATCAAAGCCATCATACCATGGGTTCCGGCCATTCCCCAATCCCCGGTCGGGATTCTGAAGCAAGATCGGAATTGCCAAATGTCAAGGGTTCTGGTAGATTCCGAGCCATGAAGACGAACACGGTATGGCAAGAGTTGTCGGAACGGCGTACGGCGGTGGGAGTGGTCGGGCTCGGCTACGTGGGCCTGCCCCTGGCCCACGCCCTGGCGAAGCGGTTCTCGGTGATCGGCTACGACTGCAACCCGGCCAAGGTGGGGTTGCTGCGACAGGGGATCGACCCCACCGGCGAGGTGCCCCCGGGCGGCCTGCGCGAGGTCGAGATCGCGTTCACCGACGACCCCGCCGATTTGGCCGGGGCACGGTTCATCATCGTGGCGGTACCGACGCCGGTCGACCGGAACAAGCGTCCTGATCTGACGCCATTGGTGCGGTCATCCGAAGCCGTGGGGAAGCACATGCCCCACGGGGCCGTGGTCGTCTACGAGTCGACGGTCTACCCCGGCGTCACCGAGGAGGCCTGCGTGCCCGTCCTCGAGCGGGCCTCGGGCCAGCGCCTCGGAAGCGGGTTCACGGTCGGCTACAGCCCCGAACGGATCAACCCCGGCGACCAAGAACACCGCCTGGAAACCATCGTCAAGGTGGTGGCGGGCAGCGACGCCGCCACCCTCGACCTGGTGGCCAAGGTTTACGGAACGATCATCAAGGCTGGCATCCATCGGGCCTCGAGCATCCGGGTGGCCGAGGCGGCCAAGGTCATCGAGAACACCCAGCGCGACCTCAATATCGCGCTAATGAACGAGCTAGCGATCATCTTCCACAAGATGGGCATCGACACGCGGGAGGTGCTGGCCGCCGCCGGCACCAAATGGAACTTCCTGAAGTTCGTACCCGGGCTGGTGGGCGGCCACTGCATCGGGGTCGACCCCTACTACCTGACCTTCAAGGCCGAGGAACTGGGCTACCATCCCGAGGTGATCCTCGCCGGGCGTCGCATCAACGACGGGATGGGCAAGTTCGTGGCCGAGAACACGGTCAAGGAGATGATCCGGGCGGGCAAGACGATCAAGGGGGCCCGGGTGCTGGTGCTGGGCCTGACCTTCAAGGAGAACGTGCCCGACCTGCGCAACACGCGGGTGGTCGACATTCTGGCCGAGTTGGCGGAATACGGGGTCAAGACGGTGGTGCACGACCCAGTGGCCGACCCCCACGAGGCGGTCGAGGAGTACGGGTTGAAGATCCATCGCACGCTGGAGGGCGTGCCGCCGGTCGACGCGGTGATCCTGGCGGTGCCGCACGACGCCTTCCGGAGCCTGTCGCCGGCGCGGCTAGCCGCCCTGTGCAGTCGGGGCGAGAAAACCCCGGTGATGATCGACGTCAAATGGCTGTTCGACCCCGAGGCGGCCCGTCAAGCGGGCTTCCGCTACTGGCGGCTGTAACCGGCCGACAGCGAGGAAGAGCGCATTGCCTGACAATGGCGAACGCCGGCATCTGGATCGTCGGGGCGGGCGGTATGCTGGGCGGCGACCTGGTCGAGGAGGCGCAGGCCGCCGGCCTGCGGTGCGTCGCCAGCGACCGCGAGGTCGACATCACTGACACCGGGCGCGTGCGCGCCTTTGCCGAGGAACACCGCCCGGCCTGGATCATCAACGCGGCCGCCTACACGGCGGTCGACCAGGCCGAGCACGAACCCGAGCGGGCCATGGCGATCAACGGCGCGGGGCCCGGCCACTTGGGGGCGGCGGCGGCGGCCATCGGCGCCACGGTCGTGCATTTTTCCACCGATTACGTGTTCGACGGCAGCGGCGAGCGGCCCTGGGTCGAGACCGACCCGACCGGGCCGTTGTCGTCGTACGGCCGTTCGAAGCTCGCGGGCGAGCAGCGGCTCGCCGCGGCCACCGACCGTTTTTTCGTGTTCCGCATCAGCTGGTTGTATGGGGTGAAAGGGAAGAATTTCGTCAAGACGGTGGTGCGTCTGCTGCGCGAGAAGCCCGAACTGCGTATCATCGCCGACCAGGTGGGCAGCCCCACCTGGACGCGGCCCCTGGCCCGGCAGGTGATCGGTCTGGCCGCCCGGGCCGGGGCGACGGGCAAGGCGACGGGCGGGGCGGTGAGGGATGCGGTGAGCGGAGCGGCAGGCACGCCACGGGTCGGCGCGACGAGCGAGCCGAGGGGCGACGGGCTGCCTTACGGCATCTACCACTATGCCGACGACGGCTATATTTCTTGGTATGAATTCGCCCTGGGCATTCGCGAGGAAGCCCGGGCGGCCGGCCTCGTCGACCGTGAGACCCCCATCGTGCCGATCGCCACACACGAATATCCGTTGCCGGCACCCCGGCCGGCCAATTCACGCTTTTGCCGAGACAAGGTGCAGTACGAGCTGGGTTTCACCATCCATCCCTGGCGAGACAACCTGGCCGGGTATTTCGCCGCCTGGAAGGCGGCAGGCTTCCCGTGATCCCGTTCCCGTTCCGTTCCCGTTCCCGTTCCACAAACCGCGTTTTTTTTGCCGCTCTGGAGGCGGGCTGGAGACGGTCTTTGTGTCCCAGGGGTGGCGCGGGGACACATTGATTTTTGCGAACCGCATCCATTGCGGCTGGGAAAATTCGGTTTGTGGAACGGAGATCGACGTTGTATAGTGCCACCATGACCACCAGTGGCGTGGAGGAGCACGATCAGGTGCTGCAGCGGTTCCTGGGTGCGCTAGCCCCGGTTCGGGGGTGCATCGAGGAGATGCGGTTGTTCGGGTCGCGGGCGCGGGGAGATTGGCGCCCCGATTCCGACTATGATGTTCTGGTCGTACTCACCCGGCGCACCCCGGAAGCGGTGTCGGCCTGTTACGACGCCGTCATGGAGGTGCTGCTCGCCACCGGGCGTCTGGTTTCCCTGAAGATCTTCCCCCGGGACGAGTTCGACAGGCTGCGCGCCATCCCGACACCGTTCATGGCCGCCGTTCAACAGGAGGGAATCCCCCTTGGATTCGACGAGCCGAATCCTGATTGAAGGGTACCTCGAGAAGGCCGAGCGCAAGCTGGGCGTAGCCATCAAACTGGAGGCCGCGGGGGAATTCGAGGACGCCGTCTCCCGGGCGTATTATGCTGCGTATCATGCCGCGCAGGCTTTGTTGTTGGCCGAGGGGCAACGGTCCGAAACCCATCGTGGCCTCCTCACCCTCTTTGGCCTGCTGCTGGTCAAGCCTGGGAAGATCGATGTGCGGTTTGGCAAATTCCTGGCCAATCTTAAAGACGATCGAGAGTCCGGTGATTACGAGGCTTTCTCCTTCGTCGATAGGGCGCAGGCCAGGGTGGCTCTCGATGAAGCCCGGGCCTTCGTCGACGAGGCCCGCCGGATCTTGATCCCACATG
>CALLCO010000149.1 GCA_937998695.1 Candidatus Ozemibacteraceae bacterium
CGCCCCCTCCGCCCCCGCCCCCTTCTGCTGATCGACCTGCCCCGGCGGTGCCGCGTCCGATCTCTGCCGACGGCCGGCCTCGCGTGGCGGCCGGAGCCCTGGAAGGAAGGCTGCCGCTGGGGAATGGCCAGACGGTTCGCCCGCCGCCGCCCGCCACCGCGACCGCGGCCGCCCGCGAGTTGCAGGAGGCCGGCACGGCCTTCGCCGCCGCCTGGCGGCGGGTGGTCGAGGGGCTGCAGGTGCAGGTCGAGGAAGCCTGGCCCGGCGGAGTCGCCCTCGCCGCCCCGGCGGCCGTGGCCGCCCGGTGCGATCTCTGGCGGGCCAGCCTGGGCGATCTGCGCGACTGGGCGCGGCTGGGCGAGACCCGGGCCCAGGCCGAGGCCGCCGGCTTGACCGGCCTCGTGGCCGGCGTATGGCGGGGGGACTGGCCGCTGGCCGATCTGCTGCCCGTCTTCGAGCGGGGGTTCCGACAGAACCGGTATGAACAGTTGTGTGCCCGGGAAACGCGGATCGCCCGGTTCTCCGGGCGGGCCTACGAACGGCTGGCCGAGCGGTTCTGCGCCGGCGATCGGGAGCTGATCCTTCGTTCGCGGCGCGAACTGGCCGCGGCCCTCGCCGCCCGCCGGCCCCCGCTCGGGGCGGTGGTCAGCGAGCATTCCGAGACCGGCCTCCTGCAGCGCGAGGCGCGCAAGCGGCGGGGCCTGTTGCCCATTCGCCGCCTGTTGGAGCGGATTCCCGGCCTGCTCGGCCGGCTCAAGCCCTGCCTGCTGATGAGCCCCCTGTCGATTGCCCAATATCTGCCGCCCACCGGCGACCGGTTCGACCTGGTCGTCTTCGACGAGGCCTCGCAGATCGCCGTCCACGACGCGATCGGCGCCATCGCCCGCGGCCGGCAGGTCATCATCGTGGGCGACAGCCGGCAACTGCCCCCGACCACCTTCTTCGCCACCGACGTCGAGGCGGCCGAGGAAGAACAAGGCCTGCCCGACAGCGATCAGCCGCTCACCCGCGACCTCGAGAGCATCCTCGAGGAGGCCGCCGCCGCCAATGTTCCCAGCCTGTGGCTGGCCTGGCACTACCGCAGCCGCGACGAACGGCTGATCGCCTTCAGCAACCACCACTACTACGAGAACCGCCTGCAGACATTCCCGGCCCCGGCACGGGGAGTGCCCCGCCGCGAGGCGGTTCCGCCTGTCATCAACCAGAGCGGGGGAACTGGGGAGGCGCCTTTCCCGGGTCCGGGCCTGCCTGGTTCCTCCGGTCTTCCGGTGTCCGGCCTCGCTCCCGCTGTCGTGACGGGGCCTCCCTCGGCCCCTTCTGGCGGAGGTGGGAGAGCCTGTCCGGGTGACGAGGCTCCAGCCCCCGAGACAGCCAGTCCCCGCCCGGGAAGCGTGAGTTCCGGCGAACCCCATGCCCCCGGGCTTCCGGCAGTCTCCCCGTCGTCGCCGGAACCGGACGATGGCGGGGTGGCCCTGGTCCGGGTCGAGGGGGTCTTCGAGCGGGGCCGGGGCCGGGTCAACCGGGCCGAGGCGGCGGCGGTCGCCGCCCGGGTGGCCGCCCACCTGCGCGACCCGGCGCGCCGGAGCCTGTCGATTGGGGTGGTCACCTTCAACCAACCTCAGCAGACCCTGATCGAGGACCTCCTGGAGGAGGCCCGCAGCACCTGGCCGGAGATCGAGCCTTTCTTCAGTGACCGCGCTCCCGAGCCGGTCTTTGTCAAAAACCTCGAAAATGTACAAGGCGACGAGCGTGACGTGATGATCTTCTCGGTCACCTACGCCGCCGATGCGGCGGGCTATCTGACCATGAACTTCGGTCCCCTCAATCGCGAAGGGGGGGAACGCCGCCTCAACGTCGCCATCACGCGGGCCCGGCGACGCCTCGAAGTCTTCACCAGCCTGTCCCCCGATCAGATCGATCTCGGCCGTACCCGCGCGGTCGGGGTCCGCCACCTGCGCGATTTCCTGCGCTTCGCCGGCGGGGCGTGGGCCGAGTTGGCCGCCGCCCGGGCCGGCGAGGCCGCCCCGGCCGCCCCGCTCTCTCCCCTGGTCGATCAGCTGGCGACCGCCCTCACCGGCGAGGGCTGGCTGGTCGACCGGGGCGTGGGGTTCTCCCGGTACCGGCTCGATCTGGTGGTGCGCGATCCCGCGACCGGAGCCGCTCTGCTCGGCATCGAGACCGACGGCCCCGCCTTCGCCAGCGCCCACACCGCCCGCGACCGGGAACGGCTGCGGCATGAGATCCTGATCGGGTTGGGGTGGCGGCTGCATCGGGTCCACGTGCTCGACTGGCTGCACGACCGGGACGGCGAACTGCGCCGGTTGCGCGCTCGCCTGGCCGCCGTCCGGGCGGATCCGGTCCCGCCGGCGCCGCCCGGGGCCAATGCGGAACTCCGGCCGGAACCGGCTTCTCCGGACGCCGAGGGGACGCCCATGGTGGCCGGCGCGGACGGCGAACCCGCCGACCCGGCACCACCTGGCAGCGGGGGGACCTGCGGTGAGCCGGGCCAGGCTCGCGGGTCGGTTGGGTCCGCCGGGGCCGCGGAGGAGCGTTCTCCCTGGCGCCCGCCGCCCACGTCCGACCCCGCCTCGGGCGGATCCGGAAGCCCGGGTGGCATCGCCCCCTCTGGCGGGTCCGGCACGCCGCCTGATCCTTCCGATCGCCGCGCGCCCCGCTCCGGCCCCCCCGCCGGTCTCGCCCTGGTGCCCTACCAGGTTTTCCCGGTCGAGGCCTGTGGCACGCCCGAGCAGTTCGGCCGTCCGGCACATCAAGCATCGCTCGAGGATCTGCTGTCGCGGATCCTGGCCCGCGAAGCGCCCCTTCACCTTGATCTCCTGGTTCGGCGGCTGGCCGCCTGTTACGGCATGAAGCAGCCCCGCGGGCGGGCGCGCCAGGTCGTCGAGACCCTGGTGGCCAAGGCGGAGGCCGCCGGCCGTTGCCGTCGTCAGGGGGAATTCGTCTGGGAAGCCTCCCGTCCCGGTGATCTGCCCGTCCCCCGCGGGCCCACCGCCGACGGCGAGGCGCGTGACCCCGCTCACATCCCCGCCGAAGAGTGGGCGGCCGTCGGTCTCCGGGTGCTGCACAGCGCCGTCGGCCTGCCCCAGGAAGTCTTGTGGCGGGACATGGCCTCCGCCCTGGGATTCCGCCGGTTCACCCCCCGGCTGCAACCGTTCGCCGAGGCCGGGGTCGCCTGCCTGGTCGGTCGCGGACTTGCCGTGGCCGACCGCG
>CALLCO010000150.1 GCA_937998695.1 Candidatus Ozemibacteraceae bacterium
CCCGGGCCGCCGCCCACCGCCCGGCTGGCCGTCGACCGGCTGCGCCGGCGCCCCGGCCGCGGCCCGCCCTGGTGGGGCGATGCCCTACGCGCCGAGGTGCGGGCCGATGTCGCGCCCGACCTCACGGCCACGGCTCCGTGGCAGCCCCGCCTCGTCGAGGCCACCGCCTCCCTGCGCCTGTTTGGCGTCGATCTGGCGCTGGCCGCCGCCGCCGACCTCGCTTCCCGCACCTTCGGCCAGGTCCGGGTCGAGGGGAAGGGGGCCGACCTGCAGACCATCCTGCAGGGCGTGTCCGAGATTCCCACCGTGGGGGCCGCCCTTAAGAAGTGGGGCCTGTCGGTCGGCGGCGCCTTCTCGTTCACCCTGGCCGGGGCCGGCCCCTTCGCCCGCCCCGCCGTGGCCGGCGGGCTCGACGTGCCGCGCCTGACCCTGAAAGCGCGCGAGGCCAGCGCCGACCTGCCGTTCGTCGCCTCGTTCTCGTCGCCGGCGGAGGGCCGCTACCAGGCCCAGGTGCGCACGCGCAAGGCCGGGCTCACCGTGCGCGGCGTCGCCTTCCCGTTCGAGGCGGCCCAGGCCGAGGTCTGCTATGATCGCTCGCAGGGAGGGCCCCAACAGGTCATCGGCCTGGACGTCCAGGTGCAGAGTGTCGGAGCCACTGTCACGGCCCGCGGCGAGTATCTGCCCCAGCGGGGCCAGATCAAACAAGCGACAGGGCGGCTGGCCAGCCCCCGCATCGAGGACCTGGCCCGCGAGATCGCCCGTATCGGCAAGTTCAACCTGCCGTTCACGCTGGTCGGCAAGGCCACCGGCGAATGGAAGGCCTCCGGGCCGGTGACCGACCCGCGCGGCGAGGGGTTCGTCGAGGTCGACCGCCTGGGCTTGACCTTTCCCCTGCGGCAGCGTGGCAACCAGACGATCGCCCTCCAGGTCGAGGACCTGGCGGGCCGGCTCGAGGTGACCTACGGCGGCCAGGCCGGCGATTCGGCGGTGGCCCTGAAGGGTGGGCGCGGGAAGGTGCTGGGCGCCGATCTCACCATCGAGGGGGCGGGCCGCCTGCGCCGGCGGGGTGAGGGCCGCGTCCCCGAATTCGACCGGCTGGTCGCCAGCTTCACCGGCCTGGCCGCCGACCGGTTGTTCGCCCTGCTGAAGGCCGGGTTCTTCCCCGCCGAGACGGCGACCCTGATTCCCGAGATGGGGGGGACGCTGGCCGGCAGCCTGGTGGTCGGCGGGGCCCACAACCGGTTCCACGCCGAGGGGGAGGCCCGCATCGAGAACGGCCGGCTGGCCCACCGCCTGCTGCAGGCGCCGCTCGAGGGCATGAACGGGCGGTTCCTGTTCTCGCGGAAGGCCGACCGGCCGTACCCGGTGGTCGAGATCCGCGATTTCAGCGCTTCCTTCGGTCGGACCCGCTTCGGCATCCCGCTCGGGCGGTTCACCGATCCGCAGGGGGCGGGGGGCCTCGAGCTCGAAGGGCGGATCGAGCGGGCCTTCCCCGCCGACATCATGAAGCTGATGTCGGGCTGGAGCCTGCCGACGGTTTCGTTCCCCAAGGAAGGCGCCCTGTCGGGGCGGGTGAAGGTCGATGGTTCGCTGGCCCGGCCCCGTCTCGACCTCGATCTGCGCACCGAGGCGATGCTCGTCGAGTACCGCACCGACCAGCAGACCTACCTGGTGCCGCTGGGCAGCAGCACCGCCGCCCTCACCTTCGACCCGCAGACGGGCGAAGCCCGCATCGCGTCAGCCTCGTTGGGGCTGCTGCTGGGGCGCATCGAGATCGGCAAGGCGTGGGCGGTCATCGACAAAGGGCGTCCGAAGCGGTTCGAACTGGCCGGCACCCTGAAGGGGGTCGATATCGGCACCCTGCGGGCGGGCGGCGAACCCACCGTGCGCGGCCGCCTCGACGGCACGTTCAAGGCCGAGCAGACGGCGACCGGCAGCCGCGAAGCCCTCTTTCAGTTGGTGTTCCACGACTTGGTCGTCCCCACTCTTCCGGTCGATCCCGAGGCGATGAACAAGATCGGCCTCGACGTTCTCGACTCGCCCGAGTTTCGTGAAGGGCGCCTGAATCTGTACCTGTCGAGCGACGAAGAGGCCGATCAGGTCGGCCGAGTGCGCGTCGCCGACGGCCTGTTCGCCGGCCCCGATATGCGTCTCGAGATCGGCAACAGCGCCTTCGACCCCCTCAACCTGCAACTCGAGGCCAAGGTGTTCTTCAACCCGCAACCGTTGCGCCGCACCAAGCTCGGTCAGCGCCTGGGCAGCCTGACCAAGCACCTGCAGGACAGCAAGACCGGCCTGCCCTACGTCGACCTCACGGTCAGCGGCCGCTGGGACAACCCCGGCCTGTTGGGCCGCACCATCACCAAACGGGCGGAGCGCCGCGGCAAGCGCAACTTCATCAAGAGCATCTTCGGCGGCCGCCGCACCCACAAGGCCAGCGTGCAGGAACTGATGGAGTGGTTCCCCGGCTGGAAACCCGGAGAGTAGCCCGGCTGGAGGTCAGGTGGCGTTCAACGCAGGGGCGGGCGTTCCCGGTGGGAAGGGAAAAACGAAAAACGCCCCGGAGGAGACCCTCAGGTGTCGTTGTGGCCCCGGTTAGATCAGCGGGCGCAGGAATTTCAGGCGACCGAACCGTTCGAGCTTCTTCAGCACCTCGGCCTCGGTGTGGGCCTCGGGGCCGTACACGACGGTGATGCTCCCGTCGGGCTCGCGGCGCACCTTGTACTCGAGGCATTTGGCGAAATCGGCTTCCATGCGCAGGGCGAGGCGGCGGGCGAAGGTCGGCTCGTGGATGACGGCGACGACTTCGGAGTTGATGACCATGCTGAGGGGGTCGAGGTTGTAGGTGCCGACCACGGCGATCTGCCGATCGAACACGAACGCCTTGGTGTGAATGCAGGGCATCCCTTTGGGGTAGACGAGGATGCGCGCGGTGGGCATGGTGGCGAGGAGACGCTTCCAATCGGTGAGGAAGAAGGCGACGGTCGATTGGTGGTTGGTCGAATCGGCGCTGTTGGTGCAAAGAATGATCTTCACTCCGCGAGCCGAGGCGCGGCGCAGAGCCGCCTCGGCGGCTTCGTCGAGGACCACGTACGCGTTCTGGATCAGGATCTCGTCACGGGCCGCATCGATCAGGCGCAGCAGGTTGGGAGTGATGTCGCGGCGAGTGCCCAGCAGCGAGTGGCGGTCGAGGATGCGCACCGGCATCATCCGTTCGCCCCGGAAGAGCTGGAAGGACGCATACGATGAGAGTTTTTTGAATCCGGCGAGCTGGTCGCACAGTGACACGGCCGTCTTCTCGAGCCCGCGCGGGAAGTCGAGCTTACGCAGGTCGGGCAGGCCCAGGCCCTGGATGTACCGGTTCATCAGTTGGTAGGCCAGGTCCAGTTTGGCGGATTGGGACACGAAATTGATGGGATCGCGTGTGACGATACGGTTGGGCAGAGCGTGCCATTCCTCGTCGAAGGCCTTCTGGAGCTGGGCGACGACGCCGGGGCCCTCCATGACGACGTCGAGGTCTTGGAAGACGTTTTTGTGCTCGCCGAGCTGTACGAAGTAGTCACGGCCGATGTTGCGGCCACCGGTCAGGCAAAAGCGACGGTCGGCGATGATGATCTTGTCATGGTTGGAAATGAAGACTTTGCGGATGTCGAGGAGCGATGGCAGCAGGGCCCGTTCGATGGGGTTGTAGATGCGGATCTCGACGTTGGGCTCGCGGGCCAGTTCTTGCAGCTCGTCGTAGTCGGAGAGTTTCTTTGCCCCGCGCAGGAAGCGGTCGTCGACCATCAGCCGGATCTGCACGCCCTGCCGGGCCTTTTTGCGCAGCAGGCCGAGGAAGGAGAGGCCGAAGACGTCCTGGTCGATGATGAAGTAGGTGATGGTCAGGCTCTGGCGGGCGTTCTCGATGAGGTGCCAGCGGGCGTACCAGGCCTCCTCGTTGCCGCTCAGGAGGCGCACCCGGGCCAGGTCCCCATCCGGCGTGGACGGCAGGGAGGCGAAGACCCGCGCCAGCTCGCCGGGGGCGGCCGGGGCAATGGGGGCCGGTGGTGGCGCCGGGGTGAAGGCCCCCGAAGCGGCGGCGACCGTCGCCGGGACGAGCCCGAGGGCGAGGCAGGACAGCAGGAGGCAGGCGGCGAGGGGAGAGGGGCGGCTGGCTCGGTTGATGGTCATGATTGGCTCCTTGGGTCGGAGAAATCGTCGGAACGCTCGTTCCTCTCCAGGGTACCCCAAATGTCAGAGCTGGGCAAGGAGGGCTCGACCACCGAAGGAATCGCGGGGGAAAGGTTCGGATCGCCCCAGGTCAGTCGCCGTGGGTGTAGTCGAGGATGATGTAGCCGCCCGATTTCTCGTCGAAGCGTAGGCGCAGCAGTTCACGTTTCTGGGCTTCCTCGAGCAAAGCTCCGAATGAACGGAAGCCGTAATAAGACTCGTTAAACCCTGGTTTGATGCGTTTAAGGGCCTGTTTAACCATCGAGCCCCAGATGATGCCCTCATCGCCGCGCTCCGAGGCCAGGGCGTCGATGGTCTCCATGACGAGGTTCATGGCCTCGAGGACCCGCTCGTCTTCCGGTTTGGCGTTGGCGGGGCGGCCGGGTTGGGCCTTGGCACTCTTGGCGACGGAGCGGGCGGAGGTTTCCCGCTTCTTCCCCTCGCGGAGGATGTCGTCGTAGAAAATGAACTGGTCGCAGTTGGCGGTGAGCAGATCGGAGGTCGAGTTCTTGACGCCGACCCCGATCACCACCTTGTTGTTCTCGCGCAGCTTGCTGACGAGGGGCGAGAAATCGGAATCGCCGCTGAGGATGACGAACGTGTTGACGTGCGATTTGGTGTAACAGAGGTCGAGGGCGTCGACGACCATCCGGATGTCGGCCGAGTTCTTGCCCGACTGCCGCACGTGCGGAATCTCGATCAGTTCGAATGAGGCCTCGTGCATGGCGGTCTTGAATTCTTTGTAGCGTTCCCAGTCGCAGTAGGCCTTCTTGACGATGATGTTGCCGCGCAGCAAAAGTCGGTCAAGCACCTTGTGGATGTCGAACCGGGCGTAGCCCGAATCGCGGACGCCCAGGGCGATGTTCTCGAAGTCGCAGAAGAGGGCCATGGTGTGGACGGGAAGTTCGTGGGTCATGAAAAACCTCTCCTGAAGAAAAAGTCGGTACGGGAAAGGAAAAATCTCGGATCAGTTACTAGGATTATGGTAGCACAGAGGAAAAGACGGATGAACCAGATTTGTGGGGAAAGGGGGCACGGAGGAGCGCCATCCCTGGCTCTCTCGGTCCACTTCCCATCAAATCACCACGATAGGGGACTTGAGGCGGAAAACGACGAAAACACCTCCAAATCCGGTAACCTCAAAGGTCAACTCATGATGGAACTCAGGGGGCACACCATCGGGGGGGTGACATGCCCGGCTAGGATGGCCGACTTGACCGGATTACGCAGCTGGGTCACTGCCCGTTCATCAGAAAAAGGTCGAGGTGCCGCTCCTTGTTCAGGACCAGGCTCTGCGGTAAAATTGTTGGGATGAAGGATCACGACGGAAGTTACAAGAAATTCTTCTCGTTCCCGGAAATGGTCGAGGATCTGCTGAAAGGATTCGTCAGTGGAGCCTGGGTCAAGAAGATCGACTTTTCGACTCTCGAGCGGGTGAACGGCAGTTACGTCACCGCAACCTTTCGGCAACGCCATGATGATGTGGTTTGGCGGGTCCGGTGGGGTGACGAGTGGCTCTATGTCTACATCTTGATCGAGTTCCAGTCGGAAGTCGACAGGTTCATGGCCTTACGCGTCATGACCTACCTCGGACTCCTCTACCAGGATCTCATCGACCAGAGGCAACTGTTCGAAGGCCGGCTGCTGCCGCCGGTCCTGCCGATCGTGCTCTACAACGGGGTTCGGCGCTGGCAGGCTCCCATCGATGTCCATGACTTGATCGTTCCGGTGAAGGGCGGCCTCGAACGCTTTCGGCCGCATCTCTCATATCTGCTGATCGACGAGGGCCGGTATTCGGCTCACAAGCTGGCCGAGCTGCGCAATCTGGTAGCGGCGTTGTTCCGGCTCGAGAAGTCGCGCGATGTGGAGGCGATACGGGAAGCGATCACGAACCTGATCGACTGGCTGAAGCTTCCCGACCAAAAGGAGCTTCGGCGGGCCTTCACCCGCTGGATCTACAAGGCTTTCATTCAGTCCCGCCATAAGAAGGCGAGCATTCCCGAGATTGAAGACCTGGAGGAGGCACGCACCATGCTCTCGCAAACCGTCCGCGAATGGACGAAACAATGGAAGCAGGAAGGCTTGGAACAAGGCCGCCAGGAAGGCCGCGAACAAGGCCGCCAGGAAGGCCGCGAACAAGGCCGCCAGGAAGGCCGCCAGGAAGGCCGCCAGGAAGGCCGCCAGGAAGGCCGCCAGGAAGGCCGCCAGGAAGGCCGCCAAGAAGGTCTCCAGGAGGGTCTGGAACAAGGCCGCGAAGAAGAGCGCCGTAAGCTGGCTCGCAAGCTCCTGACGATTGGCATGGATCCACGTCAGGTTGCAGATCTGACCGAACTCTCCCTCGAGGAGATCCACCGTCTGTCCGGCCCTCCTTGCGTCGCCGAGGAACCCGCCGCCTACGGCAAAAAGGCCCCCCGCGGCCAAGGCCGCCGCCCAGGAACCCCTCCCCGCTGAGGGCGGCCAACCCACCCAATCGGCCAAGGGAGAGGCATGTACTTTTCGGGCGAAGCAGACCGCAGGGATAAAGGGCAAATAGGAGCATTTCCTCTGGATTTAGTAACATGTCCCTGGGTTATGCCCTGGGTTATGTCCCTGGGTAATGTCCCTGGGTCCCAGGTTGGTTGGGAGAGGTTCTGGAGAATGGTCGAGGAAGCGGTTTTCGAGCGGATCGAGGCGGAGGCGCGGGCGTTCTGCGAACAGGCCCGCGGCAGCCACGGCTGGGATCACACCGAACGGGTGTTGGCTCTTTGCCTGCACATCGGTCGCAGCGAGGGCGCCGACCTCGACGTCCTGCGGCTGGCCGCGCTGCTGCACGACATCGGCCGCCCGCAGGAAGACGACAGCCAGGGACGCGACTGCCACGCCGAGATCGGGGCCCGCCTCGCCCGCAAAGTGCTCGAGACGCACGGGTTGCCCGAGGACCTGGTCGCCCGGGTCGAGGAGTGCGTGGCTACGCACCGCTTCCGCGGCAGCCGGTGCCCGGAGTCGCTCGAGGCGAAGATCCTGTTCGATGCTGACAAGCTCGACTCGATCGGGGCGGTGGGTATCGGCCGGGCCTTCCTGTTCGCTGGCGAGGTCGGGGCCCGCCTGCACGACCCCACCGCCGACCACGCGCATACGCGGCCCTACACCGCCGACGACACGGCCCACCGCGAGTTCGTCGTCAAGCTCTGCCGCATTCGCGACCGGATGTTGACCGCCGAGGGGCGCCGACTCGCCCGCGACCGGCACGAGTTCATGGTTGCCTTCTTCGCCCGCCTTACCCGTGAGGTGGCAGGCGAGGTCTGACCCGTTGGGGCGAGCCGCGCCGGCTGGTTCCAACCGCACCTTTCTCGGCGGAGGCCATTCGAAGGCCACCTCCGCCCATCCTCCTGCGAGTGAAGCTCGATGGCACCAGGTTCCGGCTATGGTTGGCCGGAACCAGGTGCGGCGGCAGGAGCCGCGGGGTCGCCCAGGCCTCTCGAGCGAACCCGGTGCCATCCACCGTAGCGAGCAGATGAAGAATGGTCGGAGTCGCTGGCGCCGGCCGGAGAGAGGGAGTCCCACGAACCCACCCCCCGCAACCAGCACCAGAAGGCTGAGCGAGAATTGCTGCGGGGAAACCAGCGATAAAGATTGGAATCCCTGACTTCTTGCGACCCTTATCCTGACGTAATTCCGAGGGTGGTCTCGAGGGCCAAGGATTTTGATTTTTCGTACGGGTTGGTTGCTCATCTTCCCCCCGGGTTGGATTTGACATTTGAAACTTGTGGCGGGTGGACATAGGCAGGCTGCAAGGGTCTGCCCGAAAGGTGGCGGAGGCTTCCAGCCTCCGCAGTCGCGTCTGGAAGCCGCTGCCACTTTGGGACCCTGCACGACGCACAGCGTGAGCAACAAGGGAGGCTAAACTGCGTATGGGAACCAAAGGAAGCCACAGACCACGCGGAGGTCACAGAGTCATCTCCAAAGTCCTCCTCCGTGTTCTCGGTGGCTCTGTGGCTTCCATTTTAGCATCTGTTGTTACCCACGACGCACAGGTCACATCCGTTTTTTTTTTCAAAGCACCGGGAGCGCTGGGCAGAAAGAGCTTGTACGAAAAAAAACTTTGTGATTTAGTAAGAGAGACAACTCTTACGATCACGAAGGAAAATTTTGTGAGCCTTTGTATTTCACCTCAACCTACTTCGTCGAGCCCTTCTCCGACCCCAAAAATTCTCCGGGTCTTCCTCAAGACATTTCACCATTTCTTTGGACCCTTCCCGGATTTCTTTGCCCAAATCGACGATCCGCGAATGAATCGTCTTGGTAACTATCCCTTGCCCAGCCTGTTCTTCGCCGGGCTTCTCCTCTTCCTTTCCCGGCTTCAGGCTGTCCGCCAAATCAAGTTTCGTCTCCACACCCAAGCTGCCAAAACGACCTTCCAAACCCTTTTCGGGAAGGCATCTGTTCCCCATGGGGACACCCTGAATGCTACCTTTGCCAACCTTGATCCAGATCAACTGGGAGTCTTGCCAACCAGCATGGTCAGAACGCTCATCCGGAAAAGAGTCCTCGAAAAAGGCCGGTTTCTGCGCCGGTTTTACATGATTGCCATTGATGGAACGGGAGTCTACGTCTTTCATCAGCGCCACTGCGAGCACTGCACTACCAAAACCCATAATGGGAAGACTCTCTATTACCACATGGTTTTGGAAGCCAAATTGGTGACATCAGATGGGCTCGCGCTTTCAGTCATGTCCGAGTTCATCGAAAACCCAAATGAGAATCCATCCAAACAGGACTGCGAAATCAAGGCGTTTCATCGGTTGGCGGAAAAATTGAAGCAGGCGTTTCCCAACCTCCCGATTTTACTCCTCTTGGATGGCTTGTTCGCGGAAGGTCCGGTCTTTCAAATTTGTCGACAAAACCGATGGGAGTTTCTCATCGTCCTGAAAGATGCCGATCTGCCCTCCGTTAATCAAGAGTTCCGTAATCTCCTCCCGCTGAACCAGGAAAACACCAAGATCAAACGCCAGGAAGGCTTGATCCAGCACTATTCTTGGATCAACGACATTTCCTACCGCGACACGGTGGGGCGCGTGTTTTCCCTCAATGTTTTGGAATGCCGGGAAAAATTGGCTGATGAACATACCCATCGATGGGTTTCGAGCCAGAAAATTACCCCAGATAATGCGGTATCGCTTGCCAAGGCGGGTCGCGACCGGTGGAAAATTGAAAACCAAGGTTTCAACACCCAGAAGAATTTGGGCTTTGCTCTCGAGCACCCTTACAGTGAAGACCCGGTTGGAATGAAGGTTTACTACTTTTTGCTGCAGATGGCGCACACCTGGGGCCAACTCTGCGAAAGAGGGAGGGCACTAAAAAAAGCCGTCCCTGAAGGATTCGGGGCACTAAAGAACATCGCGTTCCGATTCCTTGAAGAGTGGCGAAACTCCTCGATCGTCGCGGCCGAATGGGGACAACTCCTCAACCTCGGCATCCAGGTCCGCTTGGACACCTCGTAAGAAGAAGAATTCCTTTCATTCCAATCCTGCACACGAGCATGTCTCACCATTAACCTGCCTTTTCGCCGGAATCTTCCGGACCATATCCTCTTTTTCCCAAAAAGGCGATCCAACGAAAAATGCCGGGAACCAGGGATATC
>CALLCO010000151.1 GCA_937998695.1 Candidatus Ozemibacteraceae bacterium
CCCGGCGAACAGGACCTGTTCATGATCACGGCCCTGACCCCCCGGCAGATCGTGCATGGGAAGGTGCTTTCGGCGTGGGTGATGACCGCCATGTTCTATGCGTTGCACCTGCCGCTGGCCACGCTGACCGTTTTCATGCGCGGGGTCGATTTTCCCACTGTCTTCACCATCCTGGGCGGGGGGTTCCTTTTCACCGGGCTTATCCATCTTCTCGTGGTGATGAGCGTCGTCGGCCCGATGAAGGAGCATTCGGGCGGGGCGATGCTGCTGGGCGGGGGATGGTTTCTGTATCTGCTGAACGTCATGTTCCAGGCGTTCATCCATACGGTGCGCACGGGCGGGGTGAGAGGAGGTCTCTCCGGTCTGGTCACCGAGCATTGGCCGATTCTGCTCTTCCTGATTTTTGTGGCCGGAACGACCTATGAGTGGTCCGTGGCCCAGGTCAGTCCGGTTCCCGCCAATCGGTCCCGGGGAGTTCGCCGGTTCGTCAGCGGGTATTTCCTCTTGTCGTACCCGGTGGTCATGCTCATGTCTCTGCGCGGGGCGGGGAGCGAGCCGCTCGCTCTGTGGGCTGGGTTTTTCGCGGTGGTGATGCTGTTTGCCTTTCCGGTGGGGGTTGCCGAGAGGATGTTCCCCGGCCGGCGGGTTCTGGGGGAAATGCCGACCGGGGCATGGGGGAGGCCACGAGGGTTCCTGTTCGCCACCGGGGTGGCCGGTGGCGTCGCCTGGGCGATGGTCATGGTCTTCGGGCTGATCGTAGGATATGCGGGTGGTCGCGGGGTTTTGGGCGCGGCGGGCATGAGCCTGCCGAATGACATGGAAGCCGTGCTGGGGTTCGTGGGGACCCTTCTGTACGCCTACAACATCGCATTAACAGGGTTCGCCCTGCGCCGTCAATCCATGCGACTGGGCCTCCCCGACGAATACGGGTCCCATTTCCCGATGGGCCTGTTCCTTCTTACCGGCATCCTGCCGTTTGTGGCGGCGGCCGTTCTCGATCATCGGTCCTCTGAACCGCCCGGATTCCTGTATCTGTCGCCGTTCATGGCCTGGGATCGCCGCCATCAGCCGGCCGTGCTGGGTCTGCAGTTGGTGTGGGCAATCGTGTCCTCCTCGCTGTTCTTCCCCTGGTTCATCGAGCAATGGCAGGCCTACCGTCCGCTGGCCGAAGCCACCCCTGGACGAGAGTCGGCGGCCGGGGTGGACCGGGATTGCCCTGCCGCTGGGCACCCCGCATCCGGGGAGGAAAATGACGAGGCCGGGCATGGGTGAGGCGGAACGATCCTTCCTACGGGAAGGCGAGGTCGCGGGGGTGCCGTATCTGCTCGGCGTGCCCAATCAGCTCCAGCGTGGCCTGGCCGGCACCAGGGTCGGCCGCGGGGTGGGCAGCTCGCTCGAATTCCTCGATCACCGCGAATACCAACCGGGGGATGACATCCGGCACATCAACTGGCAGGCCCTCGCCCGCAACGACCGGCTGTCGATCAAGCTGTTCCGCGAGGAGATCTCCCCGCACGCCGACGTGCTCTTCGACGCCTCTTCCTCAATGGACCTGCCGGGGACGCCGAAGGGGCGGGCGGCCATCGGCCTGACCGCCCTGCTGGCCAAGGCCGCCGACAACGCCGGGTTCACCTGCTCCCCCTGGCGGATCGGCGCGGGGTGCGAGCGGGTATGGAACGGCCACCTGCCCCCCTCCGCGTGGGAAGACATCGACCTTTCCCACCCCGAGGATGGTGGAGAGGCTCTGGCCCGGTTGCCCCCGACCCTGCGGCCGCACGGCTTGCGGGTGCTGATCAGCGATCTGCTGTGGGCGGCCGATCCCGCGGCGATCCTGCGCTTGCTCAGTCACCAGGCCGCCGCCGTATTGGTCGTGCAGGTGCTCGCCCAGAGCGAACTGCAGCCGGATTTTCAGGGAAATATCCGGCTCATCGACCGGGAGACCGGTCGCGAGGAGGAGGTTTTCCTCGACCAGGCGGCGATCGCCCGGTACAAGGCCCACCTGGCCCGCCACCAGGACCATTGGCTGCTCGCCTGCCGCCGGGTCGGCGCCACCCTCGTCACGGTGGTCGCCGAGCACCTGGTGGCGGACTGGAAGCCGACCCCCATCGTGGAACGGCAGTTCCTGTCGGCGGTATGACCATGACACTCGCTTTCTCCCTCCTCCGGTGTCGACCGCGCGCGGGTGCCGATGTCGCTCCGACCGTCGCCATGTCATGGTTGCCGCCATCCAGGAATCGACCGCGCGCGCGCGCGGATGCCAGTCCGTGGTGCCGGTCATGACCCTGACGTTCGCTTCGGCCCTGTGGGGCGGGGCCGCTATCATTGCGGTCCTGGTCGGTGTCTACCTATTCCGGTCCCGCTCGCAGCCGCGGGTGGTCGGCTCGCTCCTGCTCTGGGTCGAGCAGCATCGCCCCTCGGAAGGCGGCCAATGGCGGCAGCGGCCGCAGGTTCCGTTGCTGCTGGCGCTCGAGATCCTGATCGTCCTGCTGGTGGCCCTGGCCGCCGCCAGTCCGCGCGGGGTGGCGCCCGGGCAAGGCCTGCCCCTGCTGGTCATCCTCGACGACTCCTATTCGATGCGGGCGGGCGGCGCCGATTCGCCACGGGAACAGGCCATCCGGGCGGTCGAGCGGGAAATGGCCGCCCATGCCGGCTACCAGGTGCGGTTGATCCTGGCCGGCAGCCGTCCGGAGTTTCTGGGTGAGACCTGCCGGGCGGTGGCCCAGCTCCGGCAGTTCTGGCCGCACTGGAAGTGCGGGTCGCCCCAGGGGGACCTCGACCTCGCCATCGCCCTGGCGCGCGAGACGCGCGATCACAGCGCCCGCCTCCTGGTGGTGACCGATCGCGAACCCGCCGTGCCGCCCACGGACGGGCGGTTGCAGTGGTGGGCGTTCGGCCGGCCCCGGGCCAACCTCGCCTTCATCAACGGCGGCCGCACCATGTTCGGCCTCAAGGATCGCTTCTTCTTCGAGGTGGCCAACCTGTCCTCGCAGCCGGTGCGGGTCGAGGGGACCATCGACAACGGCCGGGAGCGTCATTTCACCCTGGAGATCGCCGCCGCCGACACCCGGCGCGAAGTCTTCGACCTCGACGTGCCGTCAGCCCCCGTGCGCGTCCGTCTGCCGACCGACGATCTGCCCATCGACGACGAACTGATTCTCTTGCCCCCCCAACAGCGCCTGGTCACGACCGCGGTGACGTTGGGGCCGGGCCTGCTCAGAGATCTGACCGAACGGGCGATGGCCGCCACCGGCCTGGTGCGCGCGGCGACGGCGGGAGCGACGACGACGACCGACCTGGTGGTGCGGGCGGCGGCCGAGACCCCGCCTTCTCCAGGGCAGTGGGTATGGGAGTTCCTCCCCGTGGCGGGGGCCGAACCCTTTCTGGGGCCCTTCGCCCTCGACCGCGCCAACCCCCTGGTCGAGGGGCTCTCTCTCGATGGGGTGGTCTGGAGCAGCCCCGCCTCGGGCTCGGTGCCGGGGGTTCCCGTCGTCCTGTTGGCCAATACCCCGCTGGTGACCGAGGAACGCCTGGCCCAGGGGGCCCGGCGGTTTCGAATGCGCTATGACCCGGCCCGCTCCACCCTGCACCAGTCGCCGAACTGGCCGATCCTGTTCTGGAACCTCGTCCGCTGGCGGCAGACCTTCCTGCCCGGGCCGGCGCATCCCAACCTGCGCCTGGGCATGGATGTGCGATTGCAGGCGCCGGCCGGCCGCTCCGAGGTGCAGGTCACGGCGCCGGACGGCAGGATGGTCACTCTGCATGCGGTTGGCGAGACGGCTGTCTTCCAGCCCCCCGCCCCCGGTCTTTATGCCGTGCGCTGCGGCGGGGAGACCTTCGCGTTTGCCGTCAACTGTCTGACCCGTGAGGAATCCGATCTGCGGCGGGCGGCCACCGGCCACTGGGGGGATTGGATGCAGTCGGAAGCGTTCCGCCAGGAGTCGGTCGACCTGAGCTGGGTCTTCCTGCTTCCTGCCGCGCTGTTGCTAGGGGTTCACCTGTTCCTGATTTCGTTGGCGGCGGGGGGAAGGATCCGGCGATGACGCTGCTGGCACCGGCCTGGCTGTTGCTGCTGATTCCGTTGGGGTCGCTGCTGGTCCTGCGCCCGCCCCCTTCCCGCGGGACCTGGTGGCTGCGGGGAGCGGTCTTCCTGCTGCTGACGCTGGCGCTGGCCGAGCCGATCGTGCCCATTTCCGGCCGCGAGGGAGTGGTCGTGGTGGTGGCCGACCGCAGCCGGTCGATGCCCCCCGAAGCCGATGCCTACCATCAGGAGACGATCGGCCGGGTGCGGGCGGCCATGCCCGAGCACGGCCGCCTGGCGGTGGTCTCGTTCGGCGAGACCGCGGCGGTGGAACTGGCACCCGGCAATGCCCCCTTCCAGGGCTTCGTCCAGGAGATCGGCCGTGACGGCTCGGTGTTGGGGGAAGCGCTCGACAAAGCCCTGTCGTTGATCCCGGCGGATGCGCCCGGCCGCCTGCTGATCCTGTCCGACGGCGGCTGGACGGGGATCGACCCGGCCCGGGCGGTCCATCGTGCCGGCCGGCGCCAGGTGCCGATCGACTATCGGCTGTACGGGCGATCGGGCCTGCTCGATCTGGCCTTTGACCGGATCGATGCGCCGACCATGGTCCAGCCGGGGGAGTCGTTCCTGCTCACCTGCTGGATCCGCTCACCGGTCGCCCAGGAGGTCCGGTTCGAGGCGTGGCGGGGCCAGGTGCGCCTGGCCAGCGGGTTAAGAATGGTTCCGGCCGGGCTCAGCCGCCTGTTCGTGCGCGACCAGGCCGGCGAGGAGGGCGGGGTGCTGCGTTATTCCTTCAAGCTGGCCGCCCCGGCCCCTGACCCGCTGCCCGAGAACAACGCCGCGCAGGCGTTGGTGGCGGTGGCGGGGCCCCGGCCTCTCCTGGTGGTGACCAACAACCCGGGGTCGGCCTTTCCGCGGTTGGCCGGCCCGGCCGGGGTGAAGATCCGGGTGGCGGGGCCCGGTGAACTGGCCTGGAGCCTCGACGAACTGTCGAAATTCTGCGGTGTCGTCCTCGACAACATCCCGGCCGGTCAGCTCGGGCTGCACGGGCTGCAGACGCTGGGCGCCTGGGTGACCGAGACGGGAGGCGGGCTGTTGATGGCCGGAGGCAAGAACAGCTTCGGGCCCGGCGGGTATTTCCGCTCGGCGCTCGATCCGCTCCTTCCCGTGTCGATGGAGCTGCGCAGCGAGCACCGCAAGATGTCGATGGCCATCGTCATCGTCATGGACCGCAGCGGCAGCATGGCGATGGCGGCGGGCGGCGGTCGCACCAAGATGGATCTCGCCAATCTCGCCGCGGTCGAGGTGCTGAACCTGATGACGGCCAACGACGAGATCGGCGTGCTGGCCGTCGATACCGCTCCTCACGTGGTGGTGCCGATCGGGCCCATCGGCAACGCGGCCGACCTGCGCAACCGGATCCTGTCGGTCGAATCGCAGGGCGGGGGCATCTACATCTACGAAGCGCTGAAGGCGGGGGCGGAGATGCTCAACTCGGCGCGCGCCCAAACCAAGCACATGATCCTGTTCGCCGATGCCTGCGATTCCGAGAAGCCCGGCCAGTATTGGGAGATCCTCGAGAAGTGCCGCCGGGCGGGGATGACGGTGAGCGTGGTCGGGTTGGGGGAAGCCTCCGATCCTGATGCCTCGCTCCTCATCGACATTTCGCGGCGGGGGTCGGGGCGCGTGTTCTTCACCCCCAACGCCAACGAACTGCCCCGCATCTTTGCCCAGGACACGTTCGTGGTCTCGCGCAGCTCGTTCGTCGAGGAAGTCACCCCCTTCCGGTTTGCGGCGGGGATGCAGTCGCTGACTCCGGCCGCCTTTGGGGTGCCCCCTGACCTGGGTGGGTACAACCTCTGCTATCTGCGGCCCGGAGCGATGCTGGGGGCGGCCACCACCGACGAATACAAGGCCCCCGTGGTCGCCGCCTGGCAAGCAGGGTCAGGGCGGGTGTTGACGTTCGCGGGCGAACTCGATGGCCCTTCCACCGGCCCCTTCGCCCACTGGGACCGGGCCGGCGACTTCTTCTCGAGCGTGGCCCGGTGGGTGGCGGGGGGGCCCGACACCCTGGGTTGGAACATGGCAGTGACCCGTGACCTGATCAACGGTTTTTGCCGCATCCAGCTTCACCTCGATCCGGAGCGGGACACCGTGCCTTTCGTCGCGACTCCCGAGGTGGTCGCGCTGCGGTCGCGGTTCGGGGAAACCCCTGCGTCGCAGAGCCACCCGATGGAATGGACCACACCTGATCTTTTGACGTGTGACATTCCGCTCCGGGGAGGTGAGGTGTTGTTGGCTGCGATCAGGTTCTCGGCCCGCAAGAGCGTTCCGGTTCCTCCGGTCTGTCTCCCCTATTCGGCAGAGTTTGCGCCCAGCGACGGATTGCGGGGAATGGTCACCCTCGAGGCCCTGGCTGCCGCCACCGGTGGCAAGGATCGCCTCGATCTGCCGGCCATCTGGCGGGACATGCCCCGGACCTGGCGCCGGGTCGAGATCGCTTCCTGGCTGCTGTTGGCCGCGGCCTTCCTGTTCTTGCTCGAAGTCGTGGAGCGGCGGACAGGATTGCTGAGCCAGTTGTGGACGGGATTCCACTGGCGGTGGCCCCGCCTGGCATGGGACCGCCCCGCAGCCGGCGGTCCCGTTCGCCGCGCTCCTGTCGCATCACCCAGGGCGGATATTGCCTCTTCGCTGTCACCTGAGGCTCCGGGGTCTGACTCCACCAGCGTTCCTCCCGCTCCTCCCCCGAGCTCACCTGCTGATCCGGACCTGGCAGGGGCCCTGAAGCGTGCCAAAGGGCGGGCCCGGCAACGTGCGGATGGGGAAGGGTGAAGGGTGCGGGTTTTCCCGACCTGGTCGGGGTCGTGGCGGTGGATTTTGGGATGCCTGGGATTCGGATCAGCAAACCTGGCGATGAATGACTATCTCCCCCGGA
>CALLCO010000152.1 GCA_937998695.1 Candidatus Ozemibacteraceae bacterium
CCCAGGATTTCCCAAATTCTCGATGTGAAAGGAGCTATTCCGTGACAATGCCACCGCCGAGAGCTATGCGCTCGAGGGCGGCACCCTGATGATCCTCACCAACCTCGCCTCGATCGGCGTCAACAGCACCAATCTGCAGGCCCTGCTGGAGAAATCGATCTGACCTGACCCAGGCTTCCGACGGCCCCAGGGGCTGGGAAGGGGTTCCCAGCCCCTGGCAGGAGCCACCGCCGGCGGCTCGGGCGCCAGCGTGCTCGTGCGCTGGTCGGCGGCCCAGCCCGCCACCCCGCCGCTCATCGAGTCGGTCATGGTCGGCACCCGCAACCAGCAGGGCGTCTCCTTCACCTCGCGCGGCCAGGTCCTCGACCTTGGCCCCGAACCCTCTGCCGCGGCCGAGTAAGCCAGGGCAATCCGGCTCCGCCCCTCCGCCGCCTCCCCCGCCCTCCGTCGACGACATGCCTGACCTGAAGCCGATCCACATTCCGCCGCGGGCCGCCGCGGCGATGATCTGGACCTACGCTCGGACCCGCCTCGGCGAGCAGGCCCGGGCGGTCGCCTTCATCGTTCTCTACCTGGTCGCTTTCCAACTGGTGGTACTGCAGACCGCCCCCGACCACGCCATGCGCATTGCAGGCGGGCTGGGGATGGTCGTGGTCGGCCTGGCCTTCTTCCTGGAAGGTCTGTTTCTCGGTTTGATGCCGCTCGGCGAGCGGGTCGGCCTGCAACTGCCACAGCGCACCAGCCTGCCGGTCATCCTGGGGTTCGGCCTGCTGCTCGGGGTCGGGGCAACCCTGGCCGAACCCGCCATTGCCGCCCTCCAGACCGGCGGCATGACCGTCACCCCCTGGGCCGCTCCGTTGCTGTACCGGCTTCTGGAGACCGAACCCGAGAGTCTGGTCATCGCCGTGGGAGCCGGCGTGGGAGTGGCGGTCGCCGCCGGCATGCTTCGCACCTGGTTCGGCTGGTCGCTCAAGGTGCTGGTCTTCCCGATCGTCAGCCTTCTGCTGGGGTTGACGGTCTTCTGCTCCTACGAGGAGAACCTCGCCACCATCATCAATCTCGCCTGGGACACGGGAGGAGTCACCACGGGACCGGTCACCGTCCCGCTCGTGCTGGCCCTCGGCATCGGCGTCAGCCGATCGATGAGCCGCCGGCAGGGCACGTCCGAGGGGTTCGGCATCATTGCCCTCGCCTCGCTGTTCCCGGTTCTGAGCGTGCTGCTGTTCGCCATCGCCCTCAACCACTCCACCCCACGCCCCGTCTCCGAAGCCGAATTCTTCTCCCTAGCCAACCGCGCCGCCGCCCTGCGCCTGGTCCCTTCCGAGCAGAAGCTCACCGCCCTGGCCTTCCAGCGGGGAAGCGAGGCGGCCCGCCGGATCCTGTTCCCCGATGATACCCGCCACGCCGCGGTGGTCGCCTCCCTGGCCATCCCCGCGGTGCGAAAGACCCTCCTCGGGCCCCTCGCGCTCGAGGACTGGTTGCTTCAGCGCGCTTCGCCGACCGAGCAGGCCCTGGTCAAGGAGGCGCTCGAACGCCATCCCGAGGCCCTGGTCCGAGCCTCTGCCCCGATCGGCGAAGTGGTGACCGGTGAGGCTGGCCTGGCGTTCCGGGCGGTGGTGCCCCTGGTGCTCCTGCTGCTGGTCGTGCTGCTGGGCTTCCTGCGCGACCGGCCGCGCCGCACCGACGAGGTGCTGCTCGGCATCGTCTTTGCCCTGATCGGCATGACCGTGCTGACCAGCGGCATCAAGCTCGGCCTGGGCCCCCTGGGCGATCAGGTCGGCCGGCCGCTGCCGCGGGTGTTCCGCAGTGTCCCCCACGAGGAGGGGCGCCTGCTGCTGCACCCGTTCGATCCGGCCGCGGTCTTCCCCGTCTATACCCGTGACGGCAAATCCCACCCCCACTTCTTCCTCCAGAACCGGGCCGGCTCGCCCATTCCGGTTCCCTACGACCCGGCCCGCTTTGACCCGGCCACGGGCCGCTACGAGCATGTCGTCAAGCGGCCGCCCCTCTTCGGCCCCGGATTGTCCCTGCTGGGCATCGCCTTGGTCTTCCTGTTCGCCTTCGGCATGGGCTACGGCTCGACCATGGCCGAACCCGCCCTGAGCGCTCTCGGCCGCAGCGTCGAGGAACTGACCGTCGGGACCATCAAGCGGGTCGGCGTGATCCGGGCCGTCTCCCTGGGCGTCGGCATCGGCCTCACGGTGGGAGTGGCGCGCATCCTCTACCACATTCCGACAGTCTGGCTGATCACCCCCGCCTACCTGGCCCTGCTGCTGCTGACCTGGTGGAGCGAGGAAGACCTGAGCGGCTTCGCCTGGGACGCGGGCGGGGTGACGACCGGACCGGTCACCGTCCCCCTGGTGCTGGCGATGGGCCTGGGGATCGGCGACGGGCTGGACGTCGTCGACGGATTCGGCATCGTGGCCATGGCCTCGGTCTTCCCGATCATCACGATGCTGCTGTACGGCCTTCTGATCAGAGCCCGCCAGCGCCAACTGCTTCCCGTCGCCGAGGAAGAGGAAGTGTCGCATGCCGACTGAATCCCTCCCCACCTTCCGGGCCCGGTCGCGGATCACCCTGGTGGCACACCAGGGCCGGAGTGAACAGGCCATCGGCGCTTTGGCTTCCCTGGGCATCCCCTCCGTCCTGGTCGAGAATGCGCGCTGCGTCCGGCTGCGACTGCACAACCGCCTGTGGCGCCTGCTCGGGCTCGAGATGGAGCTGAGCGACAACCCCATGGAGATCCTCCGGTGGTCGGTCCCCCCTGACGAGGCCATGCCCGTTCTGCGCCATCTGGCGCAGGTGCTGGACCTCCGTACCCCGGGGAACGGGGCCCTCTTCGCCCAGGAGATCCAGGAATGCGGCCACGCCGTGCCGCCGACCATCCGCGGGGTGGCCGAAGCCAGCGGGCACGTCCCCACCGATCTCGCCCTGATCACCGCCATCCAGTCGGTGTCGGGCCGCGGGGAGACCCTGCCCCGCCTCGCCCTCCTCCTGGGTGCGGGCGTGCCCGTGGTCAGTCTCGGCCAGGGCACCGGCATCCGCGACCGTCTCGGGCTGATCCGGGTCACCATCTCGCCCGAGAAGGAACTGATGAACCTGATCGTTCCGGCCCACGACGCCGACGGGCTGCAAGCCCTCCTGATCGAAGAGGGCCACCTCGACCGCCCCGGCGGCGGGGTCCTCTACCAGACCAGGGTAAAGGCGGGCCTGATGGATTCCCTGCTGCGAATCGGCCGCCAGGAGCATGCGGCCAGTCTCGAGCAGATCATCGCCGCGATCGACGACCTGAAGCAGGACACCACCTGGCGGAAGCGGGTGTTCGACGGGCGCTCCCTGCCCGAACGCCGCCCCACCGCGTCCGGCACCCACCGCGAGATCTGCTTCGTGTGCCCCGACGGAGACGGCGATGCCTTCGTCCAGGCGGCCATGGAGGCAGGGGCGCCCGGGGCAACGATTTCCCGGGCGCAGCTTCTTGACCTGACCGACCGAGGCGGGAAACGGAACATGGCCCGCGAACGGGGCATCATCTGTATTCCCGCCCGGCAGGAAGCCCCGCTTTTACAGGCCCTCGCCCGGGTCATGGCGACCAACCCCGATCCCCACTGTCTCCTCCAGTCGATCGAGGCCTCGTTCCTGTTTTCCCACCAGCGTTCCTGAACGGGTCCACCGCCTTGACCTCCGCCCCCCCCTTTGCTATGATTCCCCGACCTGACCCAGACCAGACCGGGACGGAGGGTTCCACCCCCTGCATCGCGCCAGGGGCCCGACCGGCCCGCGGGGAGCCACCGAATGCTCGACACCATCCGTTACAATCCTCACCTCGAGGTGGTCGAACTGCTCGACCAGACGCGGCTGCCCCTCGAGAAGGTCATCCTGCGGTGCACCACCGAGGGCGAGATCGCGCACGCCATCAAACGTATGCAGATTCGGGGGGCCCCCGCCATCGGCGTGGCCGCCGCCTTCGGCGTCTTCCTCGGCTTGCGCCGGTTCGAAGGCTCGGAGGAAGCGTTCTCGACCTTCTGGCCCGAGCTACTCGCCCTGCTGCGTTCGACCCGACCGACGGCGGTCAACCTGTTCTGGGCCCTGCAGCGGCTCGAAGCCACCGCCGAAGAGGTCCTGCTGACGAAGGGCGAGTTCATCGACCGGCTCGCCCTGGCCCGCCAGCGGGCGCTGAAAGAAGCCCAGGCCATCCTGCAGGAAGACCTCGCGATGTGCCGGGCCATCGGCCGCTGCGGCGCCGATTTCCTGAAGGACGGCGAAACCTGGCTCACCCACTGCAACGCCGGCGCCCTCGCCACCGCAGGCTACGGCACCGCCCTCGGCGTCTTCCGCGCCGCCAAGGAGCAGGGGAAGCGGTTTCGCGTCTTCGTCGACGAGACCCGCCCGCTGCTGCAGGGCTCCCGCCTCACCGCCTGGGAACTGCGCGAAGAGGGCATCGACGCCACTCTGATCTGCGACAACATGGCCGGCAGCTTGATGGCCGCCGGCAAGATCCAAGGCGTCGTCGTCGGGGCCGACCGCATTACCGCCGACGGGTTCGTCGCCAACAAGATCGGCACCTACCCGCTGGCCGTGCTGGCCCGCTACCATCGCGTGCCGTTCTACGTCGCCGCCCCCGCCTCGACCTTCGACCTGAGCATCACCCACGGCCGCGAGATCGTCATCGAGGAGCGTGACCCCGACGAGGTGCGCGCCTTCGGCGAGCGCCCGACCGCCCCCATCGACATGCCCGTCTTCAACCCTGCCTTCGACGTCACGCCACCTGAATTGGTGACCGCCATTTTCACCAACATCGGCGCCCTCAAGCCGCCGCTGGGCGCCGCCATCCGCGAGCGCATGGCCGGCCTGCCCACGCGCCCCGGGCCCCAGGCCCGCCCGGCCGCCGCCCCCGCCGGTTCGCCCGGGTCCGCCGCATGAACGTCCTGCGCGAGTTCCAGAAGACCGGCGCCGACCTGTTCACCGCCGGCCTCAACAACTCCCACTCCGGGAACCTGAGCGTCCGCCTCGGCCGCACCCTCGCCATCACCCGCACCGGCTCGATGCTCCACCGTCTCGACTACGCCGACATCGTCGAGACGACCCTCGACGGCGACGACGCCGAGACCCGCCGCGCCTCCCGCGAGATCCCCGTCCACCGCGCAATCTACCGCGGCACCACCCACGACGCCATCGTCCACGCTCACCCCGCCCACGTCATCGCCCTCTCGTTGTCGCTCGACCTGATCCGGCCGGTCGATGCCGAGGGCGCCTACTCCTTTCCCAATGGCGTGCCGGTGGTCACGGTCCGCAACGCCATCGCCTCCGAGGAGGTCGGCGCCGTCGTCACCCCGCTCCTGCGCACCTGCCCGCTCGTCGTCGTGCGCGGCCACGGTAGCTTCGCCGTCGGCGCCACCCTCGAAGACGGCCTGCACTGGACGAGCAGCCTCGAGCACTCCGCCCGCATCCTCTGCCTGCATCTCTCGCTGGCCCGCGGCCAGCTATCTTGACACCCCTCCCAAGGACACCCCCCATGCTGTTCGACAAACCCTCCACCCAGGTCTCCCCGGCGCGGGAACACGACATCCTGGCCTTCTGGGCCAAGGAGCGCATCTTCTGGGAATCGATGAAGATCCGCGAGAACGGCCCCCGTTTCGTCTTCTTCGAAGGCCCCCCGACCGCCAACGGCACACCCCATCCCGGGCACGTGCTGACCAAGGCGATGAAAGACGTCGTGCCGCGCTACAAGACGATGTGCGGCTATTACGTCGGGCGCAAAGCAGGCTGGGACACCCACGGCCTGCCGGTCGAGATCGAGGTCGAGAAGCAGCTCGGCATCGAGGGTAAGCAGGATATCGAGACCTACGGCGTCGAGAAGTTCATCAAAAAATGCCGCGAGAGCGTCTTCAAATACGAGAAGGAATGGCGCGCCATGGTCGAGCGCGGCGGCTTCTGGATCGACAACGACGACCCCTACATCACCTGCACCAACCAGTACATCGAGACGGTCTGGTGGATGCTCGGCCGCTTCTGGAAAGAGGGCCTGCTCTACGAGGGCCACAAGGTCGTCCCCTACTGCCCGCGCTGCGGCACCGCCCTCAGCTCGCACGAGGTTGCCCAGGGCTACGACGAGGCCGAAGACCCCTCGGTCTTCGTGCGGTTTCAGGTCAAGGGGAAACCCGACACCAGCTTCCTGGTCTGGACGACCACCCCCTGGACCCTCCTGTCGAACGTCGCCCTGGCCGTCGGCGCCGACGTCGAGTACGTCAAGGTCAAGATCGACAACGAGTATCTGATCTTCGCCAAAGCCCGCTGGGAAGTGCTGAAGGGCAAGGGCGAGATCGTCGAGTCCTGCAAGGGCGCCGAACTGCGCGGCACCGAATACGAGCCGCTGTTCACCTACGCCAAGGCCGACAAGAAGGCGCACTACGTCATCACCGGCGACTTCGTCAGCACGGAAGACGGCACCGGCATTGTCCACATCGCCCCCGCCTTCGGCGAGGACGACTACCGCGTCGGGAAAGAGAACGACCTGCCGGTGCTGCAGCCGGTCGACCTCGCCGGCAAGTTCACCGACCACGTTACCCCCTGGAAGGGCCGGTTCGTGAAAGACGCCGACCCTGACATCATCGAACACCTGAAGCAGAACGGCCGACTGCTCTACGCGACAACCATCAAGCACACCTACCCGTTCTGCTGGCGGTGCGATAGCCCGCTCCTGTACTACGCGCGGCACTCGTGGTTCATCCGCACGACGGCGTTCAAAGAGCAGGTCATCGCCAACAACGAGAAGATCAACTGGTTCCCCGCCCACGTCAAGGAGGGCCGGTTCCTCAACTTCCTCGAGAACATGATCGACTGGGCGATCTCACGTGACCGCTACTGGGGCACCCCCCTCCCCATCTGGAAGTGCGCCTGCGGCCACATGCACCTGGTCGACAGCGTCGCCGACCTGCAGAAGCGGGCGAAAAACTGCCCCCCCGACCTCGAACTGCACAAGCCCTACGTCGACCAGGTCGAGCTGACCTGCGAAATGTGCCAGGGCAGCATGAAACGCGTCCCCGAGGTCATCGACTGCTGGTTCGATTCGGGGGCCATGCACACTGCGCAGTGGCACTACCCCTTCGAAAACAAAGAGGTCTTCGAGCGCAACTTCCCCGCCGACTTCATCTGCGAGGCGATCGACCAGACCCGCGGCTGGTTCTACAGCCTGCTCGTCACCAGCACCTTCATCCACAAGGCGCCCGCCTACAAGAACGTCGTCGTGCTCGGCCTGATCTGCGACAAGAACGGCATCAAAATGAGCAAGTCGAAGGGGAACGTCCTCGACTGCATGGCGCTGTTCGAGAAATACGGTGCCGATGCCGTGCGCTGGGCCCTCTACTCGGGCACCGCACCCTGGAACACCCGCCGGTTCTACGAGGAAGGCATCGCTGAGGCGCAGAGCCGGTTCCTCGGCACGTTGCAGAACGTCTACAGCTTCTTCGTCCTCTACGCCAACCTCGACTCGTTCAACCCGCGCCAGCACACCCTCGCGCCCGAGCAGCGCGGCGAGCTCGACCGCTGGATCCTGTCGCGCTACCACCGCACCGTCGCCGAGGTGCGCGCCGCCATGGACATCTTCGAGATCACCCGCGCCACGCAGGCCCTCGAGACCCTGGTCGACGAGCTGTCGAACTGGTACGTCCGGCGCAGCCGCCGCCGGTTCTGGGCGAGCGGCACCAGCACCGACAAGACGGCCGCCTTCCTGACCCTGTATGAGGTGCTGACCGGCCTGGCCAAACTGGCCGCGCCGTTCACCCCCTTCCTCACCGAGGACATCTGGCGCAACCTGGTGAGCCGCCTCGATCCCCACGCCCCGCGCAGCGTGCACCTTGCCGACTACCCCGTCGCCGACGAGGCGCAGCTCGACCCCGACCTCGAGAAGCGCATGGCCTTCGTCGCCCGCGCCGTCGGCCTCGGCCGCGCCGCCCGCAGCGAAGCCAACCTCAAAGTGCGCCAGCCGCTGGCGGCCATGAAGATCCTCGTCCAGAACGAAGGCGAACGCCAGACCCTCGAGGCCATGCGCGACCTGATCATGGACGAACTGAACGTCAAGGCGGTCGAGCCGATCACCGACGCTGGCAGCCTGACCACATACGTGGTCAAACCCAACTTCCGCACCATCGGGCAGGGGCCGTACAAATCCCTCATCCCGAAGATCAAGGCCCACCTCGAGACCGCCGACGGCAACATCGTGCAGCGGGCCCTGGCCGGCGGCGCCTACACCTTCACCGTCGACGGCACGGAAGTGTCACTGACCGCCAAGGAGGTCGAGGTGACCTCGCAGGCGTCGGGCGACTGGGCGGTGCAGAGCGAAGGCGGCATGACCGTCGCCCTCCACAAGGAGCTGACCCGGCCCCTGATCCTCGAGGGGCTGGCCCGCGAGCTGGTCAACAAGATCCAGAACATGCGCAAGGAGGGCGGACTCGAGATCGCCGACCGCATCGCCCTCGGCTACCGGGTGGAAGATGTCGCCCGCCAGGCCGACATCGCCGAGACCCTCGCCGCCCACGGCGAGTATATCAAGCAGGAAACCCTGGCCAAACGTTTCGACCAGCTCACCGACCCGCAGGCCGGCACCGCGTGGAACATCAACGGCATCAAGGTCCGCCTGTCCGTCACCAAGGAGGAAGGGAAATGAAGTTCGCGCTGCCGCTCGCCCGTCTGGCCGAGACCCTCGGCATCGTCTCCCGCGCCGTCGCCGGCAAGGGCATCCGCCCCATCCTGGCCAACCTGCTGGTTTCCGCCCGCGGCGGCGAGGTCCAGTTCGTCGGCACCGACCTGGAGATCATGGTGATCTCGCGCCTGCCCGCCACCGTCGAGGCCGAGGGGCACATCACCATCCCCGCCAAGCTCCTCCACGAGCTGGTCAACGGCATCGCCCCCGCCTCCGACCAGGAGATGGTCTCCTTCGAGGTTCAGGCCCCCGCGGAAGGGATGGGTTTGCCCCACGTGGTGCGCCTGCAGGCCGGCCGCAACCACTTCGACCTGCAGATCCAGGGCATCGAGGACTACCCGCCGATCCCGTCGCTCGAGGGCGAGACCTTCCCGCGCTTCGACATCGAGACGGCGGCGCTGAAGAAGGGCCTGAAGGAAGCGGCCATCGCCATGGCCACCGAGGAGGCCAACCCCAGCCAGCGCAGCATCTGCCTGAACTTCTCCGGCAACGCCGAGATCGTCCTGGCCGCCACCGACAGCAAACGGTTGGCGGTCACTGCCATTTCCAATGTTGCCTATCCGCCTGAATTCCAGGGGACCTTCCTGCTGCCCGCCCGCACCGTCCCTGAACTGATGAAGCTCCTCGACGAGGGCGACAAGATCAACGTCGGTCTCTACCACAAGCAGCTCGTCTTCACGACCACGAAATTCCAGCTGCTGTCGCGCCTGATCGACGGGAAGTTCCCCGACTACACCCGCGTGCTGCCCAAGGAGCACAGCCGCCGGCTCACGCTGCGCCGCAAGGACTTCGCCCAGGCCATCCGCACCGTCGCCCCCATCGCCCGCCACAGCAGCCAGATGGTGCGTCTCGACATCGGCCCCAACGAGATGCGTGTCTGGGCCGAGTCGCGCGAGGAGGGTCTGTCCGAATCGTTCGTGCCCGTCAAGCTCGACGGCGACCCCATCAACATCGCCTTCAACGGTGCCTACCTCAACGATTTCCTCAACGTCCTCGACGAGGACGAGACGGTGATGGACATGACCACCCCCAGCTACCCTGGCGTGCTCAAGTCGGGCAAGGGGGAAGGGAAGTTCGTCTACGTCCTCATGCCGATGTCCTACTGACCGCCCCGACCACCCTCTCCGTGAAAGGATCGCCGATGAAAGAGCAGGACAAGACCCGGATCCGCGAGCACCTGATCGACCCCAAGAGCGAGGTCCGCAAGAAGGCCCTGGCCGAACTGAAGCGACAGCCCGCCGAGACGGCCCTGGCCGCCCTGGTATCGGCCCTCGGCGAAAAGAACGGCGACGTCCAGGCCGATCTCACCAAGGCCTTCCTCGGCTACCGTGACGAGGCACTGCCCTATCTGGTGCGGGCCCTGACCAGCGCTGAGTGGCGCACCCGCAAGGCGGCCTCGCAGGTCATCGCCGCTCTCGGTGACGGGGCGCTGGCCCGCTTCCTCGAGCTGATCCCCAAAAACGAGGAGGACGTCGACTACTGGATGGTGCAAACCCTCAGCCTGATGGGCGGCGAGGCCACCACCTACCTGATCAAGGCGTTCGCCCACCACAACCAGAAGATCCGGCTCGCCGCGGTGCGCGCTGCCGGCAACACGAAGGATGCCCGCATCGTCAAGCCGCTGCTGGCCATCCTCGAAGAGAAGAGCTGGCCCCTGCGCAAAGCCGCCTTCGACAGTCTGCAGCGGGTGCACCAACTCGCGCCGCAGGCGGTCGACGAGGCCCTGCGCACCGCCTCCGCCGAGGCCAAATTCTGGGTCATCCAGCTGGCCGCCGAGCGCCGCGACCCCGCCTTGCTGCCCAGCTTCACCGCCATCATCGAGCACGACCCCGAAGAAAGCAAGCTCGAGGCCCTGCGCGCCATCGCCATGATCGAAACCCGTGAGGCGCAGAAGGTGCTGGTCGGCTACCTCGCCCACAAATCGTGGATCGTCCGCAAGACCGCGGCCGACTGCATCTGGGAACAAGGCCTGGGCGTCTCCGACGAGCTGCTGGCCTCGATCAGCGCCCCCAACGTCGATGCCCGCTACTGGTCGGTCAAGCTGCTGGGCCAGTCGAACGAGCCCCGCGTCTTCCCCGCCCTGCTCGACTGCCTGCACGACGGCCAGGCCTCGGTGCGGGCCGCTGCCTGCCAGGCGCTGGGCGCCCTCGCCGACAAGCGGGCACTGGCCCCGTTGATGACGCTGCTCAACGACCCCGCCGAGGAGGTGCGCACCGCCGCCGTCCTGGCCATCAGCCAGATCGGCGAGAAGGACGCCCCGGCCGCCAAGCCCTCGCTGCCCGCCCACCTGCGGCCCGAGAACCAGCAACCCTGCCGGCACTGCGGCAAGAAGGTCGGCATCAACTTCACCTTCTGTCCCTTCTGCCTCGGCCATCTCAAGGCCGCCTGCCACAAGTGCGGCCGCGCCATGGACCCGGGCTGGAAGGGCTGCCCCGACTGCGGCGAACCGGCCTGAGGTTCAGACCTGATCAATCCCGCCCCCCCCCCTCCTGCACCGTCCGACGCCTTCCCCGTCGAGCGCCGGGGCAAGGGCTGGTT
>CALLCO010000153.1 GCA_937998695.1 Candidatus Ozemibacteraceae bacterium
GCGTGAGGTCCGGCCCCCCCCTCGAGTAAGCGAGGATTGAAACAATACCGCGCCGGGCGTCGGCGAGGATTGCCTCCTCGGTCCGGCCCCCCCCTCGAGTAAGCGAGGATTGAAACAGGATTTCGAGGGCCGACCCCCCGAACTCCTCTAATCGCCCGATCCCCTAAATGACGGTCGGTGATGGGCGCAGCCCCGCTCCGAGGTGCCCGCCTTGCCCAGCCCCAGACCCGCCGCTGAATAAAGTTCTCGGGCAGAAAGTCCCCGCCGTGTGGTCCTTGAGGGCGGCGGCAGTCGGTTTCTCAGGAGGCCCACAAGACCCTTCCCGCGCAAATGGCCCGATTTGGGTAAACCTCACAGATTGGCCGGATAACGGCCTCAGAACTATCAAGCCAGGGAGGGAGTCATGGACGAGTGGCTCGGAAGCGGGAGTCTCGATCTCTTGGAAATGATCCTGGGTTTTCTGCAGTGGATCGTTCTGGTCGATCTGGTCCACCTGTGGGTGCGGTTCGGCTTTTGATCGGCGCCTGGGGCCGGCGGTCGCTCGCCGCCGCGCCCCTTTTTTTTCTCCCTGCAGTTGGTTAGAATGGCCCTACCGAGAGGAGGCCAGGCCAATGGGGTTGATCAACACCGAGGACCAGAAAGCGACATTCTTGCGGGTCATTCAAAAGGTCTGGCAATCCTTTTTGAACGAAACTTGCCCCGCCTCCTTGCGAACACAGTGGCAAGGTGTGCAGGTGACCTTCGTTGACACCCCTGGCGGCGGAGCTTTCGCCCAGATCACCATTGCCCAGGCGAAGAAGAAATGCCTCCAGGTGCGCCTTCCTTGGCCGGTCGAGGGCGCCTTCGTGCGGCGATCCCGCCGACACGGCGGGATCATCCGGTTGGTTCCCCGACTGGTCCTCGAACCCCATCCAGACGACCTGCGACAGTTTTCGCCCGCCTTCGACCCCCTCGACCTGGCCTACTATCATGTGGTGACCTGGCCGTGGCGGTTGGGCCAGGTGTTTGACCGCTGGCTGCGGCGGCCGGTGCGGCACTTGGCGGTTGACGGCAAGCTCAGCTCATCGCCCGAGGTGTGGCAGAGGTTCCTTGACCGGAGGGCTTTCCCGACCACCAACCGTTCCAAGCTCCTCATTCCTGAGATTGGCTTCGGCCATCTCTTCGGGTGGTGCAGCCTCCTGGATGAAACCAATCCATTGGCCCGACTCACCCAGATCTATACCGTTTTCCGGTCCAGGATCATCGATTGGGGAAGGCCCACGGCCGACCACCCGGAGGGCGAGGCGTGCTGGAAGCGGCTGCGGGCCGTGTCGCCGCTGCCGGAGGTGCGGGATATCCATCCCTCCTACCGGGGACGGCTCTGCCCGATCGAAAGCCCCGAGTCTTCCCTGGTTGGTCTGACCCTGCAAAAAGCCGTCGGGGCAACCATCGAGCCCGATACCGGTCGCTTGTCCCCTGCCGATGATCCGCGCCCCGAAACCGTCTGCTCCATCGGAACCCTCCAGGTCCCCTTCCTCAGCCATAATCACAGCCCCCGGCTGATGATGGGCGCCAAGAACCTGAAGCAGGCCTTGCCGCCAGTTCAGGCCGAGACCCCCGACATCGCTACTGGCTGGGAGCGTGAAGTGGCTTGCCTGCTGACACGCGAGACCGGAGCCGAGCCCATCATTCGTGCGCCCCATGCCGGGCGCATCGAGATCGACGCGGCCAGCAGCCTTCTACGCATTGTCGGAACAGGCAACGGCATTACGACCACCATCCCCCTCTGGGAAGAGCCTGGAACGCCCAAACCCGTGGCGGCGTTCGGTCATCTGCTGGTGGCCTCGGGCCAGGACGTGGCTGAGGGGGATCCCCTGCTGATGAAGGCCGGGTTTCGACCTGCTCCGGCCGGCGGAGCATCCTCGCCAGAGCCGATGTTGGCTCTCGGCCGGCACCTGACCGTCCTCTACCTCCCCTGGTTCGGGTGGAATTTCGAAGACGCCATCGTGGCCCATGAAAGGGTCCGGGAGGCCCTGGCCTGTCGATTGGCCGTGCCGCTCACCTGGGAATGCCCTGCCCACGCGGCAGCCGGCTACGATGCGCGGCAGCTGCTCGGCCGGGAGTTCCGGGCGGGCCAGCCCCTGGTGCCGAACATCAAGGCCTCCCAGATGCCATTTTGGGTGACGACCGCCCGGGTGATCAAGGTCTATACCCCAGTACGGGGGCCGGTCCGCCTGGAGAAGATCCGACAGCCTGACGGTTCCCTGGCGACACGGCAGGTTCCCACCTTACGATTCCGCGTCCTTCTCGAGACCGTTCAGCCGCTGGGGGTGGGCGACAAGCTGATGGGTCGCTATGGCAACAAAGGGGTGGTTTCGCGATTCCTGCCGGAGGATCAACTGCCGTCCCTGAAGGTCAAAGATAAGGACTTGGGTAAGCCCGACCTCATCCTGAATCCGATGGGGGTGTTGTCGCGCAAGAACCCCGGACAGATTCTCGAAACCCAGGCAGGACTGGTCAAACTGCTCGATGAGCGGCGATTCACGGAGTTGGCCCATCTGGGCCGGCCCTTCGCCTGTCTCGAAAAGGGCAAGGGGAATGCGGACCTGGCGCTCCAGATTTTGCGCACCCTCGAAGAGCTGGGGGCGGAACGTGGGGAGGTGGAGGTTATCTTCCCCAAGAACGGTCATTCGGTGCGGGCAGTGGCGGGCCGGCAGTACATCGTGCGCCTCGATCATTTGCCCCAGGCCAAGCTGGCCATTCGGGGACGACCGCCAGCCCCGGCTCTGGATGAGGGGCTCACCGGAGGTCGGTCCCCCCAGACCGGGCAACCGCTGCCTGGCATCCGCTCGCATGGGGTGAAGGACGGGCGTGACGGCGGCCAGCGGCTCGGGGAAATGGAAATCTGGGCGTTGCTGGCCCACGGGCTGACGGAGAATCTGGCGGAGATCCTGGAAAAGCGAAGCCAACCCCCGTCCCCCCCCTCCCACGAGGCGGCCAGGCCGTCTGCGCAGACCCCGGTGCCAACCGGTCGCGACCGCTCCTGGCGGACCTTCCAAGCGTTGCTGCGGGCTCTCGATCTTGGGATCGACGACGATGGCCAGAGGCTCTTTCGTCTCGCCGAGCCCACGGCGGGAGCCGCCACCGATGAAGAAGGCTGGCAGCTGATCTGGGTGAACGTCGGCCCATTGGCCGGCCGGGTTCGACATCCTCTCGATGGGAAACCGCTCGCGGTGGTGCGCCGCTTGCCCGATGAGTTCCTGCCCCGGTCTCCGCGTCGCGAGAAGCCGTGGCTGGCCTGCCAGTATGACGAGGTGGCTCAGTCCGTACAAGCCCTGTCTGCCCCGGATCGCCCCGGGCGGAACCAGGCGGATGATCCGGCGCGAACCGAGGCGGCGATCGCGGCGGTGCAGGGACTGATCGACCGGTTGTTCGGCTGCACCCGCGGGAACGATCGGCCGGTGGCCCTGGCCCGGCGAGCGCCCCGCCGCCATCCGGACAGCGCCGAACGACCTGGCCTGCCCGACCGCCTGAAGGCGCTGACCCTGCTTGGCATGCTGGACCGCAAGGCTGGATTCCTGCGACGCTATCTGATCGGCCGCCGGGTCGATCTGTCGGGACGGGCCGTGATCGTGCCCGATCCGCGGTTGCGGCCCGATCAGGTGACCTTGCCCGGGCTGGCTCGTCGGCCCCTCGAACGCGCCGTGAAGCGCGCCCGGGCTGGGCAGCCACCGGGCTGGGCCCTGCTCAATCGCAATCCGACCTTGCATCGCTACAACCTGCTGGCCTGCCAGGTGAAGCAGTGGCGGCCCGATGCGGTCATCGGCCTCCCTCCTTTGCTGTGCGGGATGTTCGGCGCCGATTTCGACGGCGACACCATGGCTTTCCATATTCCCTTTTCCCGGGAAGCCGAGGTCGAGGCGGCCGGGCAGGCCTCGTTCGGCGCGCACGCCTTCTCGGTGGCCACGGGCAAGCCGCTGGCCCACTTCGTCCAGGATGTGAAACTGGGGTGGTGGGTGCTGACGAAAAGCTCGATTCCAGCAGGATGTGAGGCGGCTCGCGCCGGTCTGATCAAGGCTTTGCAGGCATTCCCTGAAGTGCGTCGCTTCGACCCCGAAACCGACCTGGCGTCGCTCAAGAACCTGGAGGAGGCCATTACCGACCTGACTCGACGTCTGCCCCGCGAAAAACGGGCGCGATTCTTGTGGAAAGTGAGTCGACGGGCGTTCGAGGCGGCCACCCTTGCCGGTGTCTCGGTCGGGGTGGCTGACCTGCTCGGATTGCAACCTTCCGAGGAGGAAATCGGGAGACTGCATCTGGATTGGCGGCATGACGCGGATGGCGCTTGCCGACTTCTGGAGAAGTTCCTCCAGGAAAGGGCCAAATCCTGGCGAGAGGCACGGGGCAGGCCTGGGTTCTGGGACATTCCCTTGAGCGGGGCGCGCGACGGGAAGTTTTCCGATACCCGCCAACTGGTCGCGGCCGGTGGCGCGGTGCCGTGTCTGTTCGATGCCCTGGAAAGGGAGATGCGGCGCCGTCGGTTCTCTGCCCTGCCGGGAGGAAGCGGACGGTTTCAAGCGATGTTCGATGCCCTGGCGGAGCCGCCGCCCGTGCTGGGGAGATTTCTGGCGGGCCTTGGCCCCCACGAATTCTGGCAGGCCACCAGGGATGGCCGGCGAGGGATGGCGGAAAAAAAACTGGGCACCCCTCCGGCGGGGTACTTCACCCGATTGCTGGCCGAGGCGGCATTTCCGTGGCGGGTGAGCCGGTGCGAAGATTGCGGGAGCACCGAAGGATTGCGTCTTTCGGCCGAGTCGATCAGGGTTGATGGTGGCCTTACCCCCGAACTCTCGAGGCTGGTCGATCAGCTGGCCATCGGCCGACCAATGTTGCCGCAGGGGGACGGGTGGCGGTCACCCCTGTATTGTGCGTTGCCTGAGCAGGGTCATCCTTTCGAAATCTGTCGAACCTGCCTGGGGGACGACCCCAGCACCCGTTCCCCCTTCCGCCCCGGAGAATGGATCGGCCTCATCGCTGCCGAATCGGTGGGCGAGCGGGGGACCCAGGAGGCTATGAAGCAGTTCCACAAAGGGGCGGGAGGGAAGGGGCAGGCCGCCGGGTGGCCGCCCCCTGGATTGCCGGCGGGCCTGGCAGCGTGGGGGGAACCGGGAGCCCGGGTGATCACGCTTTTCCGCCGGGCCTACAAGCTGTCGGATTTCCCGGTGTTGCTGGCGTTGCTCTACCATCCGGACGGTCCGTTCCAGGAAGTCTACAAGGACGTGCGGCCGGTGCATTTCGAGATCCTGGCCCGGACCCGGCGCGTTGGCAAGAAGATTCGCGGGTTGATCAAGGCGGGCCAGGCGACCGGGCTGGCGGGAGGGGCATTGTCGGCGCTCGGTTTCGTCCGGCTCGCGGAAACGCTGGCCGGCTTGCTGGCTTCGCCGCCGGCAGGGACCGTCTTCCACCCCAAGACCTGGGTGATGCGGGGTCGGAGGCCCGAAGTATTGGTTGGGGACGAATCATGACCCCAGGGGGGGGAAGGCTTCTCCCCAAGAGGGAGAGCGAGGCCCACAAAGTTCCGCTCAAGACGAAACTGGGCCGACTCGCCGGGCTGCTGCGTGGGACTGTTAAAGTCTGCCAGAGACTGGAACAGCTGCGGCGACTGTCACCCCCCGGGCGTCAGACTGCCGGGGGTGGGTGGGGGAGGGCCCGCGACCAGAACGGGGCCGATATTCCTTGCGTCGATGACGGGGAAGGCAGCGGCGGATCGGGGCGAGGGATGTACGATCACCCGGGGCCGCCGGCGGCAGGCGTTGTCCTTCCCCAAGAGAGCATCTGGATCATGCCGGATGGCCTGGGCGGATTCCAGGCACAGTGGAACGACAAGGTGCCCGAAGTCCTCGACCCTTCCTGCTATGTGGAGGAAGACCGGTACAAGATTGACGAATTGCTCAGGCAACGGCAGGTTCTGGTCTGGGGGCGGGACATGCTCTTGCAGGCGGTCAATGTCTGGTGCCGGTTGCAGACTCCTTTCCTGCTGGCTCTGCTCCGGCAAGGGAAGACCGGGTTGTGCCGTCGTCGCATGGTTACGCTGCGATTGTTGGGCAGGGCATGGCAAGCTCAGTATGAGCGGGGGCGCGCTCCCACCCTGCCAGATGGTGAGGAATGGTCTGGCGAGCCGTTCCGCCTTGACGAAAGCCCTGCCGAATCGGGCTCGCCCGGCGGGCCGAACGACCGAATTTCCTCTGACTCCTTCTACCAGCTGTCCTTTACCTTACTGGATCGGAAGGGGCGTTTTGGCCACGTCCCCGTCCATCTGAGCCCCGATGTGACCTGGCCGGTCGGTCAGTTGTGTGAAAAAGGGAAGCATCTGGCCAACGTGGAAGAGCCGGTCCCTTCCCTGGCCGAGCTCAAGACGTTGTGGCAGGCGGCCCTGGCGGAAGGGTTTTCCGAACGACATCCGCGGCGGTTGTATCTGCAATTCATGCGGCCCCGGCTGCTGGAAGCCGGGTGGCCGGAGGCCGAACTCCTGACCTGGGAACAGCGGCCGGCAGGAAACGTGCCCATCCCACATGGGTTCATCGATAAGTTGAAAAATTGGTGCGGGGGAGCGGGGGCTGACGTGGCTGAGTCTCACCTGCCGATGCCCTCTTCCCATCGCAAGCACGCCCATGGCAGAACATTTGACGTGGAGGCCCATGCCTCAGAAGAGGGTGGGAGCCCTGCGACCGTGGTGGGAGTTCCCGCCATCCACCTTGAACCCGAAAGGCGAGTTGCCATGAAATGGACGCTTATCCTCGTCACTCCCCGATTTGAGCACCTGACCAAACTGCTTCGCCCTGGTCTGCCCCCTGAGATCGAGGGGGTTCCCATCGCTATGGAGAAGGTGGAAACCCCGGAGGAACTGGCCGCTGCCTTGGCAGGAACGGAGGGAACCACGATCTGGGTGTTCGATTGGGAGCGCGGCCAGGCGCATCATCACCTGCTCGAACGCTTCCAGGAAATCGTGGCGGAAAGAGGGACGGCGCCGCGTCCAGGGGCCGGCGCTTCCCCGGCTGGGCAGGACGGCACGGCCGGCCTTTGGCGCGGCGATCCGATTCCCCCTCTGGCGGTGATCGTGATGGGGAAACCCGGAGAAAGCGCCGTGGTGAAAGCCTGGCGGGTGGGCTATCCCCGCCTGAAGCACATGTTTTTCGAGCGGATGCTGCAAAACCCCTTGACCTTCAAAATGCCCGAACGGTGGACCCACCTGTTCATCGAAGAGCGCCAACTGCGCGAGCGCGTCCATCGTCTGGAAACCCGGCCGGATCTCGTTGCGATCACGGGCGAAGCGCTGACGGAAGAAGCCGAGCACGGGTTCGTCACTCTCGGCCATGGCCGGATGGCCGGGTTCGTGGGCGATCTGCGCCGACTGGTGGCCGCGATGCGCAATGATTGGATCAACGACTGGCAGCCCCCGGCCATGGATATGGCCGACCGGCTGCAGCAGTTCCTGAAGAGCGACAACCCCGATTGGAGCGAGGTGTTCAAGATCGACCATCGTTCGTCGGGGAAGCGTGATTCCCGCGCCGGAACCAGCCTGATCCCCCTGCCCTCGCCGCCACCAGGTTTCAAACCGCGCCATCTGTTGATCGAGGGCCCTTCAGGGGCAGGCAAAACCCTGGTCGCCAGGTTGCTGAAAGACCTGCTGGCGTTGCCGGAAGGAGCGCCCCTCTGCCCGGTGAATGCCAGCGGTTTGTCGCCGACCCTGCTCGAGAATGAGCTGTTCGGGACGATGAAAGGGCAGGCGACCGAAATCAAAGCCAACATCGGGCTGGCGATGAGTGCCATCGGTGGCATCCTGTTCTTCGACGAGATCGGCGACGTGCCGTTGGAACTGCAACCACGGCTGCTCACCTTCCTCGATGATCTTCGCGTGATGCCGGGAGGTATGCACGAACCTTCCCCCCCGTTGCCGATGTATGTGGTGGCAGCCACCAATCGCCACCTCGAGGAGCTGATCGCCCAGGGGCGATTCCGGCATGACCTGTACCATCGCTTCCGCCTTCGGATCAAGATCCCTGGGATGGAGGAGCGGAAAGAGGACATTCCCGAGTTGATCGATTTCGTTCTGGGTCGCCCGGAAGTCAACTTCACCCTGCAAGAAACCCCTTATGGCCGGCGGATTACCCACGTGACCCCTGAATTCGTGACGCGGATGCAGGCGATGGATTATTCGCAGGGACATTTCCGCCAGTTCGAGACCCTGCTCATCGAAGCGGTGGCCAAGGCGGCCGAGGAATATTCCCCGGTGCTGGATGTCACGCATCTGGGCCCCGCATCGGCCAAGGGCGAGACGCAAAATCCGGTCGCGGCGTCCCCGAACGAACCCTTGACCGTCGCTCTGGACCTTCGGGTTGGGACGAAGCGGTTCTCCCTGCCGCTTTCTTCGTCACTTCCGGAACAGTTCGAGGACGCTGATGGCCGGTCGATTGTTCGGGATCGGCGACCCTTCGCCCGCCGTCATCCATCGGAGCCGCCACCAGAGCAGACTCCTTCTGTGCTCCCGGGGAAGCGGGACTCGGAGGCCTCGAAAGCCGGTCGCCGGCATTCTGAGCGGCAGATGAGCGACCGTTCGAGGTCGCCGGGCCCCAAAGAGTCTTCTGGGAAGCATCGCAAGGCTGTCCCCCGGCAAGGTGCCGGGGCGAAGGGGAAGAAGACGGATCGGGAGCAGCCCGGGATGAGTGCTCGAGAGAGCAGGAAACCCCCAGTCGTTCGCCCACGGAAACAAGCAGAGCGGGCCAGGCCGGGAGGACCACGGAAGGAAACGGCGGTAGCCCGGGCGACGGCGGACTCCGAATTCTTCGCGTTCACCGAGGCTCAGTGGCAAGCTCTCGCGCCGCTGTTGCCCAAGCGTGAGGGGCGGGGCCATTCGGAGGCCGACAATCGTCGAACCCTGGCGGCCATTTTCTGGAAGCTGCGCAGCGGGCGCGGCTGGAAAGCTTTGCCGGCCCGCTATGGGCATTTCTTGAAGCCGTATCGGGAGTTCTGCACGTGGCGGCCCCGGGAGTGGCAAGCCATCCGAGCGACCTTTCTGCGATCACTTGCACCGGAAGAGCGCAAGAGGTGGGAACGGTGCCTGCCTACCAGGGCGGGGCGGTGACCCGTATCGGGGGAGGCGCATCAGGGGCTGGGATCCCTTTACTTACCTTCCCTTCCCCACCGCATCGCAGAAACAAATCTTTCCCCGGGCCTGGGGTCACGGTGACTCTCCAGTGGCGTCGGCTGCCCGTCGAGGTGGCCGCTCCGCTGGAGGAACCGACCCGATGGCTGAAGCCCGCACCCGGATTTTCACCTTCACGGACGATTTCGTCTTCAAGTACATCTTCGGGCGTGAGCATCAAGAGCGACTGTTGATGCGGCTGCTGAATGCCCTGCTGCATCGCGAGGGCCGTGGCCAGATCGTCGACCTGGAGATTCTCAACCCCTTCAACCCCAAGGAAACCGCCACGGCTAAAGCCTCGGTGGTCGATGTGAAGGCTCGCGATGGGCATGGCCGCCGATACCTCATCGAAGTGCAGGTGAAGAGTCGCCCCGATCAGGTGGCGCGGTCCTTGTTCTACCTGGCCCGGCTGTTCGCTGACCAGCTGGGCGACGGCGAGGGCTATGAAGATCTCTGCCCCGCCACGGCCATCACGCTGACCGGGTTCCGCCTGTTTCGCCACCATCACCGGGTGCAGAGCCGGTTTCGCCTGCTCGAGGCGGAGCAGGGCTTTGAACTGTCAGATCTGCTTGAAGTGCACTACATCGAGCTGCCGAAGGTGGCTGACTTTCTTGTGCGGCACCACCCGCCGTCTCACGCATCGGGCTGGCCTCCCGATGACCCGCATGCCCTGCCGTGGGGCACCTTGACCCGCTTCGAGAAGTGGCTCTATACTCTTCGCTACGGGAAGCGTCTGGCGGGAAGCGGCCCGGTCCCACCCGCTCTTACCCAGGAGGAAGGCATCGCCATGGCCATCGATGAACTGCAGAAGATCAACGCTGATCGCGAACTACGGCAATTGCTCGAGCAGCAAGAGAAAGAACGCCGTGAACTCAACTCTTCCCGGTTCAACCCACGCAAGGCCTACCAGGTCGGGAAGCGCGAAGGCCTGCAACAAGGCCTGCAACAAGGCCTGCAGCAAGGTTTGCAGCAAGGTCTGCAACAAGGTCTGCAACAAGGTTTGGCCCAGATCATTCGCCAACTGGTTGCCTCAGGCATGCCCCCAGTCGAAGTCGCGGAGCGTCTGAGCCTCCCTTTGGACAAGGTTCTGGGGTCTCTCGAGTCGCCACCTTGACCAGCAGGTAGACCACCCGACAGATGGCGATGGTGCCGCGCCTTTGTTCGGATCGGTGGCCTCGGGTTCGGCTCGATTCGTCGTCCGAACCTCGCAGAATCGCCAACCATGGCGATCCGCGAGGCGCGTGGCCATCCAAGCCTCGCGAGACGTCGAATCGGCCTCTCCCTCCGACCGATCCGGCCTGATCCATTGGTGTCTTCCGGCGAATCTGGCGGAAGGACCCCTGGGGCCATCGATCGGACGCGACTACGCCAGGCTCCAGTCTCGGCGAGCCCTCCCTGTTGGCAAGGGACCCTAGATCAATCGATCAATCGCGATCGTGACAGGTCGTAGGCCAATTCGAGGGTGGGGTGGAGCTCGCGGGGAAGGGTGGCCCGGGCGATGGCGAGACAGGTGGCGGCGAGGGAGCGGGGCAGTCCGAAGCGGGCTTCGGCGAGGGCGCCGGTCACGCAGGCGATGGTATCACTGTCACCGCCCAGCGAGATGGCCAGGCGGAGGGCGGCTTCGAAGCCGTCGGCCGTCAAAGCGGCCCAGACCGCCTGAGGGACGCTCCCGGCGCAGGTGGCATCGAACGGCCGGCGCCGAACTTCCTGCGGGTCGATCGCGAACTCATATCCGGTCACTAGGGTTAGGCGGCGAGCAACTGCCGCGGGGGCCATCCCCTGTCGCAGGAGGATGATGCCCGCCACCACGGCGCGGGCTCCCGCGACGGCATCGGGGTGCTGGTGGGAGACGAGGGTCGCGGTGTCGGCCTCCCGCAGGGCCGCATCGAAATCATCGATCAGCCAGCCGATCGGAGCGGCCCGCATGGCGGAGCCGTTGCCGCAACTGTCGTTGGCGGGTGCCCCGTCCTGGCTGGCCCACCGCGCGAACCTCGGCCCGAACCCAATGTCAGGGGACAAGCGCCAGAACCGGCGGTAGGACGTGGCGTAGTCGCGGTTGCCAGTCAAGGCTTCCAGGGTGGCCAGGGTCATCACCGTGTCGTCGGTGGCTTGGCACCCCTGGTCTCCCAGCGGTACCGCCGGATCATGCGTGTTGCGCCACTCGTACTTCGACCCGCAGGTGTCTCCGATGATGGCTCCGAACATCGTCGTTTCTCCTTCCGATTTTTCTTTCGGAGAAAAGGGGACACCTCGAGCTGGGTTCAAAATCGGAAACCACCGGAGGCTGACTTATTAAAAAGGCAGGATCTCGCTCGTTTTTCAAGTCCCACCCGAATCTACGGGGCAATCGCACTAAACCGTACATCTCTGAAAGTGGGGCTGCTCAAAAACCGCGCGCACACTGCCGTACCCAGCCCTCGTTGGAAACCCGCATCAATTTTTCAATCGTACAGAGAGGGAGACTGGGAAACGGGCTTCCACCGCGAAATATTTAATGCGATTGCCCTGCCCGAAGCTTTGGTGCCGATCGATGGCTGGCCCCCTTCAGTCGGAAAACTGGAAGCTCGACTTCCGCGTGCCGGTGGTAACCTGAAACACGCAAGAACTTTTGGTTGAGCCTGTTGCGCGAACACGCAAAACGGCCACCTTCGCTGTGCCGTCCATTCGGGAGTGTTGACCAGATCACGACCCGTGTGTACCGGCCCACCTGAACATCGATTCGTGCAACAGGCCCGGTTGGGAGGGACAGGCGGGAGATTTCAAGGAAGCTTGACAGGGCAGGCCAGGCGCACCCATTGTGAAAGGAACCTACCGCCATGCCGACCTGGGAACGCCTGACGATCGAGACTCCCGACGGGCCGCGGGAGGCGGTGGCGCCGGTCATCGTCTCGGCGAGCCGGGCCACCGATCTGCCGGCTTTTCATCTCGACTGGTTCGAGGAGCGATTGCGCGCGGGTTTCACGAGCTGGCGCAATCCCTTCAACGGGCGAGAGTCGTTCGTCGCGTTCGCGCGGGCCCGGGCGATCGTCTTCTGGACGAAGAACGGGCGGCCCCTGCTCGACCGGCTGGCCGCTTTTGCTCCCTGGAGCTTCTATGTGACGTGCACCGTCAACGACTACGAGGCGGAAGGGCTCGAACCGGGCGTGCCGCCCCTGGCTGGGCGGCTCGCCACCTTCGTCGAACTGGCCCGGCAGCTTGGCCGGGCGCGGGTGGTCTGGCGGTTCGACCCGTTGCTGCGGCTGCCCCATCTGGGCGTGCCCGAGCTGCTGGCGCGGGTCGAGCGGATCGGGGAGCAGCTGCACCCGTGGACGGAAAAACTCGTCTTCAGTCTCGCCGATATCGAGCCGTATCCGGCCGTGGCGCGGCGGCTGGCCCGGGCGGGGGTGGCCGTCTGTCCCTGGTCGGAAGGGGAGCTCGGGACGCTGGCGGCAGGCCTGGCCGCGCTGGGCCGCCGGTGGGGCCTGGCGGTGGCCGCCTGCGGGGAGGCGTATGATTTCACCCCGTTCGGCATCGCCCGCAACCGATGCATCGATGACGATCTGCTGCATCGGGCTTTCCCCGACGACACACCGTTGCAGGAGTTCCTGGGCTATGGGCCGAGCCAGGGAACGCTCTGCAAGGCGCCCGGCGCCCCTCTGGCCACGGCGCCGTCGGCGTCGCGCCCTTCCCTCAAGGACAAAGGCCAGCGCAAAACCTGCGGCTGCATCAGGAGCAAGGACATCGGCCGCTACAACACCTGTTCCCACGGGTGTCTGTACTGCTACGCCACCACGCGCTGAATCTTTGAGGTGGGGGCGATCGCCGGTGGCTCAGTTTCCTGCTGAGAGAACCTTCCCGGATTCATTTGAACCAGGGATAATGGACCGCCTGTTCCGTTCGAGGCCCCGAAAGGAGCAAGCTACCATGGCCGAACGCAAGAACCCCCGCGGAAGAGAAGGATGGCCCGAGAGCGGAAGCGCACCAGGACCACCGCCTGCCGGCCGATCCGGTTGGCGATCCGGAGGCGCGCCTGGATGAGAAACCCGCGCAGCCCGCCCTGGAACTCATTGTGCGAGAAGTGGACGTGGACGATCTTGCCGTCTGGCCCTTCGGGGCGGGTGGCGGGATGGGAAAAGCGTCAGCCCTCGGGTGCCGCGTCTCTGCCTCCCTCAGCCGGGCGGAACCACGGCCGAGGGTCACCAGCAACGAAGAGCGGTTCCGGTTTCAGGGGAGAGGGTCTGCCTCGGCCTGTCAACTTCCCCCCGGGCGTCCCCAGGGTCATTTGATTCGCGGCGCTTGAAAGGGTGAGAGACGGGGAAAGGTATCCCGGAGCCTTGGGCCGGTTTTGCCGGAAGAGGGGCGTCCCTCTTCCGGGGTGGGGCGAAGGTCTGGTATACTGGCCGGGGGCCGGAAACCGGCCCGACGGAGGAACCCAAGACATGGAGCGGACCAGATTGCGCCTGCGCGCGCGCGTCTCCCCCGATCGCGTGAAGGAACTGCTCGGCGGCATCGGCCACCGTCGCTTCCGGCCACTGCAGAAGCTGCTGATCAAAGATCTCGACGGGGCGGACTTTCGCACGATCGCCCTCGAGCTCTACCTGCGCCTGGGGGGCTGGTCGCACACCGGCGGCACCTACGTCAACGCTATGGCCGAGGTGCAGGCCCTCTGCCGCGAACTGTTCGGTTACGAGCTGCCCGAACGCATCGGGGCCGTCCGCCTGAAGGATGTCCGCTATCGCACCGCCGCTGGGCTGGCGAAAGTCGCCCCCGCCCTGGTCCGGTTCCACGAAGGGAAACTTGGGAAGGGCTGATCGGGTTGGTTTGACCGGGGAGTTTGCCCGGGGACAGAGGCCTTCATGGCCGGCCTCGCCAGGAAGTGACGGAACTCGGGAAGGGCTGATCGGGGTGGTGGTACTGGGTCGGTTTGCCCGGGTCGGTTTGCCTGGGTTGGTTTGATCGCGACGGTTTGATCGGGGCCGGCGGCATAATCCCGGTGGCACCTCCGGATTCACTCGCTGCCTGGTCTGCTTGCCCGGTGGGGCCCCCATCGCCATCGCCAACGCCACCACCAGGCAGCACACCCAGACGCCCCACGCGAAGCAGATGGGGCAGGCACCGGCAACGCCGCCGATGCCGGCGAGGCAGGGCAGGCGGAGCAACCGGCGCCACGCCTCCGGGCAGGGACCGATCTGCGAGTCAGACCGGCAGCACCACCCGGATGAGCGTGTTGAGGCCAGCCAGCAACAGCGCGGCGATGACGGCCGTGCCGGTCGAGTCCATCTCGAAATCGTCGAGGAACTTGTCGATGGCGATCAGCAGGATCACCGACAGGCCGAAGGTGAGCAGGAAGATGGTGACGAAGATGCCGGCGCCCGCCAACAGGGGCCCGATGACCGGGATGAAGGCCAGCAGCGACAGGAAGATGGTGCCGATGATGATGAACGGCGTTGCCAGCATGCCGGCGAGAAAGCCGAGGATGCTGTAGGCAACCGCGACGATGGCGGCGGTCTTCTCGTCCTTGATCCGGAAGCCGGGCAGGATTTTCGAGATGCCGTAGAATACCGCAGTGTTGATGAGGATGGCCAGCAGGGTTCCAATCATTGGGATACTCCTTGTCGTGGGGAGCGAATGGGAAAAAAAGCGCCGAGGCGCGATTCACCTCTAGCATACCTCATTCATTCATTCATTTATACTTCAGACGCATCGCTTGGTCGCCCCCCCCCTTGCGATAATGTGACTCCCGTATTTGAACCTTCACCCCAGGGTCAGATCCCTTCCATGGGACGTCAGGAGATAGGCCAGCATGAGCGCCTGTTGCATGCCTCGGTTTTTGCGCGCCGGGTACATAGTGCCCTGATCCGGTCGGCATCTCCGAATGGACGGTACATGACAGCGGGTGGTTGGGGGGCGTGCAACAGGCTCCTTTGTGCCGGGATCGTGGGCTGGGGTAGAATGAAGCCGACGGTCGGGGGGCGACCGCGGGCCGGCCCGAGATTGTGCCTGGCCGCTGGAGACCTTCCGCATGCGACGCTCCACCGTCCTGTCCATCCTGCCCATCCTGGCCGTGCTGGTCACCCTGCTGTGCCTGACGCTGCCCCTGGGGGCGGCCGAGTCCTGGAAGAGCCTGCACGTGGCCGGCTCCTTCAACGCCTGGAATCCGGCGGCCGAGACGGGTCGCATGAATCGGAACGGCGACGACTGGGAGGCGCCCGCCTCGCTGCAGACCAAGCACATGGCCGGCGACTGCCTCGATCTCGCCACCGAGTGGGCCAACGTGCGGCAATACCTGAACGACGCGATCTGTCACTGGCTCGACCTCGGCGTCGATGCGATCCGGCTCGACACGGTCAAGCACGTCGAGCGCGGCGACCTGCTCAGCTACGTCAACACCTGGAAGAAGCACAAGCCCGGCCTGTTCGTCTTCGGCGAGAACCTGGTCAAAGGCCATGGCTGGGGAGACCTGGGCGGGAACAACGGGCCGTCGAGCATCCGGCCCTGGTGGTACACGCGGCTCGGCGACGACCCGCGCAACCCCAACAGCGGCCCCGATTCCTGGTTCTCGGTGCTCGATTTCTCGCTGTTCTCGACCTTCCGCGACAATCTCAGCCACGGCTGTTTCAACGGCATCGAGGGTGTGCTGGCCATGGACTGGATCTACGGCGACGCCACCCGGCTGGTGACCTTCCTGCAGAACCACGACGTCGGCCCCGACAACGACTTCAAATACCGCTTCAAGGGCGACGACTGGATGGCGGCCATCGCCTACAACCTGCTCTGGACCATCCGTGGCATCCCCTGCCTGTACTACGGCGAGGAGATCAGGAAAGGAAACCCGCCGTCGCGGCAGAAGAAGGCCCCGGCGGGAGACACCGCCAGGACGAGCGCGCGCCAGCCGCGACGTCGACCTGGTCGAGCCCCGTCTGAACTGGCGCTGAGTCAGGCCGGCACGGTCCGGATCACCCGGCCGTCATCCGCGAGAGCCCGGTTCTTCCCGGGTCGGGCTCTCGCCGCGTTCCGGTCGCCCTCTGGCCCATGACCGGCGGGACGTGCTATCATGGGGACGGCAGGGCCGGATACCGGTCGCCGCAGGAGAGAGGCATGCAGAAGTTCATCCCTACATCCATCCCCGAGGTGAAGTCTTCCCTCGAGACCCTGAAGAACGCCTTCACCAGCTCCCTGCACCAGCTGGTCGTCAAGGGCAACGAGTTGCAACAGGTGGCCGAACACCTGATGACGGGTGCGGTGGCCCGCGATTTTCCTCGCTGCGACATGGTCGAGGGCAGCGGCGAGCTCTTCATTCTGTTCGAGCTGCCCGGCCTCGCGCGCGAGGATTTCCAGCTGGAGATCGGCGGTGGCCTGCTGACCGTGCGGGGCGAGAAGAAGAGCCGGGTCCAGGGGCGGGGGGCCGTCATCCACCTGGGTGAGTGTCTCTACGGGGCGTTCGAACGCACTGTCTCCCTGCCGCTGCGCGTGGCCGAAGACAAGGCGGCGGCCGAGTTCTCCGCCGGGGTGCTGATCGTCACCATTCCCAAGGCCGAAAGCGGCGACCGCCCCCGCCACGCCGTCCCCATCCGCTGATCGCCCACCCTCCGCCCGGTCGCCCGGCCGCTTGGTTCCGCCGCGGCTCAGTACCAGGCTTTCAACAGGCTCCCGGGGTAGTAATGGGCGAGGATACGCTCGAAGGACCAGCCCCGCTTGGCCTGGGCCTGAGCCCCGGTCTGGCACATGCCCACCCCGTGGCCGAACCCGGCGCCGCGCAGTTCGACGCCGGTGATAAAGCCGGTAGCGTCCTTTTTCCAGTCGGCGATGAAGCAGGAACTGCGCAGGCTGCCCAGCAGTTGCCGGATGGTCAGTTCCTTTTTCACCGTCGTGCTGCCCCTCTCACCGACGAAGGTCATCTGGTAGAGGCGGCCGGAGAAGCCGCGCGCCAGATCGGTGACCCGCTTGATGCGGCCGACGCCCAGCTTGTCTTCGACGGCCTTCCAGTCGGTGCCGGTGATCGTCTTCGTCCAGCGGAATTTGTCGCCGCCCTCGACGGTGGGGTCATTACAGAAGCAGGTGGTGGGCGGTTGCCGGAGGTAGACGCCGACCTGTTCCTCTTCGGAGAGGTCGAGGGACAGGGCGGAAGGGGCATCCCAGACGCCTGCCAGGATGGGGTCGGGGGTGGTCGTCCAGACCAGGTGGTTGGCTTCGCTGTGGCCGCCGCAGTTCGAGGAATAGACTGCATTGAGCACCGCCCCGGAGGGCTTGACCAACACCAAGCCGCGGGTAGGCTCGATCTTCGGGGCGATCGAGGCCACATAGACGGTCTCGCCGTTGTAGACCTGGCAGTGCTGCTCGGAGCAGGTGTCGAAGCCCTCGCCGGCGTGCCGGATGCCGATGGAGGCCATGATCTCGCCGCGGGCGGCGACGGCCTGGGCCTGCAAGGCGCCAGTCTCGGCCTTGGCCGAGATCTCGGAGGGGACGATCCCGGCGAGGACTCGGTCGAGATCCTGTTGCAGGATGCAGTCGAGGGCATTGTGGGCGCCCCAGCGCACCAGCAGCCGGCCCCGATAATCACGGTCGGCGAACCCGTGCCAGGGATACCCGACGGCGTATTCGACGTTGTACAAGCGCAGCAACCCTGCTGCCTGTAGGCTCAGTTCCTGGCCGGTGGCGAGGGTTTCTCCCCCGACCTTCAAGGTGACCTGGCCCTGCGCGAGGTGGATGACCTCGTCGTGGACGGTGGCCGTCTCGCCGGCCGCGGTCAGGGAGGCGACCAGGTCACGGGCGGGGCCGGCCTCGTCGAACACGGCGATGGCGGCCAGGAGGCGCCGGCCGTCGGCGACGGGGCCGCCGTCGGGACCGGTGAACGTTTGGCCGAGGGGCAGGCGGTGGACCGGCCAGCCGGCGGCCTTCCAGGGGAGGGTCAAGGCGTCGAGCTTCGTGGGTTCGGCGAGGGGCACGTCGGCGATGACCACGTGGTGGCGGAGGACTGCCCGGGCGGACAACACCCCGGTGATCTGCCCCTTCACGCCCGGGGCGATCTTCCCGGACCGGCCGCCCAGAGCCCAGTCGGCTCCATCAAGACAAAGGAATTCGAGCGAGCGGGGGTACTGGGCCACCTTGATCAGGATCTGGCGCTCGCCGGCATCCACATGACAGGGGACGACGGCCATCAGGGCCAGCGCCAGGGTGAGCGTGGTGGCCAGACGCCACGTCACCAAGCCACGAATGATACGTTTCCCGGGCGGAGACCACTGGGTGATGCCGGAGACAGGTATCATGGGTTCCCTTCCTCGACGGACGTTTTTTCCTTCAAGATACCACATCGAGGGCCTGGATGACCAGCACCGAGGCGTCGTCCGCCCAGGGCACGGGATCGGAAAACCGTCGGACGGCCGCGAAGATGGCCAGCCCGGGATCGCCCCCTCCCTCGAGGGCGGTGGTGACGGCGGCGGCGAATCTCGTGTAGCCGAAGGGGGTGTTGGACCGATCGGTGGCTTCCACCAGGCCGTCGGTGTAGAACACGATGGCGGCAGGGCCCTCGGGGGTTCCCAGGGTGAGATCAACCGCCTGGGGCAGGCTGCGGCGGGCGAACCCCAGCGGATAGCTGGTCGGGGTTTCCAGCAGGGTGGCGGGCTGCCCAGGCCGCCAGACGAGGGGAAACGATTGTCCGGCATTGGCGATCCGCAGGTGACCCGAAGCGGGCGTGAAGATGCCCAGCACGCAGGTCATGCCCAGGGCCCGCTCGAGCACCTCGCGGAACAGGCGGTTGATCCCGTCGAGGATCAGCTCGGGCTGATCGGGGAACCGCGGCCCCAGCTCGCGTACCGCCTCCTTGGCCATGGCGGTGACCAGGGCCGAGCCGATGCCGTGGCCGGTGACGTCCCCCAGTACGACCAGCACCCGCCCGTCGGGCAGGTCGCAGTGGTCGAGAAAATCGCCCCCCGTGGCCTGGGTCATCTGGTTGTGAGCGACGATGCGGAATCGTCCACAGCGGCGCTCGGTCGGGGGCATCAACCGGGCCTGCACGGCCGCGGCCAGCTGCATCTCGGCGAGGTGGGCCATGGCGCGATTGAACGCGGCGAACAGCCGGCCCAGTTCGTCGGCCCGGTCGGTGGCCAGGCGTAGCTCGAACCGGCCTTCCCGCATGGCCTGCACGCCGTTCGCCAGGTCACGCACCGGGGGCAGCAGGCGCGAGAGCGTGACCAGGGTCAGCAGGAGGCAGAAAGCCAGGGCGAGCGCCATCCGCTGGAAGGCGGCCGCGACTACCTCCCCTAAGGCGGCCCGCAGGCGGTCCAGCGGGGTGATCGCCAGCAGGACGGAGACGGGCAAGCGTCGCCCGGTCCGCCCCACGACGTCGAAGGCTTCGCTGCCGATCTGGGCTTCGGTGTGCAAGACGGCGTCGGGTTGCAGGCGGATCTTCTCCTGGAGCGGCCGCCAGAGCACTCCATCCTCGAGGGTCGGGTAGGAATACACCATGTCTCTGGGCTGGGGCAGAGCAACCAAACCGGAGCCGGCGGTGGCCACCTGCCGGCCGCAGGCTTCCTGCAAAAAGTCGGCGACGATCGTGCCATACTCGAAGACGAGCAGCAGCAGCCCATCTCCCCGGCGGTCGGCCTGCGGCATGACCCCGAAGAACAGGTAGACGTTTCCGATGACCCCGCTGATTTCGCGGAGCTGGTTCAACGCGGCGATTCCCAGCTGGGCGAAATCGCCCAGCTCGTCTTGGAACATTCCCGATACCACCAGTCCCGCCGCTGGCGTCGGATTGGGAGGGAAGCCTCGCCGGAGGTTGTAGGCATTGACCGCCTCCCGACTCAGCCACTCCAGGAGCTTGCGCAGGTGCGTCTTCTTGCCGGCGCGGGGAATAGACGGGAACCGCTCTTGCCAGGGACGAGGGTCACGGATCATGTGCCAATCGCGGAGCGTCGGCTGCCGGCCGCGCGCGACCAGCAGCCGATACTGCCGTTCGCGTTCCGGCGGCGGGAGACGCAGCAGGCGGATGGCGTCGCCGGGGTATTTGTCGTCGAGGGACTGCCAGGCCACCACCTGGGATCCGGATGAGACGTAATAATATTGATCGAGCTGGCCGGCCTCTAGGGCATGGGCCAGGTGCTGGACGGTCGAGGCGGGGTCGAAGCCCACCGGCTCGAACTCCCCGACCCAGCGGCGCAGGCGCAGCTCGGTGTCACGCAGATGGCCCTCGAACCCGGCCTCGAGGCGGTCGAGCCGGCTGGCCGCTCGCTCGCGACTCGTGGCGGTGATTTCCTCTCTCGCTTCTTCGGTGTGGAGCCACGCCAGGGCCCCTGCCACCCCGAGGGGAAAACCGAAGCCCAGCAGCAACAACCCTCCCAGGCGGGCCGGCAGAGACCAGCCCCGGATGGCTGCTGCCTCTGGCCGGGGGTCGTCGGCCGGGACCGCCGTTCTCCGCCGGCTGCGGGCCAGCCCGCTCAGGAGCAACCCCAGGTGCCCCGCCGCCAAAAGCCACAGCCAGGGTCGGTGGGGAAGAGGGCGGGGCAAGATGCCGATCAATTCCGCGCCCCGGCCGCGTCGGGAGAGGGCCAGCCAGCCTCCGGCCTCCGCCAGTCCCGAGGGCTGCCGGGCCAGGGCCTCCCGGCAGGCCTGGAAGACGTCGGTGGCGAGACCGGCCGTCAGGCTGATCGGGCCCCGATCCGAGACCAGAGCCAGGTAAAGGGACCGGGGGCGCCAGGTGGGGAAGAGGATTTCCTCGTGCAACCCCTCATCTTCAGGCAAGCAGGCCCCTGCCATCAACACGAGCAGACCGGCGACGGCGCCGGGCTCCTCTCCGGGGCGCCAGGAGAAGAAGCCGTGATCCGGCCAGCGGTCCCGTTGTCCAGGGAAGAACCGAAGCTGGTCGACCTGACCCTGCATCATGTCGATTGCCGTTCGGGGGTGGTCGAGGAGCGTGCCCAACCGGTCGATCGTGCCTTGGTCGAGGTCGGTGGCAGCAGTGGCGGGACGGCGCAGGAGGTCGAACAGGAGTTCGGCGCCTTCTTTTTCGGCGGGTGAAGCAGGAGTGAGCAGAAGGCCCTGCCGATCGAACAAGAAGATTCGCAGGGCCTGCGGGGGAAATTCCGCCTCGCAGGCCGCTACGGCGCTGGCCAACCGGGGAAGGGGGAGAGCGCTCCCCAGGAATCGCCGCTGGATCTCAGGCAAGCGCCGATGCAAGAGCCGGGACGGCCAAGATTCGGCGATGATGCGGTCTAGAGAGGCTCCCGCCTGTTCGAGCTGGCGGTCGGTCTGCCGCTGGTCATCGAGGAGGATCCAGGCGCCGACCAGCCACCACAGGATGACCGACGGGATTCCCCAAGCCAGCACCGGCAGCGCCGCGCCGCGGCGGAACCTGAATCGGCCACCCCGGCCTGGCAGGGAATCCGCAGGGGTTTGGCGCAACGCCGAAACGCTCCGAGCAGGCCGGCACAAGCTGCCGGTGGTCTTCTCTGGCAAGAGCCCGGGGTTCATCCCATCCCTCCGGTGCGGCGGTCCAGGCGGATCAGACTGACCGGGTGGGCGGCCAGTCCGGGGCGCCAGCCTTCCAGGATGGGCCAGGCGTCGGCCGCCAGCCGGTCGGCGGGAACCTCCCAGAGGGCTGGAGGCACGGGCGGGAGTGTGGCCGCATCGCTCCCCATGGCCCCGCCCAGGCTGGCCGCCGGGGCCAGCAGCAGGGAATCGGCGGCAAGAGGCAGCCGCGCCGACCCGGCGGCCGAGCCATCGTCCAGCACCTGCGGCGGCTGGCCGGGGCGGGTCAGGAGAAACCGTCCGCGCCAGGCCAGTTCCAACGCCTCCTGGCCCGGCGGGCAGTGTCCCACCAACAGGTCGGCCCCCCCCTCCGTTGCAGTCTTCCCGTCTTCCGCCCCCGAGCCGAACCGTTGGTCGAGAGCGGCTACGAGGGCGGTGAGATCGTTTTCCCCGCAAGCAACCCTAATGCGGAACAAGGTCTTGGCCCCCGCCAGCCCGAGGGCGGCCCCGATCGTGCGGTCGGTCTGACGGAGCAGGCAGAGGGCCAGCCCACCGGCGGCGGTTGGGCAGACGTCTGCCAGGTCGCTGCCGATCTGTCCCGGGGTACGAGCGAACACGGAGGCGGTCAGGTCCCCGGCGGTCAGCGGCCGGCGCGGGATCATCTGGCGATGCACCTTTTCGGCGGCGGTCACCTGCTCCATCTCTTCGAGCAGGGTGTTGATGCCGCGGGCGATCCCCTCGATCTCGTCACCGGTCTGCACCTGCACCCGTCGGGCGAAGCGGGAGGCGGCGAGGTGGTCGAGACCCTCCAGAACTTGTTGGAGCGGGGTGAGGACGAGATCGATGAATAGGCTGCCCAAGGTCAGGGCGAAGACCAGCATGAGGACCGCCAGCAACCGGAACCAGCCCGCCAGCCGCCGCGATTCCTTCTGAATGGGCGCCAGCGGCAGGGCCATCACCAGGTTGAAACCATGGAGTCGTGACCCCGGCCGTCCGACCAGGAGCCAGTCCTGGCCTTCGAATCGGCTGCGTTGCTCCACGATGGTCTGGGTCAGGTTCACGCGATCGTGCAGGCGCAGAAACTCGCGGATCTTCGGGTTGCTGTACCGTGCGACCGCGCCGGGGTGCTCGTGGACCGGCAGGCCATAGATCTGGAAGGAGAAGGAGGCGGGAAAGGAAATACTTCGCCATCGCCGATGGATCCCTTTGAGGAAGACTCGTTTGTCGCAGTCTCCCTCGAGGTAGATGCTCAACGCCAGACGCGGGCCATTGGCGATCTCGATGAACTCGCTGTAGCGGTCCAAGACGTTGCGGCCGATGCGGGTGGACTTGAGCTGCCGGGGATAACTGAGAAAATCCTTGGCTCCGTACCGGACCGGTGGAGCTTCGCGCTCGACCTCAGGCGGCAGGAAGTTGCTGAACCCGCCGAACTGGGCATCCTTGGCCACCCAGGCGCTGCGGGCGATCCGCCCGACCAGGTTCAGGCCCTCCCGGCCGAAGGCCAGGTCGATGGTGGAGGGAACCCGCGAGTGGCTGACCGCCCGTGGGCGGCCGGCGTCGTCGAACAGCAGGATGGTCAACCAATGGCGCCAGTGCGGGGAGACCGCGTCGATGACCTGCTGGAAGCCAGCGTCGGTGCGGCGGGTGGCCACGCGCCGGCCGAGCTCGCGGCAGCGGGTGGCCAGCCTGGCGCGGAAGGCGGCATATTCCAGGTCGAGGCGGGCGAGCATGGTGTCGGCGGCCTGGCGGCGGGCCCGGATGACGCCGGCTTCGCGGCTGGCGAGCCAGGCGTCGGCGAAGCCCAGCACGGCGGCGATGCCGCCGCTGCCGGCCAAGCCGACCAGCAGAAGGATCTGCCAGCGCAAGGGCAGACCGCCGCGCAGCAGGCCCAGCCAGGTTCCCGCCAGGAGGGTAAAACCGGCCAGGCTGGCGACCACCGCTGCGCCGCCGTGGGTGGCCAGCCAAGAAACAGGCACCGGGCAGGGGGCCGCCACCCCGATCAGATACTGACGGGCCAGCACGGTGCCGACGACCAGCCACCCCTGGCTTTCCACCTCGGCCTCACGGCGGAGGCGGTCGTGCAGGTGGCGCGGATAGCCGGGATCGAACCAGGCACTGGCCACCCCGGCCAGATCGGTCAGGGCGTAGGTCTGGGCCCCCGCCGCCCGCCGCGAGAACCGGCCGATGATCTCGCGGGCCAGGGGCTGCAGCGGAATGCGGTCGCGGTCGACCACGGCCAGCACGTAGCGAAGGGCCCCGTGTGGATCGGCGGCCGGGAAGAATCCGGCGAAGCGGCGTTGGCCGAGGGTTTCCAGGTCGAGCAGACGGCCGGGGGCCTGGGCCAGCATCGGAACGGCTCGGGCATCGCCGACCAGCGTCTTGATCATCCGCTCCTCGCGCAGCCCGGGGGGGCGCCCGCCCGCCCGGCTGTCCAGGATCATCCGCAGGGCGGTCTCCGAGACCCGGGTGAGCCCGCCGGTGGTACCGGGCATCGGCATCTGGCGCCCTTCGCCGTCGAAGAGGAAGAGCTGGGTGTGGGAGCCCAGCCCGCGGGCCGCCCGACGGGCCGCCCCGCGCCCGAACCGCAGGGCCCGGACGAACCGGTCGAGGCGGTCTTGGCAGTGTGACAACGGGTGGGCGATTCGCTGCAGGTGGGCGGCGATCTCCTGCAGGTCGTCGCGCACGGTCTGGCGGGCCGCGGCGATCCGGCGGGCATGGGCCTGGTCCAGGGCCCACAGGCCGAGGCCCCAGGGGATGGCGAACAGCACGGCGGCCACGCCCAGGGTGGCCAGCATGGCGATCGTGGTGCCGCCGACCCTGCCCTGCATCGTGCGGTGGCGGCCGGTCAGTGGCCCGGGGCCGGGACGATCTTGCCGGGGTTAAGGATCAGGTGCGGGTCGAGCGCCAGCTTGATAGTGCGCATCATCTCCAGGTGGGCGGGGGAGCAGAACAGGTGCATCCAGGCCAGGCGCTTGTGTCCGATGCCGTGCTCGCCCGACAGGGTGCCGCCGAGGGCGGCGTCGAGCGCACCCGCCAGGCGGCGTCCGAGACCGACGTTCTCCCCTTTCTTGATACCGCGGCCGAGACAGACGATGCGCGGGGCCTCGGCGATGGCGTTCTCGGCGGCGGCGGGGTGGAAGCCCCGGCGGCGGACCCGGCTGGCCAGGGCTTCGGCCGGGGCGCGTCGCACGACGATCTCGCGCAGCCGCAGGCCCAGCTCGAGGGCATACAGGTCGAAAGGGTTGACGATGGCATCGACGCCTTCCCGGATCATGGTGCCGGTGGCCTCGTCCATGCGGACGGCGTTTGTCTCGGGAACTTGCTTGATGGGGATCAGGATCTTCATGCGGCGCGGTTCATTCCTCTCCATCGTCGGGTGGGGTGTCACCGCAGCATGCAGTACTTCCGAGCGAAAATCAACCGTTCGGCCCGGCCCTATTCGGTGCGCAGGGCGTCGATGGGGTCGAGACGGGAGGCCTTCCAGGCGGGGGAGAGGCCGAAGAAGACGCCGACCGCCGCCGAGAAGCCGACCGCGCCCAGCACGGCGGGCACCGAGATCACCACCTGCCAGCCGGTCAGCCAGCGGTTGACCAACGCCGTCAGACCGATGCCGCCCGCCAGGCCGACCGCTCCCCCCAGGGCGGCCAGCACCACCGCCTCGGCCAGAAACTGGGCCAGGATGTCCCGCCGGCGCGCCCTCACCGCCATGCGGATGCCGATCTCGCGCGTGCGCTCGGTGACCGCCACCAGCATGACGTTCATGACGTTGATGCCCCCGACCAGCAGCGACACCGAGGCGATGGCCCCCAGCAGCATCTGCACGATGCCGAGGGTGGTGGCGGCCATGTCGGCCAGGTCCTCCTGGGTGTTCAGGAAGAAATCGTCGTCCTCGCCGGGGTCCAAGCCGTGGCGGCCCCGCAGCAGGTCGGCGATCTCCTCCTTGGCCTGGGGCAGCAGCCCGTCCGACCAGGCCGCGACCATGATCATCTGGACGTGGGTGATGCCGAGCATCCGCGCCTGTTGCACCAATGCCAAAAACGGCCAGGGTTTCCGTACGGTCCACCAGCAAACATGCTTCAGATCAAGGGCGCTTTGTGCGAAGCCCGACAAACGGATGCGTGCCACAGGCTCTGTACAATACAAAAATGACATTCATGCAACAGGCACTGCTGTATTCGCCAGAAGAAAGGCTTTCCTGCCAATGAATAGATTGTGGTATACTGCAATTTACTCTACGGTAAATTGTCGTTTGATGCAAATTCAAGGATTACGGCAGGAGGGAGAAGAACCGTGCCCACTGGTTCAGCCATGAAGCGCTACCTCTACGACGCGATCGACGAGTTCCTTGGCCGGAAGATGGTGTTCGTCGGCGGCCCGCGGCAGGTCGGCAAGACAACGCTGTGCTTGCAGTTCCTCGATCCGCCGCGTCCTTCCAACCGCAATTATCTGACCTGGGACGATCTGACCGATCAGAAGAACCTCCGCCGCGGCCAGCTGCCCGGGGGGCCCCTGGTCGTCCTCGATGAGATCCACAAGTTCAAAAACTGGCGCAATCTGGTGAAGGGCTTCTACGACAAGAAGAAGGAGGTCCAGAAGTTCCTGGTCACCGGGTCGGCGCGACTGGATTACGATCGGCGTGGGGGAGACTCTCTCCTCGGGCGGTATCGGTATCTCCGGCTGCATCCGTTCTCTGCTCCGGAGCTGTCGATCCACACCCCCGCCGGGGTCGAACGATTGTTGAGATTCGGGGGCTTCCCGGAACCGTACTTCGCGGCTGACGAGCGTGAATGGAAACTCTGGACCAGGGAGCGCCTGTATCGGATCATCCGCGATGACCTTCGGGACCTGGAACTGGTGAGGGATCTTTCGAACATCGAGATCATGGCCGAGTCATTGGGTGAGCGGGTCGGGGCCCCGCTGTCGGTGAACAACCTGGCCCAGGAGCTCCAGGTCAATTTCCGGACGGCAGAATCCTGGCTTTCCATCCTGGAGCGAATCTATTTCTGCTATCGACTTCTGCCCTTCGGCTCTCCCAAAATCAAAGCGGTGAAGAAAGAAAAAAAACTCTATCTCTGGGACTGGAGCATGGTCGAAGATGCCGGGGCCCGCTTCGAAAACATGGTGGCCGGGCACCTGTTGAAATACTGCCATTTCCTTGAGGATACCCAGGGTGATCGGATGGAACTCCGATTTCTGCGTGATATCGAGAAGCGCGAGATCGATTTCGTAATGTTGAAGAACCGCCGGCCGATCTTCGCCGTCGAATGCAAGACCGGGGAAAGAAGCCTCTCGCCCCACATTCTCTATTATCAGGCCAGGACCGATATCCCGCTTTTTTACCAGGTTCATCTCGGGAAGAAAACCTATGAGCCGGCCGCCGGAGTGAAAGTCCTGCCCTTCCTCGACTTCTGCCAGGACGCCGGGCTGGTGTGAGGGCCAGCCCTTGGTCCCTTTCTGGGTCACCAGGAGGGAGAGGCCCTTCCCGTCAAAAAGCGAGGAGGGCTTCGGGCGCGCCTTGGCGTTCCGGCATTTGGCGTCGGTGAGCGGTGTGATCGGCTTCATATTCCCTCCTCGGCGTAGGTATAGCGATTCCGACTTGGGTATATCCACCCTGCCCCAAGAATAGCCTAAAATAGCGGATGTGGGCGGCCAACCTCGAACCAGGCAGAACGCCAAAAAGGCGAAAGACCCGCATGGATAGCGGGTCTTTCGAGTGATCCGGGTCATCCCCGGCTTGCTGGTCATTGCCCGGAGGGGGACTTGAACCCCCACGCGCGTGGCGCATACGCCCCTCAAACGTATGTGTCTACCAAATTCCACCATCCGGGCGGGCAAGCTCTAGTATAGCCTATCTCGGGGGAAAAATCAAGACCTGGGCCGCTACACCTGCCGGCGGGTCGGGGAACGCTCTGGCGATGCGGGTGGACCTCTGGGGGAAAGGTGGGAGGTCGGGTACCCCGGTCGGCCGTTCGGGGCGAACGGCTGTGGGTCTGCCAGTTGGCCCATGGGTGTCCCCGCGTGGGGCCTTTCGGGCCTCGGCCAACGTGGGCGTTGGCTCTCGGGTGAGGGAGACCGACTTCTGCCTGGAGTTGTCGCGGTTGGCCGGCGAGGAGCCCTCCTCCGGACATCCTCCGGACATCTGCCCGGGGGCGTCGGAAAATCTGGCATGATATGATAGGAGCGACGGAGGTACCCCCCCCATGGACAAGACCGACCTGCAGGCCCTGCTGGACGATTTCGCCAGGATCGAAGAGGCCTCGTGCCACATCGATACCCTCCTGCGCACGCGCAGGAAGGTGCTGGCCTTCCCCGATGCCGACAGTCTGGGGGCCTTCTTCCAGCCGTTGTTCAGGTTGCCCGATCTCGTCCGGCACCTGATCGATCAGCAGACCCGCCTGGCGGCCCTCGAGAACCGCGTGGCGGCTGCCGAGGCCGAACGCCAGGCCTTGCAGGCGCGGCTGGCCGAGGCTGACCGGCGCGCCGCCGCCGCCGAACAGCGGGTCACCGCCGAGGCCAGCCGGGTACAGGCCCTGATCGATGAGCGGGCCGCCCTGGTCGTGACCATCCAGGCTGTCATCGCCACCCTGCGGGCCCTCGATCGCGCCTTCAACCACCTCGAGACGCACAAATTCAAGTTCTCCATCTACGACCTGCTCGAGAAGATCAATGCCGTCATCCGGCCCGACGATCGGGCCTCGTTCGAGATCGAGGGGGTCGGCATCTTCGAATCGGTCCGGCACACCGCCGCCCGCTCGGCCGAACCGCACCTGTCGGTCAAACGCCTGCAGGAGGCCGCCCAGGGGCGCCTGCCGCCCTCGTTGGCCGCCGATCCGCAGCACGGGCCCGCCCTGCAGCAACTGTTCCAGGAACTGGTCGACCTTGCCGAACAGAACCTCGAACGCACGAAAACCGCCCAGAAGTTCGGCCTGCGGCTCAAGGTGGTCAACCGCGCCGGCCGCGCCCCCGGTGCTGAAAACGACCCCGCGGCTTCGCCGGCCGGCGGTGGTCCGGGGGTCGAGGCCACCGGCGGTGAGGGTGGCTCCGCCAAGCCGCCCACCCCGCCGCGCCATGGGCGGAAGGGCGCCTGAACCGGGAGGCGCCCGCCGGCTTCCCCCGCCGGGCCACGCATGGAGCTGCGCTACGACCGGAACCATGGCCGATGGTTCGTCAACGACGTCCTGCGTGTCATCAGACGCTACGGACTGATCGACTCCGGCGACCGGGTGGCGGTGGCTCTGTCGGGCGGCAAGGACAGCGCCCTGTTGCTCTACGTGCTGCGCTACCTGCAACGCTATTCCCCTCTGCGATTCGAGCTTGTCGCGATCCACATCCGGGCCTTCGTCGACGACGATCCGGCACTGCTGCGCGCCTTCTGCCACGACCTGCGCGTCGAGTATCTGGAGGAGACCCTCGACTGGGATCCTGCCCGCGACGCCTTCCCCCTGGCTGTTTCTCCCACGAAAGATGGGGCGAGCGCCTTGGCGGGGAGTGGGGCTGGCCATGACCCCGCTGGCGGAGAGGCTCATCCCGGTGGCCCCAGCCCCCAGCCTGACCGGGCCATCTGCTCGCTCTGCTCCCGCCTCAAGCGGGGCGCCATGGCGGCCCTTTGCGCCACCCGCGGGATCACCCGCCTCGCCTACGGCCATCATGCCACCGATGCCGCCGAGACCCTGCTGATGAACCTGCTCGAAACGCGCCGCCTCGGCTGCTTCGCGCCGCGCGTCGAGGTGGCGGGCCGGCCGGTGCAGATCATCCGGCCCCTGATCGCCCTCGACGAACGCACCGTGGCGGCCGTCCACCGGCGGCTCGGGTTGCCGGTCACCGGCTTCCGGTGCCGGTATGCACCGGTCAATCGCCGCGCTGCCTACAAGTCCCTGCTGACCGTGATGGCGGGCCACCTCGGCCTGCGCGACCTGCCCCGCCGCATCGTCGATGCCCTCGCCCAGGCCGACCCCGCCGCCCTCTGGACGAATCTGCGAAAGGACCGGGGCCTCCGCCCGGACCACCCCCATGGAACGCCATGAACTGCTGATCGCCTACGGTGACGATCCCGACAGCCTGCTGCCGCGCCTGTTGGCGGCGGCCGACCTGCCCGGCTGGCTGCCCCGCGACGTTCGCATCGGGATCAAGCCCAACCTCGTGGTGGCCCGGCCCAGTTCCAGTGGGGCGACCACCGATCCGCGCTTGACGCGGGCCCTGGTCGCCTGGCTGCGCGCCCTGGGATGCCGCGACCTCGTCATGCTCGAAGGATCCTGGCTTGGCGAAGCCACCCCGCGCGCCTTTCGGGAATGCGGCTATGACGAGATCTCCCGTGAGTTCGACGTTCCCCTCATCGACCTCAAGCACGATGCGACCGAGGCGTGCACCGCCCACGACCTGCATCTCGAGGTCTGCTGCCAGGCCCGTCAGATCGGCTTCCTGATCAATCTGCCGGTCCTCAAGGCACATTGCCAGGCGCGAATGACCTGCGCCCTCAAGAATCTCAAAGGCTGTATCCCTGATGCCGAGAAACGGCGGTTTCATACCCTGGGTCTGCATCGGCCCATCGCTGTTCTCAACACCCTGGTGCGCACCGACCTTGTCATCGTCGATGGCATTGTCGGCGATCTCACCTTCGAGGAAGGCGGCACCCCGGTGCAGATGGACCGCCTCATCGTCGGGCGCGACCCCGTGCTGGTCGATGCCTATGTGGCCTCGTTGATGGGGTTCGCGCCCGGGGACATTCCCTACATCGATCTGGCGGCCGGGTTTGGGGTTGGGTCCAACGATTTGACCGCCGCCCGCATCCGGCAGATCAACGAACCGTCGGTGGCGCCCCATTCCCTGAAGGCGTCGCCCGCGCCCCTGCCCGCTGGCATGGAAGCCGACCAGGCCTGCTCGGCCTGCCTGGGGAGCTTGCGGTTCGCCCTCCAACGGCTGGCCGAAGAAGGCCGGCCGTGGGTGCCAGGGAAGGAGCCCGTCTGCCTGGGCCAGGGGTTCCGTGGCAAGCCCCGCAAAGGCTTCGGACTCGGCGCCTGCACCGCCGGGTTCGCCCACCACCTGCCGGGGTGTCCGCCGCCAGCCACCGAGATCGTTGAATTCCTGCGGCGCAAGCCGACCAAGAGGGTCTGAGCCCCTCGTATGACCACCTACGCCTTCTTCGATTTCGACGGGACCCTGACCCGCCAGGACAGTTTTTTCCGGTTCCTCGTCGAGGCGGTTGGTTGGCCACGGTTGGTCACCGGGGCGGTGCGGCGGTGGCCCTGGATCGTCGGGTATGGCGCCGGCTTGATCCACCATGACCCCGCCAAGCGCGCAATCTTCCGCGAATTCTTCGAGGGCTGGCGGGCCGACGACCTCCGCGAACTGGGGCGCGACTTCGCGCGGCGGGTGCTGCCGGGGTTGGTCCGGCCAGCGGGGCGCCGCCGCCTGGTCTGGCACCTGTCCCGGGGCCATGTCGTTGCCGTCGTCTCGGCCTCGTTCGAGTTTTACCTCGAGGAATGGTGTCGCGCGGAAGGTCTCCATCTGATCGGCACCCGCTTCGAGGTTCGCGACGGACGCGTGACCGGCGAGTTTCTTTCGCCCAACTGCGCCGGCCCCGAGAAGGTGGTGCGCATCCGGGAACGGTTCGACCTGCGGGACGGCGATTACATCTATGCCTACGGCGACAGTCGGGGGGACCGCGAGATGCTGGCCCTGGCCGACGAGGCTTTTTTCAAGCCCTTCCGGCGCCGGCGGGGGGCGCCTCCTGCGGAACTCGTGCCCACGCCGGGAATGGGCAGGGTTCGCTGAGGGGAGCGGGCGACGGGGGTTCGGGGCCTGGCCGCGCCCGATGCGGCCGCCGGGGTCAGGCGAACAGGAGCAGGCTGAGGGCCATCACCACCATGCCTCCCACCACGCCGAACATGGCGAGGTGGTGCTCGCCGTATTTCTCGGCGGTCGGCAGCAGTTCGTCGAGCGAGATGTAGACCATAATACCGGCCACTCCCGCGAAAACGAGGCCGAACACCCGGTCATCGAGGAAGGGCGCCAGCACCAGGTAGCCCACGAGCGCCCCGACGGGTTCGGCGAGCCCCGACAGGAACGACAGGCCGAACGCCTTGCGGCGGCTGCCGGTGGCGAAGTAGAGAGGCACCGACACGGCGATCCCCTCGGGGATGTTGTGGATGGCGATGGCGACGGCGATGCCGATGCCGAGGTGGGGATCCTTGAGGGCCGCGGTGAAGGTGGCCAGGCCCTCGGGGAAGTTGTGGACGGCGATGGCCAGGGCGGAAAACCACCCCATGCGCAACAGACGCTGCGCCTGGTCGTCGCCCGGGGGGGCCACGGCGGGTTGATCGTCCATTTCCGCGATATCGCGCATCTCGTGCGGGTTTTCAAAGGACGGCACCAGCAGGTCGATGACGGCGATCACGGCCATTCCCGCAAAAAAGCCCAGCGTCGTGTACCAGGAGGCGCGGGGCTCGCCGACCGCCCCCTCGAGGGCGTGCCGTGCCTTGGGAAAGATCTCGATCATCGAGACATACAGCATCACCCCCGCCGAGAACCCCAGCGCTCCCGACAGGAAGCGGGCGTTTGTGCGGCGGGTGACCAGAGCCAGCAGACTGCCGATGCCGGTGGACAGACCGGCGAACAGGGTGACGCCAAAGGCGAACAAGACCTCGGGGGGGAACATGTCGGTGACCTCGTGACGGATCTCGCACCCGGCGGCGGGCGCCCCCAACCCTACCTCTGCCATCCGTGGCCGTCAAGTTCCGTTCCACAAACCTCATTCTTTGTGAAATCAATGTGTCCCCGCCCAACGCCTCGTCCTGAAATGGCCGCGAAGAAAAACGGCCGACCTCCGCGAAAGAGGCCCGCCGGGCAAATTACCCTCGCAATCTGCTTTCTAAGCGACTTTGCCGGAGGGACACAGAGATTGTGAAAGGAAATCAGGTTTGTGGAACGGACGGTAACGGACGGTCAGCGGGGTGGGGGGGCGGCCTCGCGCACCAGGGAGCCGTGTTTGTCGCTCATGATCAGGATGGCGAAGCGGTCGGTCTGGTCGAGCTGGTTGGTGCTGAGCGAGGCGTAGTCGAACTTACCGCGCAGGTCGGTATAGCCGTCCTTGTAGAAGGTGACCTGGCCGTCCTTGAGGCGGGCGTAGACCTTGACGTAGACCTTGGCCAGCGGCTCGCCCGTGGTGGCGTGGGTCACCCGCACCTGGCCATAGGTCTCGATGGTCTGCACCGACAGCGAGTGCGGGTAGTAGGCCTGCGAGCGCACCAGTGGGCCGGCGGTCGCCTCGACCATCATGTTGCTGTCGCGCAGGGCTTCGGGCAGGTCGATGACCACGGTGGAGCTGCCGGCCGGCAGCGGCACGGCCATGGTGGCGTTGGGATGGATGATCGCGAACTGGCTTCCCACCTCCTTGACGAAGGGGTTGCGGGAGAACAGCAGTTCGAGATCCATCTGGTAGAACCGGATGGTACAATCCGTCAGATTCTGGTAGCGCAGGGTGATCTTGCGGTTCTCGACGGCCATCTCGAGGGCCGGCTCGGTCGTGGCCAACTGGTTCTGCTTCTGGTCGCGGCTTTCCTGGTCGGTGACGACCGGGCCTTTGCCCTTGATCTCCTCGGCCTGGGCCAGGATGTCGCGGAATAGGTTCCGCCAGCGGTCGACCGGCTCGTCGGCCCGGGCCTTGGCGATGGCCACCGCCTCCTCGATGTTCTCGAAAGAGAAGGCCAGGTAGGCCTGGAAATACGCGTACTGCAAGGTCGAGGTCACCGCCTCGTCCTTGATTTCGGCGAAGAAGCGGGCAGCCTCCTCGACGCGGTCTTGCAGGAGCAGGTAGTAGACGACGGCCATGCGGTCGGCGTCGGTCAGATCCTTGCGGTAGCGCAGGTCGGCGAGCAGGGCGTGGTATTGGGCGGAGAACTGCTCGTTGAGGATCTTCCGCTTCTGGCCCAACTGGTAGACGCGGGCGTTGACCAACGGCCAGTATTCACGATGCTGGTAGACGTGCCGGGCCACCGGGTCGAGGACGAGGGGAGGGCTGACCAGGGTGGTACCGCACTGGGTGGCGAACGTCGTGTGGGGAAGATACTCGCGCAGGGTCGGCAGGTGGCCGTGGTACACGCTGTATGACCAGGTGGTGTCGTGGTAGACGTGGCGGGCCCGCAGCAGGTCGGTGACCTTGACGAACATCGCCTTGTCCTGCAATCGGAAGGCCAGCAGGTTCAGGTCGAGCCGGGAGATGTTGGTGGTCTCGAGGAACTTCAGCACCTCGTCGTCGGTGCCGTTCTGGGAGACATACTCCCAGGAGGTGGTGTCGAAGCGGGTCGGCTCATCGACCACGGTGAAGGTGAAGGGGTCGTTGGCGGCGATCAGCTTGCCGTTCTCGGCGACGTGCACGGGGTAATGCGTGTAGGTGCCGGGTTGCGGGAAGTAGAAGGCATACTCGACGGTCTGCGTCGAGAACGGCTCGATCGCGAGGTGGGTGCTCCGGGTGAAGAACCCGTCGAGCACGGGAAGGGCCCCGTCAGGGATCTGCAGCAACACATCGACCTTGCGTCGGGTCGAGGTCGGGTTGGTCAGCACCACCTGGCACCCGTAGACACGGTGGATCTGAAACTCCTCGGTGACGAATTTGTCGAACCGCTCGTTGTTCTCGAAGCGATAGCGGTCGTGGTGCGCGTAGAAGTTCTGCCCGGTCAGGATGGTCTGGGTCTTCTCGATCTCGGTGACCGGCTTGATCTCCTTGTGGAAGACGATGACGTCGGTGGAGGGGGTCAGGCGCATCCGCGGCCCTTCGAAGACCGTGGTGTGATCGGCCGCCGAGAAGGGCAGGTCGAGCACGGCCAGCACGAACATCATCTCGGTGAAGTTGCCGGCGGCCTCGGGGAAGCGGGTCGACAGGAAGGGCCGGTCGGCGGGGGCGGCGGCAAAGTCGTTCCAGAAGCCGTTGACCTTGACCAGGTCGGCATTCTGGCGCTCGATCGGCAGGTTCCGGTAGTTGTTCTCGACCCATTCCTCGGTCTTCTCGAGCTGCCGGAACAGCTGGCGGGCCCGTTCGCGCCGGGACAGATCGGCCGACCACTCATCGCGGTCGAAATCGTCGACGAGGGATTCCTCCATCTTCATGGGAGCCATGGACTTGTCTTCCTTGAAGACTTCACTCTTGCGGGCGCTCTTCTTCAGACCCAACATGGCCCGGGCTTTCTGGGGCATCGGGGCCCCGGCGGCGAAGCCCTCGTCGGCCAAGGCAGACGGGGCCATCATGCGGCCTCCCACGGGCGCCATCGAGGGGGCGGGCGGCGGTGGCGGAGCAGTCGGTCGAAGCGTAGCCTTGGCGAGGGGTCTGGCTGCCTCCTGCGCCTTGGTGAAGCCGAGCCGGTCGTCGGTTTCCAGGGCGCTGCCCTTGACCGCCGTATCGAACAGGCGGTTGAAGCGCTCGGGGTCGGGGGGGAGCAGGTCGAACAGGTCTTTGACGTGCCGGGCGGTGGCGGCTTCTTCGGCTTTGCCCAGCCGCCGGGCCAGCAGGATCCGCTCGACGATGTTGAGGCGTCCGTAGGCCCAGGGGTGGAGGAAGGGCTGCAGATCATCCTCCAGCAGCCAGTGGTCGAGGAAGGTCTTGTCCTTCTTGTTCTTCAGGTAGGGCTTGATGACTCCCGCGAAGAACTCGGGATCTTTCTTGGAGAGGAAGAAGCTCAGTTCGTGGCAGGCATGCTTCGAATAGAGGCTTCGCTTTTCGGTGGGGCTGAGTTTGGGCCAGTTCAGGATGAACCCGAACTCGACGAGCCCCGGATCGTTGTTGAGTGTGGTCAGCAGGCGGTAGACGGCGGCCAGCGAGTCGTAGACCTCGAGCTTGGTGGTGCTGACATCCTCGATCGTGAACGCCTGCCCCTTGGTGACCAGCGAGATGGACCGCTGTTCCGAGAAGTGCCGGGTGGGGTCGAGGGCGCGGGCCATGCGCAGGTCTTTGTAGGCGTCGGCGGTGGCCGGCAGGGACACTTCCCGGAAGACCGCGCCGCGCTGATCGACGGCCACCACCTGCACCTGTTGCCGGGCTCCCAGCTTGTCGAGAGGAATCTCGACGTTCCCGTCGGCGTCGGGGCGCAGGTTGGCCAGCAGCAGCGACGGCTCGGGCAGGAAGTCGACCTGCGGGAAGTCGTCCTCGCCGGGGGTCGCCTGCTGGGGCCGGCCGCCGCCTCCTCCGCCGAGGCCCGCCTCCGGCACCGGTTCGGGCATGCGGCTCCAGACATCACCGCCCTGGGCCTCCTGGGTGCCGGTCTCGGTCTTGCGCAGGCTCCAGGGGTTGAGCAGCAGGCTGGGCCGGGTTAGCATGTTCCCAGGGAAGATGCGGGCGAACTTGCGTTCGAGAATGTAGCGGTATTCGTCGCCGATGGCCCGGCCCGACAGGTAGCGGCTCAGGGGGCGGGTCAGGCGGGTGAGGGCCAGTGACGGCTGGTCGCAGAAGCCGAGCGACTGCCAGAGGGTGGGCGGGTTCAGGAAGCGGGTGCCCAGCACGTGGACCCGGGTGTCGGCCGTGGCATTGGCCACCCGCACCCGCAGGGTTCCCTTGTCTTTCTCGAGGGCGCTGATGTGCAGGGGCTGGCCGGGGCGGGTCTGCAGGAAGCGGTCCCGCGAGACCAGCCACGAGCCGATCTGGGAACCTTTCGTCAGCCGGATGGGAATGACGACCGGCCCGGGATAGAGCACCAGTTCGAAATCGCCGGCCGGCAGATCGTCGAGCACGAGGAACCCGTCGGCCACCTTCAGCCGCTCGGTGAAGGAATGGGCATAGACCCCGTTGCGGATCTCGAAGAGCGCGGCCAGTGGCCGCCCGTTGGCCACGGCCTCAGGGAAGACGGGGACGCGCACCGGCGTGCCGGCCAGGGCATGGATGACCGGCGGATAGGCGCAGGCATCCTGCACCGGGTACCAGGTGCGGGAGGTGCCTTCGGGGCCGGTCATCTTGACCCACTCGACGCCGGGCAGCGCGCCCAGCCGCACGCGGCCGGTGGCGTCGGTCTGCAGGGTGAAGGCGACGGTGCGGGTGAATTCGCGGTGCTTGACCTCGAAGGTGATCGGGCGGTCGGCCTTGGGTTCCCCGGTCTTGCCGTTTAGTTCGATCAGGTATTCCCCATCGATGTGCCGGACCATCAGGTCCTCGATCTTGTCGGTGCGGTGGATGCCGTTGAGATCGATGGTGCGGCTGGTCGCGAAATCCTCTTTCTTGCCGCGGCTGAGGTTCTCGACCTTGCCGCGCAACGTGAAGGTGATCTGGGTGAGCTTCTCGGGGACCTTGAACTCGTAGGGGGTTTCGCGGTCATTGGCCAGGGCGAAATCCCGGATCTCTTTGGCGGCGGCCACCCCGTCCCGATCGACGGTGGAGATGACGAGCGCGGGTTCCTGCAGGAGCTTGAGGTCGATGGGCACGCCATTGACGGTGAGCCAGGGGCGCACGAGAACAGTGGCCTTGGCGCCCTCGACGAGGGCCTCCCGGTCGAGGAAGAAGCCGGCACTTAGGTCATAGTTCTCGCCAGCGTGCTCGAACTGATGGAGGGAAGCGAATTCCCCGCGGGTCAGGACGAACTTGACGGTGCCGGGGGCGGTCGAGAAGGGAACGGTGATCTCACCGCGGTCGTCGGGCCGGTATTCCTGGCCCCCCAGCCACAGCGCCACGTCGGTGACCTGCGCGTTGTTCTCGTCGAACACGGTGAAGACGTGGCCGGCCGCACCCAGCCGCTGCATGAAGCCGAGCCGTCCTTTGCGGATGAGGGCCCGGCTGCTGCGCCCGTTGCCGATCAACTCGATGACGTAGACGCCGGGCTGCTCGAGCTGGGGAAAGGCGAAGCGCTCGACGTGCCGGATGTATTCGGGGTGATCGTAGGTGTAGACCTTCTCCTCGTTGGCGACCAGGCCGTCGAGGTCGAGGTCGGTGCCGATCTCCTGCAGGCGGTCGCGGTACCAGGCGCGGGTGTTGATGCGGTAGATCTTGACGATCAGCTGCTTGACGTTCTTGAGGGCGACGTCGAACCCGATGGGATCCTGCCCGGCGATGACCTCGCGGCAGGTGGGCAGGAAGTCGAGCTCAATGCGTTCCTTGATCTCCTTGACCCGCTGCGGCGACAGCAGCGAGAACCAGCGCTCGAGGTTGCCGATCCCGCCGACGATCTTGGTCTCGGCGAGCAGGTCCTTCAGCCACTCCGACTCGATCCATTCGGCGAACTCGCGGGCGTCCTCGGCGGGCCGCAGGAACTCGCGCAGGAAGTCGCGGACGAGGGGCTCGTCGTCGCCGATGACGGGAAGCTGGGTGAGGTGGTGGAAGTTGGCATGCAGGTCGACCGGCCAGTCGCGCATCTCCCGGCGCTCGAGGTAGTTCTGGTTCATGTACCCGGTCGGACGGGGCAGCTTCAGGTAGGACAGGAAGCGGGCCTTGTCGTAGACCCCCTGGCTGCGCTCGTGGGCCAGCCAGTGGTAGAGGACGTGCGCCTTCAGGGAATTGTGGGCGGGCGGCAGGTCGGCCACAAACTTCCAGAGGCGGCCCAGGTAGGCCTCCTTCTCGGACCGGTCATGGCGCCAGTCGACGTCGGCGCTGGGCTGAAGTTTGCGCACTACCGCCTCGATGAAGGTGGAATCGTTGATCAGTTCGGGCATCAGCCGACGGCACTCTTCGAGCTGCGAGAGCAGGAGGTTGCCGTGGATGGTGTGGCACCCGAAGCCGCCGCTGTTCGGGTGCTTGAGATCGGCGACGACGAGCTGGGCCAGCTGGTCGCCCTCGGGGCGGGTCATCCGGGCCAGCAGGTGGCGCCGGCGTTCGGGGTCGAGGTTTTCCCGCAGGAGGCCGGGCCAGGCGGCGGGGGTGAACCCGCTGAGGTCTCGGTATTCGGTGAAGGCGCGTTTCTTGAGGGTCTCCCAGGCCAACAGGTCGGGGGGCAGGGCGGTGGGGTGCTTGCTGACCGGCTTCAGCAGCTTCTTCTGGTGGTTGAACAGGAGGTTGAGCTTGTTCTGCAGATGGGCGCGTCCGCCGTCGGGGTCGGCCTCCCACCCCAACATGCGCTGCCGGTTCTCAACCTCCTGGGCGCGGCTGGTATAACCCGAGCGGTTGACCCACTGGTCGAGCAGTTCCTGCGCCTTGGCCAGATCGCCCTGGTTCTGCGCATGCAGGCAGGAATAGTAGTAGTAGTCCTCGGTGCCGGGAATCAACTGCCGGAGCGGCACCTGGCGGTCCGGCGCCAGGCTGAACGCCTCGTCGAACCCGATCTCGGCGGCTCGCGAGGCAAGCAGGGGCAGCAGGACAAAGCAGATCACGAACAGGGTTTTCATGCGCATACGTCCTCCTCGTTCTGGGGGGGCGGTCGGTCGGGCCGCAGGGTGGCCAGGGCCTCTTCGATGGTCGAATACATTCGCAGGTGATGATGGAAGCCCACCATCTGGAGCAGGTTGTCGATTGGGGGGACGATCCCGGCCAGGATGAGGCCGCCCCCGCGGGATTTCAGGTCACGGTGCAGACGGGCGATGACGCCGAGCCCGGAGCTGTCGAGATGGCGCGCCCGGCTCAGGTCGAGGACGCCGTGGACCACCTCGGGGGCCAGGGCCTGGCGGATCTGTTCGTCGAACTCCATGAACCAGTCGAAGGTGAGATCGGCGAGCAGGGAAACGAGCAGCACCCCGTCGCGGATTTCCACCGTGAAGTGCATGGGCGGTCTTTCCTTTCGAAGCGGTAGCCGGTCAGGCGGCCGGTTGCGGGGCGGTGTCCCGGGTGCGGGCGAGACGGTTGTGGTAGACGAAGGTGCGGCCGGCCACCTCGAAGACGTCGCCGTCGACCAGCAGGCGGCACCGGAACCGGCCGCCGGTCACCTTGATCGGGGCTTCGTCGAGCGATTCCAGGATGTGGCCTTCGTCCTTTTCGGTGATGGAGAACGCCTGGGCCGGGGCTTCGGGCAGGATCAGGTCGCAATCCTCGTCACTGCCGGCCACGAACTCCTCGGCGTCGAGGAGGTACTGCGGCCGCCAGAGGCCCCCGCGGCCGAGGTCCTCCAGCCAGGCTTCCTTCAGCAGGTCGAGGGCGAGGGCCAGGCAGGCCCCGGTCACCGCCCCGAAGAACAGCGAACCGGCGAGCCAGAGGCCGCGCGGCACGAAGAACAGGTCGAGCAGCAGGCCAGCGGCCACCAGGCCGGGCAGCAGGCCGGCCATCGTCGAGGCGGCGGTGCGGAGGTTGCCGGTGACGAATCCCCGGCAGGCTCCGAGGGCGGCGGTCAACAACGACCACCACAAAGTGCGCACGACGAGGACGGGGGCCAGGCGGGGCAGCCCGGTCGAACCGGCCAGCAGGGCGAACAAGACGGCTGTCGGCATGGCGAACGCCAGCGCGGGGAGGGCGTTGGCGAAGAACAGGTGCCCCGCCTTGCGGGCTTGCCAGTCGTCGAAGAGGGGCGGCAGGGCCGCCCCCAGCCCGAGCAGGACGGCGCCGAAGATGCCGGTGGTGAAGAGGGTGGTCAGGAATCCGTCCCCGAATGTCCAGGGGTCGGAGTCGCGGAAGGTGAACCACGCGGCATATCCCGCGAACAGGCCGCTGACCGTGTGTTGCAGCAGGAACCGCGGATTCATGCGCGGGCGCCGGGACGGCCGCCCCGGCCCCGGCGAAGACCGGACCCGGAGCCGGGGCGGGCGTCCGCGGGGAGGGGCATCACTCGATGGTTTCGATGAGGGTCAGGCCGGAGACGAAGTAGATCTTGTAGGCGTCCTCGATCTCGGTTTGCGTGATGGTGGTGTCGCCCACCTCCATGAAGCGCTTGCGGTCGTAGATGATGTTGAGGAGGTCGCGGGGATGGACCGCCCGCAGCCCGCGCCGGTCTTTCTTGTACAGGCGGAACAGGTGGTCCATGACCGACTGGTCGTACTTGAGGCCGAGCTTGGCGGCACAGGCCTTCCAGATTTCGAGGAACTCCTCGCGGAACGGGTTGCGGACATTGATCTTGTAGGGCAGGCGGCGCAGGAAGGCGTCGTCGACGATCTTCATGGGGTCGAGGTTGGTGCTGAACAAAACGATCTCGTCGGTGGGCACCTCCATGCGCTGGCCGCCCAGGACGAGGAAGTCGACCTTGTTCTCGAGCGGGATGATGAACCGGTTGAACAGTTCCTCGACCGAGCAACGCTGGCGGCCCAGGTCGTCGATGAGTAGGACGCCGCCGGTGGCCTTGACCTGCGGTGGGGCGTCGAAACAACCGTATTTCTTGTTGTAGACGACTTCCAGGTCTTCCAGGGTCAGTTCGCCGCCGGCGGTGATCAGGGGCGGTTGCACCACGATCCAGCGCTCGTCGAGCCCGTCCATGTCGAAGTTCTCGAGGGGGATGTGACAGCTGGGGTCGTAGATGCGGACGAGCTGGCCGCCAATGTTGACGGCGTATGGCACGACCATGGGGGGGAGCAGGCGCACGACCGAGCTGCACAGGAAGGTCTTGCCGTTTCCGGGGAAGCCGAAGACGAAGGCGGGCTTGCGGGCGCAGACCGCCTGCCCGATCTGCATCAGGACGTCTTTATAGCCGAGGGCGTGGGCGAACTTCTCCTGCAGGATCTTCATGTTGATGGAGAAGCCCTTCTTGTTGGCCTCGAGCACCGCCTTGGTGACGCGGATGTATTCCTCGAAGCCGACGGGCGAGGGTCCGAGGTAGGCGTCGCGCTCGAGGATGGCCTTGGCCCGCTCGGTGCCTTTCGGGTAGAGACCGTACTGGTAATCGGAACCAATGCCGGAGCCGCCGACCATGCCGACCAGTTCGCCCTGCTTGAGCTCGTTGATGATCTTCTGGATGATGTCGACATGCACCTTCAGGCTCTTGCTGAGGTGGCGCGGCACCTTCTTGCCGTGGACGTAGAGTTCCTTCATGACCTGATTGGTGATGATCTCGAGATCGACCTTCAGATCGATGGGTTGATCGGGTTGCCTGGGGATGAATTGTTTCAGATCGACGCCCATGTCTGCTCTCCTCTGGCTGGAGTTGGCCGGGGCGGGAAGAGCCGCCCCGCCGGCCTGGTATCTGCCGCATGGTACCCAATTTCCCCGACCATTTCAAGGGAAGCCGCCGGCGCCGTGGCGGTGGAGATGGCCGGCCATGGAGCGAGGAAAGACCCGAGGTGAGCGGTTTGGGAAACCCTGGACATTGGGGGCGTGCCAGAGGTGAAAGTGGATCCGGTGCGGGGGAAGAGTGGAATTACGAGGGGAGAAGGGATATGCTGGGCGGGTGACGAACGAATCGACCTCGGCCTGGTCGGCGGTGATCCTGTTGGCCGGGCGCAGCAGCCGGATGGGCCGCCCCAAGCAACATGCGACGGTGGGGGGGAAAACCTTTCTCGAGCATGTGCTGCTCGGGCTGGGCATGGTGCGGGGAAGGGTGACCCCACCGTGGCTGTTCGTCGGCCAGGAAGCGGACGACGCCGGGCGGGAGCGGGTGGCGGCCGCGGGCGGCGTCTGGGTGGTGAACCCCCGCCCGGAAGACGGCCCCCTCAGTTCGATCCGGCGGGCGCTCGACCATCTGCCGGCGGGGCGGGGCTTCCTGCTGTGGCCGATCGATCACCCGCTGGTCCGGCCGGCCACGCTCGCCGCCCTGATGGCGGCCGCGGCGCGGCAGCCCGAGGCGTTGACGGTGCCGTCGGTCGACCGGCGGCGCGGACATCCGGTGGTGTTCCCGGCGTGGGCGGGGGCCGAGTTGCGGCTGGCCCCGCTCGAGGAAGGGGCGAGGTGGGTCTTCCAGCGGTATCCCGAGCGGATCGTGCATGTCGAGGTCGACGACCCCTGGGTGCGCACCAACCTCAACACCCCCGAGCTCCTGGCCGCAGCGGAACGCTGGCTCCAGGCGGAAGGGGACAGACCCCACGACTGACCCCGGCGGTCGTCCAGAGCGGCAGGGAGGGGGTCCAACCGCCCTTCGCCTGCCCGGGGCCGCCTTCCTTCGCGGTGGGGAAACCTTCTCGCTCGTCTGCGGAGCGTCGTGCATCCGTCGCGGGCTCCCTTCACTCGCCGGCGTCGGCGGCCGGATGAGGGGGCGGAAGGCTTCGCCGGCCGAGGAACCTGGCGGAGGTGCCCTGACCTGTTCTGTCTGGAGAAAGTGCTCTACGAGTGCCTCAACGAAATCGACCATCGCCCCGACTGGCTCGAGGTCCCGGTGGCGGGTCTGATGCGCCTGTTGGCGAAGATTCGATGACGGTTCACCGATTGGCCTGGGCGCCCGAAAGCTGTCAAAGCAGGTGGGCTTCGTCGGGTGGGTTGTCGTCGCCTGGGGAAAGCGGGTGGCGTCCCTGGAAACCCATGTCTGGCACTTCCCCTAGAAGGGGGATCTGGTGTATAGTAGGCGGCCAGAGACTGCCCCACGATCCGGGCCTTCGTCCGACCGAACTGACCGAACTGACCGAATTGACCGCATTGACCGAATTGACCGAATTGCCCGAATTGCCCGAAATCACGCACCCAGACAGGAGAAACCACCATGTCCCTTCCCAATGTTCCGCCTTCCATGCCCAAATGTTTCGGCACCGACTACTACGGCAAATGGGCCACCACGGGCATGACCTTCGAATCGATGAAGATCGACCGGCCGGACCAGCAGCAGAAATGCTTCGACTGCCCGGCCCACGAGAAATGCTATATGGTCAACACCATCCGGATCGCTCGCATCAAGCGTTGATCCAAGTTCCAACCGGCGGGAGGTGGGTCGATGCGGGCGTATGACATCCTCAAGCGGAAACGCGACGGCCTGAAACTGGAGGAGGCGGAGGTCCGCTTCGTCATCGATTCCTTCGTAGCGGGCTCCCTGCCCGATTACCAGATGGCGGCCTTCCTGATGGCCGTCTACCTGAAAGGAATGGACGAGCAGGAAACCTTCTGGCTGACGGATGCCATGCGCCTCAGCGGCGATCAGGTCGAGTTGCGCGGCATCGAGGGGTTCACCGTCGACAAGCACTCGACCGGCGGGGTGGGTGACAAGACCAGCCTCGTGCTGGGGCCAGTCCTGGCAGCGCTCGGTCTCAAGGTGGCCAAATTGTCCGGCCGGGGACTCGGGCACACCGGCGGCACCATCGACAAACTCGAGAGCATCGCCGGATTCTCGTGCGACCTGACCCCCGCCGCCTTTGTCGATGCCGTCAACCGCATCGGCGTTGCCATCATCGGCCAGACTCCGACCCTCGTTCCCGCCGACAAAAAGATCTATGCCCTGCGCGATGTGACCGCCACCGTCGATTCGATCCCTCTGATCGCGGCCTCGATCTTGTCCAAGAAGCTGGCGGTCCAGAACAAGGCGCTCGTTCTCGACGTCAAGGTGGGCTCGGGGGCGTTCATGAAGACGCTGGCCGAAGCCCGCGAACTGGCCCGCCTGATGGTCAAGATCGGGAAACAGGCCGGTCGCCAGGCGGCCGCCGTCCTCTCCAACATGGACGAACCCCTCGGCCGCATGATCGGCAACGCCCTCGAGGTCAAGGAGGCCATCGCCACGTTGCGCGGGGAAGGACCTGCCGACCTGATCGCCCTCGTCAAGGCCCTGGCCCAGGAAGCCCTCCTCGCCCAGGACCGCCGCCTGCCGCAAGCCGAAGCCGCCGACCGGGTCGAGCAGGTGATCCGCAATGGGAAGGCCTGGGAAACCTTCCTTGCCATGGTGCGCACCCAAGGCGGCGACCCTGCCCTGGTCGAGGAGCCCGCCCGGCTCCCCACCGCGACCGTCGTGCTGCCCCTGATTGCCGACCGGTCGGGCTACGTGGCTCGCATCGAGTGCGAAGAGGTGGGATTGGCTGCCATGATGTTAGGGGCGGGCCGCGAGACCAAGGACTCGGCCATCGACCCCGCCGTCGGGTTCCACCTGCTCAAGAAGGTCGGTGATCCCGTCCAGGCCGGGGATGTCCTGGCCGAAGTCCATGTCAACCCCCGCCGGGACAACACCCCGGCCATGCGTCGGCTCAAGGAGGCCTACCGGTTGTCAGACCAACCGGTGGCGGCCCAACCGCTGATCCTCGATATCGTTTCGTGACACATCCTGCCCACCAGTCCATCACCGACGCCACCCTCCGGATGACTTTCGAGGCCGAGGAGGACCGCCTCCTCAGCCCGCGGGCCTGCCGGGCCAGCCGCAGTCGCGGCCGAGCCGTTCCCGAGCAGGAGTGCTTCATTCGGACGTGCTTCCAGCGCGACATGGACCGGATCCTCCACAGCGAGGCCTTCCGACGGCTCAAGCACAAGACCCAGGTCTTCCTCTCCCCGACCAACGATCACTTCCGCACCCGCCTCACCCACACCCTCGAAGTGGTCGGAATCGCGCGCAGTATCGCCCGCTGCCTGCGGCTCAACGAGAACCTGACCGAGGCCATCGCGCTCGGCCATGACCTGGGTCACACCCCCTTCGGACATGCCGGCGAAGAAGTCCTGGCGGAAATCGGCGAGGAAGGATTCCACCATGCGTTGCACAGCGTCCGCGTCGTGACCTGCCTCGAAAAGGGGGGGGCGGGCCTGAACCTGACCGCCGAGGTCATCGACGGCATCGCCCGCCACAGCAAGGGGCGGAAGGGGGCGGCCACGGGAGGCCCCCAGGCCCCTGCCACCCTCGAGGGGCAGATCGTCCGGTTGGCTGACCTCGTGGCCTACATCAACCACGACATCGACGACGCCGTCCGGGCCGGGGTCATCGCCCTCGCCGACTTGCCGCCCGCGCCGGTGCGGTTGCTGGGGGAGCGCCATTCGCAGCGCATCCACCACATGGTCATGGACATCGTGAGCGCCAGTGCCGATGCCCCCGGCATCGTGATGAGCCCTCCCGTCCAGGCCGCCACCGAAGAACTGCGCGATTTTCTCTACGGGCAGGTTTACCCCCGAGCCGAAGGGGACGGGGCGACCGGCAAGGCGAAAGCCTTGCTTCGTCAGCTGGCCCGATGGTTCCTCGATCACCCCGACGACCTGCTGGC
>CALLCO010000154.1 GCA_937998695.1 Candidatus Ozemibacteraceae bacterium
CAATCGCCGAGGTCGAACACAACGACCTGTGGCAACGGGGAACAGTCGGGGTGGCCGTCGTGTCGAACGACCGCACTCTGCTCGACCAGATCGGCCAGCGGATCGAGGAGATCCTGTCCGGCCACGAGGAGGCCCACCTGACCGAGCGGCAGTGGGAGTACCTGTGACCCACCACCGCCGCGAACGCGTCGAATCGCTGCTGCAGCAGGAGATCGCCACCATCATCGGCCGCAAGGTGGCCGATCCCCGGGTGCAGGGGGCCAACATCGTCGCCGTCTCGATCAGCCCCGATTTCCATCTGGCGCGGGTCTATTACAGCTGCATCTTCGACAACCGTGATCTAGACGCCTTGCAGAAGGGCCTCGACCACGCCAAGTCGTTCATCCGAAGCGAGCTCAAAAAGACGGTCACACTGCGCATCCTTCCCGAGCTCGCCTTCTTCTACGACCCCTCGATCAAACGGGGGGACGAGATGCTCGACCTGCTGCGGACCATCGCCCCAAAAGATCCGAAAGATCCGAAAGAACCGCAGGAAGGGTGACCCCCCGCCCGCAAGGGACAGCCGCATGCACGACGACGCGCTTTCCGCCCTGGCCCGCTCCTATCCAACGGTGGCGGGTACCCCGGAGTACGACCGCAAGATCGGGCTGATCCGGGAGGCCTTGCACCGGGCGACCAGCCTGGTCAGCATCGCCCACCCCTTTTCCGATGGCGATGCCCTCGGGTCGCAGCTCGCCCTGCAGCATTGGGCGGAGTGGCAAGGCAAGCGCTGCCTCAGCCTGAACTTCGATCCCCTGCCCACGCAGATCTCTTGGCTGCCCGGCACCGAGACGCTCACCGACCGCCTGCCCGATGGGGAAACCTTCGACCTGTTCTTCCTCATGGAGACCACCGACATCTCCCGCCTGGGAGAGGAACGGGCCCGACTGTTCGCGCGCGCCCGCACCCGCATCCACCTCGACCACCACCCCGGACTGCGGGGGCTCGGCGAGATCAATCTGCTCGACGACGGGGCGTCGTCCACCTGCGAGATCTTGTACGCGATCTTGAAAGATGGTGACCGTCCGCTGCCCCTCACGGTGCTCGAACCGCTCTACCTGGGCATCATGACCGACACCGGCAACTTCCGGTATGCCAACGCCACGCCGCGGGCCCACCGCATCGCCGCCGAGATGCTCGAGGCGGGACTGGTGGTGCCGCCCATCTACAAGAAAGTCTATGAAGCCAACAGCCACACCCGCGTGGCCATCCACGGCCGGGCCATGGCCCGCGTCGAGCGGGCCGCCGGGGGGAAGATCGTGCACTCGTGGCTGACCACCGCCGACTTCACCGAGGTCGGCGCTTCCGAGGTCGACGCCGACGGCTGCATCACCCACCTCTGCTCGATCGTCGACATGGAGGTCGCCATCCTGTTCCGAGACCTGCCGGACGGCCGGCTGAAGATCAGCTTCCGGTCGGCGGGCCGGGTCGATGTGCAAGCCATCGCCAAAGCCTACGGCGGGGGCGGGCATACCCTGGCTGCCTCGTCCAGCGTCGAGGGTCGTCCTCTCGACGAGGTGCGACGCGAGGTGCTCGAGCGCACGGCCACGGCTCTCACGGCGGCCGGCGTCGGGGTCAGCGCGGGGCCGGCCGCCGCGGCCGCGGGCGAGCGGGGTGGCTGTCACGGCCCTGGTGCCGGCGATGAGACAGAGTAGGCACCCATGACCGACGGATGCCTGGTGGTCAACAAAGCCTCGGGGCTCACCTCCCATGACGTCGTCGACGAGGTGCGGCGGGCGTATGGGCTCAAGGCCGGGCACGGCGGCACCCTCGATCCATTGGCGCAGGGCGTGCTGCTGATCTTCGTGGGTAAGGCCCTGAAGATCCTGCAATTCATCCCGCCCGACCATCTCGACAAGACCTACCTGATGCGGGTCACCCTCGGCCGCACCACCGACACCTTCGACTCGACGGGGCGGACGGTGGCCGAGCACCCCGGCCCGGTCACGGTGTCGCGCGACGAGATCCTGGCCGCGCTGCGGCGGTTCGTGGGCACCTACGAACAGACCCCGCCCGTCTTTTCGGCCATCAAGGTCAAGGGCAAGCGGGCCTACGCTCTCGCCCGGGCCGGCGAGACGGTGGAGCTGAGCGCGCGCAAGATCCATGTCACCTCGATCCGGCTGGTACGTGATTTCCAGACGCCGGGGGCCGACGGCCGCCCGCCAGTGCGGCATCTGGTCCTGCGCATCCATTGCTCGCGGGGCACGTACGTGCGCTCGGTGGCCCACGACCTGGGCGGTTTTCTGGGCTGCGGCGGGCACCTGTCGTATCTCCTGCGCGAACGGGTGGGGTCCTGGTCGTTGCAGGATTCGTTCCCCATCTGGCGGATTCGCGAACGCCAGCCGTTCACCGAGACGCGCAGCTTCGTGCCGTTCGCGCACATCCTGCCCTTCTCGCGGCTGACCATCGCCGAGAAGGCCTGCAAGAAGGTGGCCAGCGGCGTGCCGCTGGAACCGGGTGACATCGCACGCCTCGACCCCGCCCCGGGAGGTCCTGGCGAAGAGACCATCCTGCAGGTTTGTTCCCCGTCCGGCGAGCTGCTCGCCCTCTACGGGAAGAGCGAACCGAAAGGGGGAAAGGGCCCGCTGCGCCTGGTGCCTGTGCGGGTCCTGGGGTGAAACCGACGATGCGCCTCGTCAACCTGCTGTCGGGCCAGCCCGAGATCGGGCCATGCGTCCTGGGGGTAGGAACGTTCGACGGGGTCCACCTGGGGCATCGGGCCCTGTTGGCGGAAGTCATCGGCCAGGCCCGGGAACACCAGTTGCCGTCGGTGGTCTTCTGTTTCGATCACCCCCCCCGCCGGATTCTGCGCCCTGAGGGGTTTCCAGGTGAACTGACCACCCCCGAGGAGAAATTCTCCCTGTTGCTGGCCACGGGCGTCGACTGGGTGGTCTTCCGACCGTTCGACCGCGAATTCGCGCGAACTTCGCCCTCGGATTTCGTCCGGCGGGTCATTCTCGAGCAGCTCCAGGCCCGGCTCGTCTGCGTCGGGTTCAACTTCCAGTTCGGCCATGAGCGGCAGGGCAATTCGGAGAGCCTCTGCCAGGAACTGGCGGGGGCAGGCTGCGCCTGTCTGGTCATTCCCTCGGTGATCATCGGGGGGGAGCCGGTCAGCAGCTCGCGCATCAGGCAGGCCATCGCCACCGGACAGCTCGAGGCGGCCACCCATCTGCTCGGCCGGGAGGCGAGCTTCACGGGCACGGTCATCCACGGCGACCATCGAGGCCGGGAGATGGGCTTCCCCACCGCCAACCTCGACCTGGAAGGCAGTTCGAAGGTGCTGCCCCCCCGCGGGGTCTACCTGTGCCTGGTCGATGCCGCCCAGGGTACCCATCACGCCCTGGTCAACATCGGCGTCCGACCCACCTTCGACCGGGAACGGATGACTCTCGAAGCCCACCTGCTTGACTTCCACGGCGACCTGTATCACCAGACCATCCGGGTCCGTTTCCAGAAGCGGCTCCGCGAGGAGGTCCGCTTCCCCTCGAGCCAGGCTCTGATCGCCCAGATCCAGGAGGATCTGGCCCTGGCCCGGCACCTGATCGGTCCATCACGGGAGCGCACGGTATGATCACGTTTTTCGTCTCGGTGGTTCTGCTGCTCGGGGCCTATCTTCTGTACGGCGCCTTTCTCGACCGGGCCCTCGGCATCGACCCGCAACGGCCGATGCCCTGCCAGACGAAGTTCGACGGGGTCGATTTCGTACCCATGCCATGGTGGCGGGTCTATCTGATTCAGTTGTTGAACATTGCCGGCCTGGGGCCCGTTTTTGGAGCGATCATGGGAGCGCTGTGGGGCCCCGTGGTCTTTCTGTGGATCGTGCTGGGCGGCATCTTCGCGGGCGCGGTCCACGACTACGTGGCGGCCCATATCTCGATCCGGGAGGGTGGACTCAGCCTGACGGGAATCATCGAGAAGTACCTGGGCCGGAACGTCCTGCGGGTGATGCTGGTGTTGACGCTGGTCTTGCTGGTCATGGTCGGGGTGTTGTTCGTCATGGGCCCCGCCCGGATCCTGGCCGACCTGTGCGAGACCGGGCACCTGGGCTCGGCCGCCGTGCTGACTCCCGACGCCGCCGAGACGCCAGCGGCTGGCTCGGCCACTCCGGCCACGACAGCTGCACCGGCAGCTTCACCGGTGCCAGCGGCGCCCGCCCCGAATCCCCCACCCGCCCCTTCGGCCCCGATCGACTCACCAGCAGCCCCCCCACCGGCCTCGCCGATGACTCTCCCCGCAGCGCAGGCGCCTTTTCCCACCGCGCCGGTCGCTCCCGCCGCGCCCGCGGCGGCAGCCGCACCGGCCCCGGAGGGCCCGTTCTACACCCGGCCGCTCTTCTGGGGGGCCGTGATCTTCCTGTACTATTTCGCGGCGACGTTGCTGCCGATCGATGCCCTGATCGGGCGGGTCTACCCGTTCTTCGGCGCTTCGCTGCTGGTGATGGTGGCCATGATCATCTGGGAGATCATCACCGGCCGCCTGGTCATTCCGGAGCTGACCCTGGCCAACCTCCATCCGGCGGGGGCCCCCATCTGGCCGATGATGATGGTCACCGTCGCCTGCGGCGCCATTTCCGGCTTCCATGCCACCCAATCGCCGATGATGGCCCGCACCCTCGAGTCGGAACGGTATGCCGACCGGGTGTTCTACGGGGCCATGCTGACCGAATCGCTGATCGCGCTGGTCTGGGCGGCCGCGGCCATCGGGCTGTTCCACGGCGATACCGCGCTGTTGAAGGCGGCGCTCGGTCCCAAGAACGAGGCCGTCTTGGTGGTCAAACAGGTCGGCGCCTTGCTGGGCAATGCCGGGTTCGTGTTGATCCTGCTCGGGGTGGTCGCCCTGCCGGTCACCACCGGCGATACCGCCTTCCGATCGGCCCGCTTGATTCTGGCCGATCTGCTGGCCATCGACCAGAAATCGGCCGGCAGGCGCCTCGCCATCATGGCCCCGTTGTTCGGGCTCGCCCTCTGGCTCACCACGACGAACTTCGCCACCATCTGGACCTACTTCGCCTGGATGAACCAGACCCTGTCGGTCTTCACCCTGTGGGCTTGCACCGTCTACCTGCGCCGGAACGGCCGCAACCACTACGTGACGATGATCCCCGCCCTCTTCATGACCATGGTCGTCACCAGCTACATCGTGATCGATGCCAAGACGGGGTTCGGGGCGCCTTCGGCCCTGGGCGCCACCCTCGGGGTGGTCGCCGCCGCGATCTGCCTCGCCTGGACCCTGAGCCGCACCCCTGGGGGCGAGGTCCCAGACCCCGCGGTTCCTGTCGGAACCTGAAGCCCACCACACCACCCCTTCCCCCACTCACGATCCGATCCTGTCGGCGGCGATCTTCGGGGGCTCCCGGGGAGCCTGAACAGGCCATCGATGGGTGTCCAGCCACCGGCAGAAGCCATCTGCCAATCATGGGGGAGGGGGGCATATGGGTGCGGTTTCCAAGACTTCGGCAACCCACCGCGTCACGCTGGCCGCCACCTCGGCGGCCAGAGGGCCGTTGGCCAGGGTCAGGTGGTTCCCGTCCGGAATGACGAGGCATTCCCGATGACGCGAAGCCACGGCTTCGAAGCCGCGCCGGACGACGGCGGGCGGCGCGATCCGATCGTTTCCCCCCGCGATGAAGAGAGTGGGAACGGTAACGTTGGCGAGTTCGTCGAGATAGTCGTGGGTTCCGGTGCGATCGCACAGGCGGCCGGTCTCGACCCAGGCGGTGGCCTGCCCGAGCAGGGCGGGCGGCACATCGACGCCCGCCGCGCGGATCTGGGCATGGAACAGACGCAGGTCGGGGCCGATCCGGGAAGGGCGGCCGCTCGCGAACAGCCAGATCAACAGCCGGCCCAGGAAGCGGGTGGGAATGCGGGGCAGACCGATCCGTCGGGCCAGGGTGAAGACCCGTCGCATCAGCGGCGGATAGAAGGGAATGGCGGGAAACACCAGGGGCGTGGCCACCAGCACCAGGGCCGGCGCGGCGATCAGGCCGCGGGCCTGGGCCAGCAGGGCGAGCATACCCCCCATGCTATACCCCAGCACGATGGGCGGCTGACCGGCCGCGGCGCACGCCTCGGCCCAGATGGCGGGCAGATCCTCGGCCAGGTAGGTGTCGAAATCCCATTCGGAAGGAGGGCATGGGGGAAGGCTCGCCTCGACAGCGCCCGCCAGGGTTCCCCCCTGCCCGCCCCGGTTCTGGGGGTGCAGCGGGAGGCCCCAGGGAGACGGCCCGGCGAAGGCCGGGGCGGGGGTTCCCTCCTGGAGCGCAGCCCCCGGAGCCCGGCAGCGCGACGCCTCGAATGATTCGCTGCCACGGAGGGAACCCCGACGTGACGCCGGCCGTCTGCCCCAGCGCAGCCGCCCGGTCAGCACCCGGAACTCCCGGGCCAACTCGGCCCCCAGACATTTCCGGGGAGGGCTCCAGAACACGGCTTCCCGACTGCTGATGCCGTGCAGCAGAAGCAGAGGCCGCCGTCCGCTCATCCCCCCACCGCCCTCACCATCAGCCGGTCGGTGCCAACCGGCATGGTCCACCGACGGATTCATGACGGCGCCCGATAGTCCTCGAGGTCGGCGAGATTGGATCCGATGGCCATGTCGCAGACGAGGGGAATGCGCAGCGGGGTGACGGCCTCCATGATCGCCTTGAGGCGTGGCGCGACCTCGGCGACCTCCTCGCGGGGGGCGGTGAAAACGAGCTCGTCGTGGATCTGCAGGATCAGGCGCGTGCGCTTCCCCTCGCCCTTCAGATAGCGGTCGACATCGAGCATGGCCTTCTTGACCAGGTCGGCCGCCGAGCCCTGCAGGGGCGTATTGCGGGCCACCCGCTCCTCGAACGACCGGGCCTGGAAGTTCGACGAGCCGAGCTCGCGCAGCCGCCGGATACGCCCGAAGATGGTGGTGACATGGCCCTTTTCCTTGGCCTCGGCCTGGTTGCGGGCGAAGTAGGCCTGCACCGAGGGGAAGGTGGCGAAGAACCCGTCGATGTAGGCCTTGGCCTCGGACCGACCCACGCCCAGCCCTGCGGCCAGCCCGTGTGCCGAGATGCCGTAGATGATCCCGAAATTGACGGTCTTGCCGACCTTGCGCTGGTCGGCGGTGACCTCGGTGACCGGCACCTTGAACAGCTTGGCAGCGGTGATGGAATGGACGTCGAGATGGCGATGGAACGCGTCGATGAGGTCGGGGTCTTCCGACAGGTGGGCCAGCAGCCGCAGTTCGATCTGCGAGTAATCGAGCGAGAGGAAGACATCGCCCGCCCGCGGCGGCACGAAGGCCCGCCGCACCCGGCGCCCCAACTCCGATTTGATGGGAATGTTCTGCATGTTGGGATTGGTGCTCGACAGCCGTCCGGTGGCCGTCACCGTCTGGTTGAAACTGGTATGGATCAGCCCGGTCTTCGGGTCGACGAGCGTCTCGAGCGTGTCGGCGTAGGTGGTCTTCAACTTGGCGACCTCGCGGTAGGACAGCAGGTCACGGCAGATCGGATGCCGGGGGGCGAGTTCCTTGAGCACGTCGCTGTCGGTCGAGAACCCGGTCTTGGTCTTCTTGGGCGGGGTCAGGCCGAGTTTGCCGAACAAAATCTCCTGCAGCTGCTTCCCTGAGTTGACGTTGAATTCCTGCCCGGCATGCGCCTGGATGGCCGCCTCGAGCTGCTTCATCTGGTCGGCGAACCAGCGGCCCAGCTCCTGCAGGTAGGGGCGGGCCAGCCCGATGCCCACCGTCTCCATGTCGAGCAGCAGCGGCAGCAGCGGCTGCTCGATCTCGTAGAAGAGGGCCGCTTGCTGGTGGGCTTCGAGATCGGCCCGGAAACGGGGCAGCAGGTGCATGGTCAGCAGCGCATCTTGGCAGCCGTACTGGCTCGCCTCGAACAGCGAGACCTGGGCGAAGGGTTTGCCGGCCGCCACCTCGGCGTAGGACTGGACGGCGAACCCGAGCAGGTCGCGGGCGAGTTCCTTGAGACCGTTCGAGCTGGTCGGGTCGAGCACGTAGGCGGCCAGCATGGTGTCGAAGAAGCGCCCGGTCGTCGGGAAGCCCTCGTTCCGGAGGAAGGCGAGGTCGAACTTGAGGTTGTGCCCGACCAAGGTCTTGCCGGCCAGACCTTCGGCCAGCAGGGGGAAGGCCTGTTCCGGCGGGATCTGATCGGACGGGTCGAGCCCGAGGTACGAGTGCCGCAGGGGCACGTAGGCGGCCCTCTCGACCGAGTCGGCCAGCGACAGGCCGATGATCCGGTTCCGGCGGGGGTCGAAGCCGTCGGTCTCGATGTCGATGGCCACCTCGGGGCCGAGCGCCGCCAGGAAGGCGCGCAGGTCGTCGACCGTGCTGAGCAGCAGGCGTTCGCCGGGCAGGGAACGCAGGACAGGCCCCGCCCCGCCCTCCCCCGCGCCAGGGCCGGACCGCCCCCCGGCCGCCGGCACCGGCCTGCTGGCGCGGCCCACCCCGGAATCGTCCGCGTGGGGCGGGCGCCCCGGCGGGAAAGCTTCCCCACGCCGTTCCTCGCTCCGGCCCGTCGGCCCGGCAGCCGGGCGTGCCGGCAGATCCTCGACCCGGGCCGCAGGGGAAATCCCATCGGCGGCGGGAGTCCGCTTGGGCCCTGGCGCCCCGCCGACCTCGGCAAGCAGGCTGTACAATTCCCACTGACGCAGGAAGTCGTGGAACCGGGGGGCGGCCAGGCGGTCGGGGCTCCAGGCCAGGTCGGCCAGGGCCGGCAGCCGCTCGACGTCGCACCGAATGGTGGCCAGCTGGCGTGACAGGAAGGCCGATTCCCGTCCCGCCTCGACCTGGGCCCGCAGGCGCTCGCCCTCGATGCGATCGAGCGACGCATAGAGGTGTTCGATCGTCCCGAACTGGCGAATCAAGGCCAGGCCCTTTTTCTCGCCGATCCCGTCGACGCCGGGGATGTTGTCGGAAGGATCCCCCTGCAACGCCTTCAACTCGATGATACCGGCGGGCGGGAATCCATAGCCCTGTTCGAAGATCTGCCGGTCAACGATTTTGGTCTCGGTGATGCCTTTGACGCACAGTTCGACCCGCACACCCTCGTCGATGACCTGCAGCAGGTCGCGATCACCGGTGAGGATCAGCACCTCGTGGCCGCCTTCCCGCCTGGCGCGGGCGGCCAGTGATCCCAGCAGGTCGTCGGCCTCGAACTCCTGGTCGGTCAACAGCCGGATGCCCATGGCCTCGATCGCCTGGTGCGCCAGCGGCAGCTGGGCGAGCAGCTCGGGCGGAGTCGGCCGGCGCTGGGCCTTGTATGCAGGGAAGAGCCGTTTGCGGAACGTCTCCCGCGAGACGTCGAACGCGGCGGCCACGAAGGCGGGCTGCTTGTCCCGCAACAGCTTGATGAGCATCTTGGTGAACCCGAACAAGGCGCCGGTAGGCTGCCCCGACCGGGTCTTGAGGTTCTTGCCATCGAGCGCGTAGAACGCCCGAAAGACCAGATTGTTGCCATCGACGAGCAGGCACAGGCCCATGGGGAATCTCCTCGGTGCGTATGGGGGGAAGTATACACCAATCGGCCTCCCGCGCCGGTGGCTACTGACCAGGCGGTTCTTCGCTCTGCCCCCCCACCTCTTCCCAGGAATGCCCAGCGGGGGGCACCCATTTCGGGCCCCCTTTCCCCTCGCTTCGGCTCTCGCAGAATCGGATCCACCAACTTGCTGGACCTGAGGAAAAGGGGTATAAGATGTGGCACACCGCACCCACTGGAGGTGGCCACATGCCCTCGCTCGGCCGGGACACCCTCGGCAATCTGGCCCGGGCCAGCCGGCTGGAATGGCTGGTCACCAACGGCATCGGCGGCTACGCCGCCGCCACCGTCATCGGGCTGAATACCCGCCGTTACCACGGCGTGCTGGTGGCGGCGCGCCGGCCGCCCGTCGAACGGCTCGTGCTGGTCTCGCGGCTCGAAGAAACGCTTTTGATCGGCGGGCGCGAGTTCCCGCTGGCCACCTGCCACACCCGCAAGAACCTCTACCCGAGCGGGCACATCCACCTCGAGCGGTTCGAGCGCGATCCCTTCCCCACCTGGGTCTACCAGATCGAGGACGTGCTGGTAGTCAAAACCCTGTGCATGATCCACGGCCAGAACTCGACCCTGGTCACCTACAAGGTATTGTCGGGGCGTCCCGACCTGGAATTGCGGGTGCGCCCCTACTACCTGTTCCGTGACTTCCACGGCAACATGTACGAGAACCCCGGGTTCACCGACGAGGGCATGGTCGTCACCGAGCACGGATTCACCTTCCAGCCGTTCGCTAACGCCCCGGCCCTGGCCGTCGCCTGGGACCGCGGCTCGTTCGTGCGCTCCCCCGGCTGGTGCCGCGAGATCTACCTGACCGAGGAGGCCAACCGCGGCCTGAACCCCTGCGAGGACGATTACACCCTCGGCTTCCTGAGCCTGAGGCCGGCCACCGGGTCGATTTCGCTCCTGTTCTCCGACCAGCCGATCGGGCCGTTCAACCCCGTCGACCTGCGCAAACGCGAGGAAATCAGGCTCGAGGCCGTCGCCTCGGCCATGAAATCCGACGATCCCTTCCTGCGCCGGCTGCTGCTCGCCGCCGACCAGTTCATCGTGGCCCGCCGCAGCACGGGTGGCAAGACGGTGCTGGCCGGCTACCCCTGGTTTTCCGACTGGGGGCGGGACACGCTGATCGCCCTGCCCGGTCTGACCCTGGTCACCGGCCGGTTCGAGGACGCCCGCTCGATCCTGGGCACCTTCGCCCGGTCGATCCGCGACGGGCTGGTGCCCAACTGCTTCGCCGATCAGGGCAGCGAAGCCATCTACAACAGCGTCGACGCTTCGCTCTGGCTGTTCCAGGCGGTCTACAAGTTCATCGAATACACCGACGACTACGCCTTCGTGCGCGAGCACCTCTACCGGCCGCTGCTGTCGATCGTCGAAGCCTTCCAGAACGGCACGCGCTACGGCATCCAAGCCGACCCCGACGACGGGCTGGTGACGGCCGGCGAGAAGGGCACTCAGCTAACCTGGATGGACGCCAAGGTCGATGACTGGGTGATCACCCCGCGACACGGCAAGGCGGTCGAGATCAACGCCCTCTGGTACAACGCGCTGAAAGTGCTGGAGCTGCTCCAGGACAAGTTCGGCCAGGCTTCGCACGAGACCAATGCCCTGGCCCGCAAGGTCAAGGCCTCCTTCCGGCGCCGCTTCTGGAGTGAGGAAGACGGCCACCTGGTCGACTGCCTGAGGGCCGACGGCACGCCCGACCGGGCCTTCCGGCCCAACCAGATCTTCGCCGTCTTCCTGCCCTTCCCCCTGCTCGATCCACCCCAGGAGCGGAAGGTGGTGTCGGAGGTATTCGAGCGTCTCTACACGAGCTACGGGTTGCGCAGTCTCGCCCCCAACGACCCGCAGTTCATCGGCCGCTACGAGGGAAACCGGATGAAGCGCGACAGCGCCTACCACCAGGGCACGGTCTGGGGGTTTCTCATCGGCCCCTTCATCTCCGCCTTCCTCAAAGTGCACCAGAATTCGATGGAGGCCCAGTTGCGGGCGTCGCACATGATCGAACCCTTCAAGATCCACCTCGAGCAGGAAGGGTGCCTGGGCAGCGTCTCCGAGGTCTTCGACGGGCAGCCACCCCACGCCGGTGGGGGGTGTTTCGCCCAGGCCTGGAGCGTGGCGGAACTGCTGCGTTGCTACGTCGAGGATATCAAGGGGCAGCGGCCGACCCTGATGGTATGACCCGCTTTTGACTTGGGAGTTGGCATGTGCTATAAAGAGCGACCACGCGTGAATGCAGGGTTTGGCGGGTTTTCCCGACGGTGGGGTCCGGTGGCCGAGGTGCTGTCGCTCGGGCTCACCATGGGGATCTGCCTGGCCCTAGGGATCGGCATCGGGGTCGCCGTGGACGGCCGGTTCGGCACCTCCCCCTGGGGCGCCGGCCTGGGGCTCTTCTGGGGTCTCGGCGCCGCGGTGGCCCAGGCGTGGCGGATTCTGGCCCGCAGCAGTGGAGCGCGCATCAATGGATCAGACTGACCAGACCGCCCGGTTGGTGGCCAATCTGCAAAGGGCGGTCCTCCGCTGGACCGTGGCCCTGTTCCTGACCGCCACCGCCCTGGGGGGCCTTCTCCGGCGACGGGTGTGCTGGGGGCTCCTTCCCGGCATCCTTCTGGGTGTCGGCAGTTTCCAGATCCTGGTCGGCGTGATCCTGCGCATGAAAGGGGCCACCGGAGCCATGTTCGCCATCGCGGCGGTGGTTTCCCTTGTCAAGTTCGGTTTCCTGATCGGCATTGTCATCGGCCTCTGGTATCTGGGCCTCGACCTGGCCGAACTGCTGGTCGGCCTTCTGGTGTCTCAGTTCGCTATCGTAGGCGCTTGTACCGGGGCCTCCCAGATCGCGCCTCCTCCTCCACCCCCACCCGATGCACGCACTTGAACAAAAGCTCTTCTATGCCTTCGGTTTTGTCCCACTACCGGCCGGGGCTGTTCTTCCCTGGCTCGTGACGGTAATCCTGGTCACCGGGGCGATCGTCTGCACCCGTACTCTGAGCCTCGTTCCCGGGCCACGCCAGAACTTCGGGGAATGGATCTACGAATCGCTCGAAGCCCTGGTGGTCATGATCACCGGGCCTGAGCACGCCCGCCGGTTGCTGCCGTTCCTTGCCACCCTGTTCGTCATGGTCCTGAGCGAAAACCTTCTCGGTCTGGTACCCGGCCTGAAGTCACCGACGAGTGTCTTCTCCAATTGCGTCAGCCTGGCCCTGACGGTGTTCGTGCTCACCCACGGCATGGGCTTCTATTTCGGCGGCTTGGCCTACCTCAAGCACTTCTGGGGCGACCCCTGGTGGCTGGGCCCCCTGATGTTTCCCATCCATGTCATCGGCGAACTTTCGCGCCCCCTCAGCCTGACTCTGCGTCTGTTCGGCAACATCATGGGAGAGGATGTCGTCATCCTGGTCCTGACCATTTGCCTCTTCCCGCTTCTGATCCCGCTTCCCATGATGATGTTGGCCATCTTCACCAGTTTCCTGCAGGCCCTGGTCTTCACAATCCTGGCCGGCCTGTATCTTTCCGGCGCTCTCCCCTCGGATCACCACCACTAACAACTTTCCCCATCTCAGCAGGAGGCCCCCCCCATGGATCCCACCACCATTGTCCGAAGCGTCGAATCGCTCGCCGCCGTTTTTTCCGTCCTGATCGGAGCGGCGTTTGCCGCCTGGTCCCAGGCCCGCGTCATCTGTACCACCATGGATACGATGGGCCGGCAACCCGAAATCGCCGGTGAGCTGCGCTTCACCATGATCATTGGCCTGGCCATGATCGAATCGCTGGCCATCTACTGTTTGCTGGTCTCCTTGATCATTTTGCTCCTGAAGTGGCAATAGGCCTGCCCTTTTCTCCTGCCATGCGTCTGCGAACCGCTCTCCTGGTCCTGGTCGTCCTCCTCGTGATGGCGACGGGGGGAGCGTTCGGCGCGGAGGCCGCCGGCCAGACAGCCGAAGCCCCGCCCACAACCCAGGCACCCCATGGGCCTTCGCCCATCACTCATAGAGACCCGTCCCAGCCTCCCGCCAGATCGGAAGTCCCGTCAGGCCACGGCGGGGGTGGACACGAGGAGCCTGGGTTGTTCGCCTTCGACCCCGCCGTTCTGGTGTCCCAGTTCATCAACTTCTTCGTGCTGTTGTTCCTCCTGCGGCGCTTTTTCTTTGGGCCGATCGGGGAGATCATCGAGCAACGGGCCCGGAAGGTGGCGGAAGAACTCGACCAGGCTTCGGCCCGCCGGGCGGAGGCGGAGGCCCTGGTGCAGGAGTATCAGGCCAAGCTGGCCGCCTTCGAGCAGACCTGCTACCAACTCCGTCAGGAGGCGGTCACCGAGGGGCAGAAGGCCCGCGATACCATCGTGGCCGAAGCGGAAGCCCGGGCGACAGCCTTGCAAGAGCAAGCCCGCCGCGATATCGCCATCGAACGGGAACGGGCCTGGGCCGGACTCAAGGAACGGATGGTCCAGTTGACCATGCTGGCCGCCGAGAAGGTCATCGAGGCATCTCTCGACGACGAGCGCCATCACGACCTGATCCGGCGCACCATCGACCGCCTCGAGGCACCCTCCCAGGAGAACCGATCCGCGTGAGAGCCCAGGTCATTCCCCGCCGGTATGCCGAGGCATTCTTCCATGCCATCGTGCGCCGCGACCTCGACCGGCACCTCGAGGATTTCCGCAGCTTCCTTTCCCTCTGGCAGGCGACTCCCGACCTGCGTTCCTTCCTGTTGAACCCGGCCATCCTCACCGATCGGAAATTCCATCTCCTCGAGACCAGCTTCTCCGGCCCCGGCCCCTGCCTGGCCGCCGATTTCCTCCACCTGCTCGTGCGGCGCAACCGCCTGAACTACCTGGACGAGATCGCCGAGCACCTGGAAGCCCTGGTGCGGCGTCACCGCAATATCCTCGGCGTCCGGGTCCAGGCCGCCGTCCCCCTCCGGCCCGAGGAAGAAGACGCCCTCCGGAAGAAACTCCGGACCTGGCACAACGGGCCCATCGAGCTGAAGGTCGAGGTCAAACCGGAACTGCAGGGCGGCCTGCTGATCTTCATGGAAAACAAAATCATCGACACTACCGTCCGCCATCGGTTCGCCCGCCTGGCCGAGGCCATGCATGGACTCGCCCTCGGTGGAACCGAGGCAGGCCGGGGCTTTGCTCCAGGCGCCTGAAAGGATTCTCCATGCCGATCAAACCCGAAGAGATCGTCGCCATCCTCAAGCAGGAAATCGAGACCTTCTCGGCCGAGCACGAGACCGTCGAGGCCGGCCAGGTGCTGCAGGTCGGCGACGGCATCGCCCGCATCCACGGCCTGCCCCAGGCCATGGTCGGCGACCTCCTCGAATTCCCCAACGGCCTCAAAGGGTTCGTCCTCAACCTCGAGGAAGACAACGTCGGCTGCATCATCCTCGGCCCCGACGACGGCATCCACGAGGGCGATTTGGTCAAGGACACCAAGACGATCGTCTCGGTGCCCGTGGGGGAAACCCTGCTCGGGCGAGTGGTCGACGCCATCGGCCAACCCCTCGACGGCAAGGGGCCGATCGTCGCCCGCGACCGCCTGCCCCTCGAACGGCCCGCCCCCAACGTCGTTCAGCGCCAGGGCGTCACCGAACCGTTGCAGACCGGCATCCAGGCCATCGACGCCCTGATCCCGATCGGGCGCGGGCAGCGCGAACTGATCATCGGCGACCGCCAGACCGGCAAGACCACCATCGCCATCGATACCATCCTCAGCCAGAAGGACACGGGGGTCATCTGCGTCTATGTCGCGATCGGCCAGAAGACCTCGACCGTGGCCCAGATCGCCGACCAGCTCGAACGGGCCGGGGCGATGAAATACACCGTGATCGTCGCCGCCAACGCCGCCGACCCCGCTCCCATGCAGTTCCTGGCCCCCTACGCCGGCTGCACGATCGGCGAATGGTTCCGCGACCAGGGCGGGCACGTGCTGTGCATCTACGACGACCTGTCGAAACATGCCGCCGCCTACCGGCAGATCTCGCTGCTGCTGCGCCGCCCGCCCGGTCGCGAGGCGTATCCCTCCGACATTTTCTACCTGCACGCGCGCCTGCTCGAGCGGGCGGCCAAGCTGTCCGCCGAGCTGAAGGGCGGCTCGTTGACCGCGCTGCCGATCATCGAGACCCAGGCCGGCGACTTCTCCGCCTACATCCCGACCAACGTCATCTCGATCACGGACGGCCAGATCGTCCTCGAGGCCGGCCTGTTCAACAGCGGGGTGCGGCCCGCCATCAATGCCGGGTTGTCGGTGTCGCGGGTCGGCGGCAACGCCCAGATCAAGGCCATGAAGAAGGTGGCGGGCCCGTTGCGGCTCGAGCTCGCCCAGTATCGTGAACTGGCCGCCTTCGCCCAGTTTTCCAAAGACCTCGACAAGGCCACCCAGGCCCATTTGGCCCGGGGGGAACGCCTGGTCGAACTGCTCAAACAGCCGCCCCGCCAACCCCTCGACGTGGCCGACCAGATCATCACCATCTTCGCCGCTACCCAGGGCTATCTCGACCCACTTCCCCTCAAGGATGTCTCCGCCTTCAAACAAGGAGTGTGCCGTCACATCGCCGACCGCCACCCGGAGATCCTCTACCGTCTCCGCCAGGAGGGCGTTCTCGACGAATCTCTGGTCGACAGCCTGAAGAAGGCGATCCGGGAATTCCTCGACGAGGTCTTCCGGAAGACGGAACCGGCGTCGCCTGAAGCCGACCCGGCCCCCCCCACCGCAACCGCGGCCGCTTCCGCCCCCGCCCCGGGATCCCCCGCCGTGGGGGGGGCGGCCCGTGATGGCGCGGCTTCGCCGCCCGCAGGTGCCTGATGCCAACCCTCAAGGATATCCGCAAGAAAATCCAGGGGGTCCGCTCGACCCAGCAGATTACCAAGGCCATGAAAATGATGGCCACGGTGAAATTGCGCCGGGTCATGGAAGCCCACCTGTCGACTCACCTCTACCTCGAAAAACTCGAGCAGATGGTGGTCGACCTGCGCGCCATTCTGCCCGAAGGGATCGACCACCCGTTGTTGGGCGGACGCCCCGTCAAGACCCGGGGGATCGTGCTGGTCACCGGTGAGCGTGGCCTCTGCGGCAGTTTCAACCACGACCTGATCAAGACTTGCCTGCGCCTGCTTCAGGAAGACCCTGACCGTGAGAAGAAGCTGCTCCTAATCGGTCGCAAAGGGTATGACCACTTCCGGCGCCAGGCCTATACCATCATCGGCAGTCACCCCGACCTGATCGGAAAGTATTCCCAGAAAGCCCTCGTCGCAGCGGCCCGCAACGCCATCACCCTCTACTCCACCGGCATCGTCGACGAGCTGGTCATCGTCTACTCCCACTTCGTCTCGACCCTCGAACGACACAACGAAACCCGTATCCTGCTGCCGGTTTCCGAAATCGGGGCCGATCGGCAGGCCCGCCCCCCCACGCATCACCCCATCCAGTTCGATCCTTCCCCCGAAGCCATCCTCAGTGCTCTCATCCCTCGCTATATCGAGGGGCTGTTCATGAAGGCGGTCCTCGAGTCGTCGGCCTCCGAACAGGCCTCCCGCATGGTGGCGATGGACGCCGCCACCGACCGGGCCCAGGAGATGATCGATGACTGGTCCATGAAGTTCAATCGCACCCGCCAGGCGGTCATCACCAAGGAACTGTCGGAAGTCATCGCCGGGGCCGACGCCCTGGCCGACTGACCTGGCCGACTGACCTGGCTGGCCCCCCAGGAGACAATGATGAATACCGGCACCATCATCCAGGTCATGGGCCCCGCCGTCGATGTCAAGTTCACGGCCGGCCACCTACCCAGCATCCGACATGCGCTCGAGGTCAACAACCCTTTCACCGGCAGCCGCCTGGTGCTCGAGGTGGCGGTTCACCTCGGCAACGATACCGTCCGCACCGTGGCCATGGGCCCCACCGAAGGCCTGCAACGCGGCCTGGAGGTGACCGACACCGGCCGCCCGATCACCGTCCCGGTCGGCCCCCAGGTGCTGGGCCGGCTGTTCAATCTGCTGGGCGAGACCCTCGACGGCGGGGAGCCGGTGACGGGCATCGAGCGGTGGCCCATCCACCGGACCACCCCTAGCCTCACTCAGCAAGGCAAAACAACCGAGGTGTTCGAGACCGGGCTGAAGGTCATCGACCTGCTGCTGCCCTACATGCGGGGCGGCAAGATCGGCCTATTCGGCGGCGCCGGAGTCGGCAAGACCGTGCTGATCATGGAACTGATCAATAACATCGCCAAGCAGCACGGCGGCGTGTCGGTCTTCGCCGGCGTCGGCGAGCGCACCCGCGAAGGCAACGATCTCTACACCGAGATGAAGCAGAGCCGGGTCATCGAGAAGACCTGCCTGGTCTTCGGCCAGATGAACGAACCGCCGGGCGCCCGTCTGCGGGTCGCCCTGTCCGCCCTCACCATGGCCGAGTATTTCCGCGACCGCGAAGGACAGGACGTGCTGCTGTTCATCGACAATATTTTCCGATTTGTACAAGCAGGATCGGAGGTCTCGGCCCTGCTGGGGCGCATGCCGTCGGCCGTCGGCTATCAGCCCACCCTGGCCTCCGAGATGGGCGCCCTGCAGGAGCGGATCACCACCACCACGCAGGGGTCGATCACCTCGGTGCAGGCCATCTACGTGCCGGCCGACGATATCACCGACCCGGCGCCCGCCACCACCTTTTCGCATCTCGACGCGACGACGGTGTTGTCGCGCCAGATCGCCGAGCTGGGCATCTACCCCGCCGTCGATCCCCTCACCTCGACCAGCCGGCTGATGTCCCCCGACGTGCTGGGGGCCGAACACTACCAGACCGCGCGCGCCGTCAAGGAGATCCTGCAGCGCTACCAGGACCTGCACGAGATCATCGCCATCCTCGGCATGGACGAACTGTCGGAAGAAGACCGCCTGATCGTCAACCGGGCCCGCCGCATCCAGAAATTCCTGTCGCAGCCGTTCACCGTCGCCGAGCAGTTCACCGGCTACAAGGGGAAATACGTTCCGCTGGCCGACAATGTCGCCGGGTTCAAGGCGATCGTCGACGGGAAATACGACCATCTCCCCGAGCAGGCTTTCTACATGGTGGGTGACATCCGCGAGGTCGAGGAGCGCGCCACCGCCCTTCGCGCCCAGGGAGGCTGATCGGGTGAAACCCCTCACCGTCGCCCTGGTCGCCCCGTCGCAGCCGCTGGTCATCTTCCGCGCGCGGGCGCTGACCGTACCCGGCGGCACCGGCTATTTCGGCATCCTACCGGGACGGGAACCCCTGATCACCACCCTGGGCCTGGGCCTCGTGCACGTGGTCGAGGAAGGCGGCAAAGAGCATTGGTTCGCCGTAACGGGCGGCTTCTTCGAGCTGATCGAGGACATGGCCACAGTGCTGGCCGATGCCCTGATCCCCGGCACGACGGTCGAGCACCCCGCCCACCTGCGCGACAAGCCCCTCTACATCCCCCACGAGTTCGCCAGCGAGGTCCAGAAAGTCGACCTCGCCCGCGCCATGCTCTGGCGCAAACTCCACCCGTTCCACAAACCTCATTCTTTGTGAAAAGGATGTGTCCCGTTCTGGATTGCCTCTTGGAGAGCACTTCTGGCAGGGCAGCCACGCCCGCTGGCCGGGAAGGCAAATCGCCGATAGGTCTTTGGCCCAGCTTCCCAAGCGAGTCCGCTGGAGGGACACAAAGATTGTGAAAGGAAATTCGGTTTGTGGAACGATGATTTTTGGGGTACAATGGGAACGTGGCCCCCAGCCCCACTTCCACCCCAAGGAGATACGACATGGCACGACGGTGGCTCGCTTCCTTCCTGGTGATCGGTTTTCTGGCCCTGCCGCTGGCCGGTTTCGCCCTCTCCGGCGAACCCAAGGCGGAATTCGACGAATTCGTCCGGGCCCTGCGCGAAGACAAGCGCCTCGACCGCATCGGGTATGTCGTCGAGGTCAAGATGCCGCCGTCCAAGGCCAACGAATCGAAGATCTTCGCCTATGCCGGGAAGTATTTCTACGCCAGCCCCGACGGCTATCTGACCCACGTCAACCATGCCCGCCTCGACCGGATGCGGAAGGCCAAGTTCGATCTGCGGATCATCGACAAGAAACGGCTCGACGACGACAAGGAAGCCTGGTACTTGGTCTGGGTCTCGACCCCCGAAGAAGACCGGGTCCTGCGTGACCGGTTCGAGCCCCTGTTCTCCCACTCGCACACCCGCCTGATCCGCATCCGGCCCGAGGACGAGGACTACCTGCAGGTCCATGGTCTTCGCTACAGCCTGGTCGAGGAGACCCTGCTGCCGCTGAAGACCTTGCCGATGACCCTCAAGGCTCCCCGCATCGAACTCGACCCGAAGATCGCCGACCTGCTTCCCCTCATCACCAAGGAAGGAATGACCGCCACGGTCCAGCGCCTCGAAGATTGCGTCAGCCGCCAGGTACGGGCCAAGGGCAACGCCGAAGCCGTCGACTGGCTGGCGGCGCAGTTCCAGCAGATGCCCGGCCTCGAGGTCGCCACCCCCACCTTCCCGTATTCGTCGAAGCCGCTTTCGAACGTGGTGGCGATCCAGAAAGGCGTCAAAGATCCCTCGATCGTCTTCGTGGTCATCGGCCACATGGATTCGACCGTGGGGTGGGGCAGTTCCGCCTCGAAGGCCCCCGGCGCGGATGACAACGGGTCGGGCGCCGCCGGCGTCCTGCACGTGGCCAGGGTGGCCTCGACTCTGGCCCTGCCCTACACGGTGGTCTACTGTTGCGCCAACGCCGAAGAGGTCGGCCTGGTCGGCAGCAAGGCCCTGGCCCGCACGCTGGCCGCCGTGAGCGGCCAGGAGATCAAGGCCGTCCTCAACATGGACATGATCGCCGACCGCGACGACAACCAGGTCGCCGTCATCGGCAACACCCGCTCCAACTGGCTGATCGACGTGTTCAAGGATGTCGCCAAGCTCTATACCGGGCTCGAGAGCAAATGCTTGTATGATTCCGACATCTGGTATTCCGACCATTCCTCATTCTGGAACATCGGCGTGCCCGCCATTTTGACCATCGAAGGCTATCCCGAAATGTCGGCGCACTATCACAAGGTCACCGATCTGGTCGCCAATCTCAGCCCCGATCTCATGGAACGCGTAGCGAGGGCCAATCTGGCCACTCTGCTCACTCTCAACGCCGAGCCGCGCCGATGAGCCACACTCCCCTCCCCCTGTTTGCCTCGTTCGCCGGCGATCTGGTCCCAGAGCCCCTTCGCCTTCTGCCCCCGGAGCGCCAGGGCCGGATCTACGCCGACGTTCCCCACCGGTATTTCGCCTCGACCCACGATCTGCAGGCCTACGTCGGGACGCTGCGGCAGCTGGGCGTCAACGTATTGTTACTGATGCCGCACTTCCTGCCAAGCTTTTCGGAATACGTGGTCAAGGATTACGAGCAACCCTGCCAGCTGTTCGGGTCCTGGGAAAAGTTCGCCGCGTTCATGCAGTTCGTCGAGGCGCAGGGGCTCGACCGCATGATCGACATCCCCTTCAACCACGCCGACTGGCAGGCCGAGCACCTGCACCGCGAGTGGTTCGTCGAACACGCCACCCACGGGAAGGAGGCGGGGGCCGACGATGTCGACGCCGACGGCAACCGCATCCGGGTCAACTGGGGAGCGTTCATCCTCGACAACGCCAACCCCGAATTGATCAGCTACTGGCTCGAGAAGGTCATTTACCCGCACGTCGGGCACTACCACATCAACGCTATCCGCATCGACGCCGCCTGGGGTCTTGACCCAAACGGGCTGGCCAGGCTCGTGCAGGAGACAAAGGCCCGTTACCCACACGTCTGGTTCCTCGCCGAGAATCTCGGCATGGACAAGCTGATCAACCTCGCTCGTTCCGGCATTGCCGCGGGCGCGGAACGGTATTTCCACAACATGTACTGGTACAGCGGCGGCCGCGCCATTCCGTCCGACATCTACCGGTTCAGGAAACAATCAGGAGGAAAGCCTACCTGCGCGATCTTCGCCAGCCACGACACCCTGATGCCGGCCATGAAGGCCCTGGCGATGGTGCAGGCCGACCGGCTCGGAGCCCTGTCCGACAAGGCGTTGCACCGACAGGTGATCGAGCGGGACGGCCTCACCTCGCTGACTCAGTTGTCGGCCGACGAGCGCGCCCGGGTGGTCCGGTTGATGGAACTGGAGTTCGTCCTGGCCGCTTTCCTGTCGACCGACCTGATGTTCGTGGCGGGAGCCGAGCGCGGGCTGCTCGCCAAGGTCGATGTCCTGACCTCCGGGCCCGAACACTTCGCCAAGGGCATCGATTCCGACCTGCCGGCCACCATGGCCGGGGTGCTGCAGATGAAGGCGGCCGACCCGCTGTTCTGCACCGAGGGGGTCGTCCTTCCCTTCGGCGAATGGGGGCGTGGCAAAACCGGCTGCCGTGGCTACGTGCGCACCAGCGGGCAGCGCCATCTAGTGGCGGCGGTCAACACCGACGCCACGAAACCGGCCTTTTTTCGGCTTCCGAAACGAGTTCGGCAGGCCAAGCGCTTGTTCGAAATGACTCCCGCTGGCCGACGAGGCCCCCTGCCGACGACGTTGGGCCCAGAACTGGCGCTCGGGCCGGGCCAGGCCGCCATTCTTTTCACCCAGGAGGAGTGACATGCTGAGGGAAGAAACCGTCCGCACGCCGGCGGCGCAGGCCTTCGTCGA
>CALLCO010000155.1 GCA_937998695.1 Candidatus Ozemibacteraceae bacterium
ACCCCGAACGAAGGCACCGAAGGATCGTTCGATCTCGAGGGGGCGACGAGCCCTGAAACCAGCGGAGAGGCAGACCCTGGAACGGGGGAACCCGCCACCTCCCAGGAATTTGTCGCCACCACCCAAGCCGCCCCGCTCGAGGAGGAACCGCCCACCCTCACCCCCCAACAGCAGTTGGCCGACCTGCGCAGCCGCCTGGCCGAGACCCAGGACCCGGACGAACGGTATTCCCTCGTGCTGGCCATCAAGGATCTCGGCCTGCCCGAGACCTTGCCCGATTTCATCCGGTTCCTGTCGGACGAGGTCAAGGACATCCGCGAGGTGGCCGCCGAGCACCTCGGCGAGAAGGGCGCCCCCGAAGCCGTCCAGCCTCTGATCCAGTGCCTGTCCTCTCCCGATGCCTCCCTGAAGTTCATCGCCGCCCGCTCGCTGGGCTGCCTCAAATCGGAAGAGGCGGTCTCTCCGCTGGTCAAGCTCCTCGAGGAGGACAACGACGATCTGCGCTACGTCGCCCTCGAGGCCCTGGGCAAGATCGGCGCCGTGTCCGCCCTGCGCGCCGTGTCCGCCTTCCTCAAGAGCCGCAATCACGACCTCCGCTTCATTTCCTGCGAGGCCATCGGCAACATCCGCGATCCGCAATCGGTCGGCCTGGTCCTGCCCATGCTGAAGGACATGGACTTCGAGGTCCGATTGAAAGCCATCGAAGCACTGGGCAAAATCGGCTCCACCACTGCCTGCGACCAGCTTCTCGTCGTTCTCGGCGAAGACAACGAGCGCATCCGCCTGGCCACCATCCAGGCCCTCGGCCAGATCAAGAACAGCAACGCGGTCGACAGCCTGGTCGATATCTTCCAGGTCAGCACCCCGCCGATCAAGGAGAAAATCATCTGGGCGCTCGGCGAGATCGGCAGCGAAAAAGCGGTCGATCCCCTGCTGAACCTCAGCCAGACTTTCAACGCCAAGCTCACCCTGCTGGCCCTCGAGGCGTTCTCCAAGATCCGCTCGGCCAAGGCCAGCAAGTGGGTCCTGTCCATCCTCGACCGCAACGACCAGTCCCTGCGGCACAAAGCGATCGAGGCCCTCGGCGAGATCGGCGAGAAGTCGACCGCCGGCAACCTGATTCCCTTCCTCGACGCCCCTGAGCCTGAGGTCAAGATTTCGGCCGCCAAGGCCATCGGCAAGATCGGCAACCCCCTGGCCATCGACCCCTTGGTCCACAAACTCACCGATTCGGAACGCGATGTCCGCCTGCATGCCATCGAAGCCCTGGGCCTGATCAAGGGCGCCAAGGCCATCACCCCCCTGATCAAGTCCCTGTCCGAGCAGGACGACCAGATCGTGGCCAAAGCCGAATGGGCCCTCTGCGAACTGCAGGAAACCGCGGTGGAACCCCTGACCCGCGCCCTCGCCAGCGAGCCCCCCGCGGTCGTTGCCTCCCTCGTGCGGGTGCTCGGCCGCATCGGCAGCATCCGGGCCATCTTCCCGCTCCTGCGGGTGCTCGAGACCGCCACCGACGCCCCGTTGCGGCGAGGCGTGGCCGACAGCCTGCTGGCCATCGACCAGCATCTCACCGAAGACAACCCGATCTCGGTGGTCCTGAAGGAAGGCTACGCCTGGGCCCAGTTCTCGATCGCCCAGGCCCTGGCCCAGATGGAGGACGAGCGCGCCTTCTCGCTGCTGATCAAGATCGCCCGCGACACCTTGACCGACAAAGACCTGAAGAAACTGGCGGGCATCCCCGACAAGCGGATCCTCGAATGCAGCACCCAGATCCTGCAGTTGATCAAGCTGAACGTGGCCCGGCTGTTCTCCAAGGTCGGCAACGACAAAGCCATCCCCGTCATCATGGGGTTCTTCGCCGAGGGCGACCCGGTCGCCCGGCAGTGGTGTGTCGAGGCCCTTGGCGGCATCCAGACCGACGGCGCCCTCGACGCCCTGATCGACATCCTCAAGAAACCAGAATTCCAGATTCCCGTCGATCTGCTGTCGAAGCAGCTCATCTCCAGCAAGAGCCGCAAACTGGTGGAAAAGCTGATCCTGTCGGCCTCCCACCCCGCCGAGTCGGTGCGGGTGGCCATCGCCACCGTGCTGGGGGAAACCCGCGACCCGCGCGCCATCCGCACCCTGTCGCACCTGGTCAAGGACGCGTCCGACAAGGTCCGCTCCGCCGCCATCCAGGCCATCGGCAAGATCGGCACCACCGCGGCGGTCCAGCCGGCCATCGAAGCCCTCAAGGATTCCCAGGAGGCGGTCCGCGCCAAAGCCGCCGCGGTGCTCGGCGAGCTGAAAGACACCGCCGCCGTCGAGTTCCTCGAGAAGACCACCCACGACAACTCCGAGCTGGTCCGCCAGATCGCGGTCAAAGCCCTCGCGGCGATGGCCGACGCCCGGGTCCCCGACATCCTCATCCGCTGCCTGGCCGACAAGGCCCAGACGGTGCGCAGCACCGCCGTCGAGATGCTCGGTCAGCGCAAGGACCGCATCGCCCTGCCGCACTTGATCAAAGCCCTCGAGGACGCGTCCGAAGTGGTGCGCGAGCGCGCCGCCAGCGCCCTGGCCCAGATCGGCGATCCGCAGGCGATCATGCCCCTGTTGGCCCGCTTCGACGATCCGTCACCGCTGGTGCCGCTGGCCTGCAGCGAAGCCATCGTCAGCTTCCAGAGCCGCTCCTACCCCGTGCTGATCGAGGCGCTCAAGCACACCGAGGAGCGGATCCGGCGCCATGCCTGCGACCTGTTGATCCGGCTGGGCGACGATGTCCTGATCCAGCGCCTGTTGCGCCTGTTGACCGACCGGCACAACCACCTGCGCGAGAACATCGCCCGGATCCTGGGCCGGATCGGCTCCGACAAGGTGGTCGACGCCCTCATCCAGTTGCTCGGCGACCGCGCCGGCTCGGTGCGCCGCACCGCCGCCGAGTCGCTGGGCCTGCTACGCGACATCCGGGCCATCGTCGCCCTGAAGAAGGCCGAGCGCGACCAGAGCCGGGAGGTCAGGCAGGCGGCAGCCACCGCCCTCCAGGAGATCTTCAAGGCCCACAAACTGGGCTGACCAGGGTCACCCTCGCCAGGACGGTCGGCCCAGCCTCCACAACAGCAGGCCGCCGGCCAAAGCCCCGGCCAGCCACCAGGCGAGCCCGGGTGGGGAATAGACCAACCCGGCTTCCCGCCGGTCCTCCATCGGAATCCAGATCCCGAAGCGACGCCCCAATTCCGGGGCGGGTTCTTCCCCCTGAAGTGCTTCCCAGCCTGGGAGAGGCAGGATCGGCCAGCACACCCCCAGGCCCGGCCCGAGGGAGACGGGAACCCGCACCCGGAGGCCGCGAGGTCCCACCTCCACATCGATCGGCGAGACTTCCCGGGAGGACGGTGTGGCAAGCAGCGCCCCCTCCTGGAATGCCAGAAAATCGCGCCGGCTCATGATCGTGCATGGCGGTGGCTCACCCAGGTCGTAGAGGTTGACCCGCCAGGTTCCCTGAAACGCCATGGAAGCAAGCGGCGCGGGTTCCGGCAGCCGCAGGTGAGTGGTCAGGGGGTGGATCGGCCCGGCCAGGTGCCGGTGGGTGACCAGGTAGCGGACTCCCAGGCGAGCCGCCCGGGCCCGGACGTCCTCGAAGGAAAGCGGCAGCACGCCCTCTTCGGGTGGGCGATCCTCCCCGAACAGCCATCCCACGAGGAACCGCCGGCCCGGATGGGCGAACGGCGGATTGTAGTCCCCCAGGTAGCCGAACCCATTGGGCACCTCGATGACCGGCAGGCCTGACCGAGCGAGGAAGCCGTAGGCCGCCGCCATCTCCTCGAGAGAGCCCCACTCCGGGGGCCGCAAGACCTGCGCTTCCAGGCCCGGATCGACGGCGAGGCGTCCCGCTGGCCGGCCCTCGAACAGGCCCGCCGGCAAAGAGGAAGGGGGAAGACTGCGAGGCAGGCAGGGCTGACTGTGCCAAGCCGCATCACCGATCACCAGGCTCAGGAAGAGGAGGGGGAGGAACACGAGCCGCCCCAGCGTTGCCATCGTCACCCACCGGGGGGAGATGAGAAGGCCTGGCCTGGAGGCCCTCGGCGGCCCCGCCCAGGTCCAGGCATGGCCGCCCAGCAGGGCGAGACTGGCGAGCGGCCAGGCCACCCACCCGACGCGCCAGGAGAAATTCCAGAGTGGGGAGAGCCCCCCGTACAGGGCGGCCTCCGCCACTTGGTGATGCACGGCCCCAAGACCTATGGGTAGGAGGACGTGCAACACGGCCCGCTCACGGGAAATAGGTCGGCGGCTCCGTGAGATCACTTGGAACCCTGAGGCGGCCAATATCAAGAGGCCCCAGCTCGTCAACTGGATGAAGCTGGCCGGATGGTGGATGTGCCGGCCGATCCAGGGCCACCGCCCGGCCACCCATGACAGGCCCATGCTCAACAGAAGGCCACCGCCGGTCAGGCACAGCGCTGCTTGCCGCCATTTTCCCCGATGCCAGAGTCCCCATATACCCAGCACCAGAGCGAGAATTCCTACATAGCATTGGCGCGACCATCCGAACGCCCCCCATTGCCGCACGGTCTTGATCCCGCCGTCCGACCCGACGAACCGGAAGTCTCGCAACGCCCGTGGCATCAAGAATCCCAGCAGGTGCCCGGGGTCGAAGCCAGTGATTGGCGCGGCCTGCCTGTCGGTGAATCCGTGCGCCTCGAACTGCCCGGCCAGCTGCAGATAGCCGAGCCAGACCGGCAGGGTCAGCAACGGCAGGGCGAGCAGACACCGAACCCCGCGCCCCCGAAGGTCGCGGGGCAGCAAGATCATTCCGGCCAGGGCCACCACCGGCGCCATCACCCACAGGTAGGCATGTCCGGAAGCGATCATCAGGGCCAGGCAGCCCCCCCAGAGCCGCGGGTGCCCCGAAACGGCAGCCAGAAGCGACCACGGGACCCAGGCCACGCCGGCGGTGATGTGGGTCCACTCCAGGCCGTGCAGGTGCGGGGTGGCCGCCATGGCGATCATGCCCGCCAGCAGGCCGGCGAAGGAGTTTCCCCGTCGACGCTGGCCCAGCAGGGCGAAGCCGAGGCCCAGCCAGACGAGATGGGCCCACTGGTGCACACGGAATCCGGTGTCGGGCCCAGCCAGCGCCGCCAGCCAGGTGCCCGGATACCAGGCTCCGGTCTGCGGATCGCCGAGGAAGGGCATCCCCGGCCCCCGACGCAGCTGGACGAACGGCGCGAATCCCTCGCGCAGGGCTTCCCCCTGGAACGCAAGGTTGGGGACCACCATCTGCGGGATATCCCGCCAGATGAGGGAACGCGCGGGATCCACCAACGGCCAGGCCAGCCAGAGGGCGAACAGTCCTAGGCCGATCAGCAGGCTGGCTTCCGACCGCCTGTTGCCCAAGCACCCTGGCCAGCCAGGTGTGCAAGGCACCTGCCGATCGACTCGATCGCTCCCCCTTCCAGGGCCAATCGGCTCACCCGTGCGGCCCACCGGGCCAGACGGGGACCCATGCTCCGCGCCCCCCTCCATGGTGGGGGCCAGGTGGGAGGGCAAGTCGTCGCCCGGTCGGGAAAGATCGGCCGTTGCAGCAGAACCGCAGGCAAGCGGCACCGCAGAAGCACGGGCGACTGGCATCGCTCCGCGGGTCACCGCCGCGTCGGACACCCCGGCATCCCCGTCCGGCCTTCCGTCAGTGATGCGGGTTCTTCGCGACGAGGCGCAGCGCCCGCAGTACCGATTCCTCGGCCAGGCGCTTGTTCTCGGCGTCGGTCAGGAAGGAATCGGGGGTGGTCAGGACGTCGTATTTGTCGAGCACCCAGTATTTCGCGGGAAGGCTGTTGAGGGCCAGCGCCGTCACGTCGAGGACGCAATCCTGGCAGTCGCACATCTCCCAGCGTTGGATCAGGCCGGCCACCACCTCGAGGACGAGGGGTTCCCACATGTTGCGCAGACGGGCGAAATCGTATTTGGAAAGAGTGGGCAGGTTCACTGGATCCATCGCAGGTTCTCCCGGAAAGGGTTCGGGTCCGGAGCGGGGGCCGCGGTCATTGTAGCACGTTCACCCACCCCGAGGGGGGAAGAGGACATCGCTGACGACGATCTGCGCCGAGCGCACCCCGTTGTACTCATTGGGTTCGACGGAGAAGACGAGATCGCAGGTGCCATCGGTGGTAACATCCTGGTCGAGCAGCCCCCCGAGGTTGAACCCGATGCCATAGACGGCCTTCCCTGACGATTTGCGGAATTTGAACCGCAGGTGGGCCTTGGTCTCGCCGACTTTGCGAACCTCGTAGTAGGGCACCCCGCGGGCCAAGAAGAGAGGTTGGGGGTTCTCGATGCCGAAGGGAGCAAATTTCAAGAGGTCATCCAAGAAGGTTTCGTCGACGAGATCGATGGACAGAGCGGCATCGATCAACCATTCCTTTTGCAGATCGGCCTCGGTGATGGCCGTCTGGGCGTACGCCGCCAGACAGCGGCGGAACTCTTCGATCCGGTCCATGGGAAGGGTCAGACCAGCCGCCCCGATATGCCCGCCATACTTTTCGAGCAGGTGGCTACAGGTATGCAGGGCATTCATAATGTTGATCGATTTGTAGCTGCGAGCCGAACCGAGGTATTTGCCGTGATCCTCGAGCAGGACGATGACCGGCCGGCAGAAGTCGAGCATCAGCCGGGTGGCGACGATGCCGGTCACCCCCTGGTTGGGCATGGGGGCATTGACCACCAGGATACGGGCTTGGGTGACATCGTTCTGGGCGAGGAGATGTTCTTTGACCGCGCGGTAGCATTCCTCCCCCAGCCGCTTGCGTTCGAGGTTGAGGTCGAACAGTTCCTGGGCGAGCTCCTGGGCGCGGGTGGCCGACTCGGTGGTTAGCAGCTCGATGGCCAGTTCGGCCGAGCGGAGTCGTCCACTCGAATTGAGAATGGGAGCGATATTGAAACTGATGTCGCGTTCGGTGAGGCGTTTTTTCCTCCAGCCGAGGAGGGCGTAGAGCTGCTGCAACCCACCTCGGCGCGTGTTGCTGGCAAACTTCAGCCCCAACTGGGCCAGGGTGCGGTTCTCGCCCCGCAAAGGAACCATGTCGGCGATGGTGCCGACGGTCAGCACGTCGAGCGATCGCTGCCACAGCGCCTTAACCTGGGGATCGACGGCTTCGAGAAACTTGAGGTACAGGATAATCAGGCGGCGGGCGCCTTGGCAGTCGGCGGGGATCAGCATCTCCCGGGCGATAGCTTCCTTCTCGGGGGCCCCGTTCTCGGGAGTGCAGGTGCGGGCCAGTTTACTGATGAACAGCGGGGTGCCACCCTTGACTCCCGGCATCACCTCGGTCAAAGCCTCCCGCTCCTCGGGGCTGAAGAACAGGAGCTGGGCGTTGCCCAGGGTCTGGGGGTGCAGGTTGCGGACCTGGGAGAACCCTTCGCGGGGGGTGAAACGCACGACGTCGACTTCGGCACCGTCGAAATCGAAGGCGATGAGGGGCCGGGACAGTTCGCGGATCTGGGCCAGCACCAGGGCCAGGGCGAGTTTCTGGGCGACCCCGACGCCAGCCATGTCGCGCTGGGCGGCTGGCGACCCCGGCAGCTTGGGGTCGATGATGGCCACGGCCGTGGGCAGCACGGGCGGCGGCTCGTGGTGGTCGGTGACGATGACGTCGATGCCCAGGGAGCGGGCGTACTCGATCTCGGCGAGATTGCTGATCCCGCAGTCGACGGTGACGATCAGGCTCACTCCGTCGCGCTTCGCCGCATCGAGGTAGTCGCGATTCAACCCATACCCATCCTCGATGACGGGGACGGTGAAATCGACCTTGCAGCTGAATTCGCGCAGCGTCTCGACCATCAGGACGGTCGAGGTGATTCCATCCACGTCGCGGTCCCCATAGACCCGGATGCTCTCCTCGCGCTCGATGGCCCGGCAGATCCGGTCGACCGCGGCGGGGATGCCGTCGAGCAGGTAGGGCGAGGTCAGGAAGCGGGCCCGGGGCTCGAAAAAGCGCTCGATGGCCACCGGATCGCGCAGGCCGCGGTGCCACATGATCTTGAGCAGGATGTGGGGAATGCCCGTGGCGGCGCGCAGCTTCTCGATCTCGTGCTCGGGACAGTCGAGGACCTTCCACAGGCGGGTCATGCCGAGCGGTACCGTTCGATTTTCTGCATCTTCGCCTCGTCAGCCAGCACCTCGAGAAAGGCGGCCACCACCTTGGGATCGAACTGGGTGCCCGAGCATTTCAGCAGTTCCTGGGTGGCGGCCTTGGTGTCGAGGGTGTCGCGATAGGCGCGCTGGCTGGTCATGGCGTCGTAGGAATCGGCGACGCAGATGATGCGGGCCAGCAGGGGGATGGCCTCGCCCTTCAGCCCCTCCGGATACCCCTTCCCATCGAACCGCTCGTGGTGATACTTGATGAGCGGCACCTTCTCCTTGAGGAATTTGGCGGGTTCGATGATCGACGCCCCGCGCACGGGGTGGGTCTTGATCAGCTGGTATTCCTCTTCGGTGAGACGGGTCGCCTTCTGGATGATGGCCTCGGAGATACCGATCTTGCCGATGTCGTGGAGCAGAGCCCCGATGTGCAGGGTCTTCAGATGCTCGGCATCGAGATTCATCACCCGGCCGATCTCGAGGGAATAGAGGGCCACCCGTTCGCTGTGGCCGCGGGTGTAGGCGTCCTTGGCATCGAGGGAGTTGGCCAGGGCGCGCACCGCGGACAGATAGCTGGCCTCGAGGTCCTCGTAGAGCTGGGCGTTGTTGACGGTGATGGCGATCTGGGAGGCGAGCGTCATCAGCATCGACAGGTCGTTTTCGTCGAAGCATTCCCCCGACAACTTGTCAGACACCGAGAGGACGCCGACCGGATGGTCCTTGACCTTGAGGGGAACGCACAGCGAACTACGGGGGCTGCCGTCATCGGCGGACGGTTCCCCGCCGGGGTTGTTGATCATCATGGGCTCGCCTCGCTGGAACACCTTCCCGGCGATACCCTCGCCGATCGCGATCGGTTTGAGGGGCGTGGTCGGCTGAATGCCACGATGGACTTTGACCTGCAACAGACCTGATTCTTCATCTTGGAGAATCAGGGAACTCGAGCGCACCCCCCCCAACACCCGCGAGGTCATGTCGATGATCATCTCCAGCAGTTTCTCGAGGTCGAGCACCATATTGAGACTCTTGCCGACCTCGTGCAAGGTGTTCAATTCGAGGATCTTGCGGTTGAGGTCCTGGTAGAGGCGGGCATTCTTGATGGCGATGCTGGCCTGCATGGCCAGAGTTTCCATCAGGCCGAGGTCGCGGCCGGTGAAGGGTTCTCCGGAGATCTTGTTGCTGGCCGAGATGACCCCGATGACCTCCTCGTTGTTCTTGATCGGATAGCACAGCGAACTGCGGACCACCGAAGCGGAGGCCAGCATCCGCGCATCGTCGTCGCCGGCCAGGTCGTTGACGATCTTCGGCTCGCCGGTGGCGTAGACCTTCCCCGCCACCCCGTTGACGATGGGAACGCGCCGCGACGGGGGCAGCAGGCCGACATCGAGTCCCTTGGCGATCTTGACGATGAACTCCTCGGTCCGACGGTCCACCAGCATCAGCGAACAGCGCTTGACCCCGCCCAACACCGAAATGGTGGTATCGACGATGCATTCGTACAACTGGTCGGGATTGAGCACCGAGTTGATGGCCCGCCCGGCCTGGTGGAGGGTCGACAGCTCGTAGACCCGGCGATCGAGTTCGGCGTTCTTTCCTCGCAGTTCGCTGAGGTGCAGGTTGACCGCCTGGGTCATGCGATTGAAGGCGGAGACCAGCACCGCGATCTCGTCCTGGCCGGGGGTTTCCGGGGCCGGCTGCAACTGGCCGGATGAGGCGGACTCGACGGCGGTGGCCAGCACCTGCAGGGGGCGGGTCACCAGGAAGGCCAGCACCCAAGCCCACAGGAAGGCCAGGCCGCTGGCCGCCAGGGTCAGGGCGAGATTGCCGGTGATGATGGCCGACCGCCGGGCCCGGGCTTCCGTGGTTGAGAAGGTCAGGTGCAGGAACCCCACCGCTTCCGTCCCGCCGGGGGGGCAGATCCGGAGGGCGGGAGGAGTTTCCCCATCGCTGGCGGGCCACCCGGGCAAGGTCTGTCGGGAATAGGCCATCTCATCCGCCCGGGCGTCGGTGATGCGGGCGCCGATGATGTCGTTGCCGGGGATGTCGGGCGAGGTCAGCCGCCGGACCACCGCCTCGAGCTGGGTGATGTCACGCTGCAGGATGAGGGGGACGACGACCGCCTCGAGGGTCTTGAGCAGCGTCTGGGTTTTGACTTCCCGTTGTCGCAGGTCTTCCGCCCGGTCCCGGGACAACTCGAACGCGGTCATCACCCCCATGACTACGAACACCAGCAGGAGGTGGAAAAGGAAGATCTTGAAGCGAAGGTCCAGACGGCCTGGGCGGGCAGAGGTCATGAGGGATCTCTCGCGGGAGGGATCTCTCCGACGGCGGCGGAGCCGTGGGCGGCAGGGGAGGCGCCCGACGCCGGTTCGCCCGGCCGGCGCCGGGCCAGGAACTGCAGGACCAGGAGAACCAGGGCTTCGAGCCAGGCCCAGGGCGGATCCTCCAGCGGACCGCACCTGGCACATCGCTGCTGGTGACGGGCCAGGAAATCGGCCGCAGGCTCGTCGCCGGGCCTGGTTTCATAGAGGATCTCGTCGGGGAATCGGGCCTCGGGAGCGCCGAAATCGGTGGTGACGTAGGCTCGGTCACCACCCGAGGAATAGAGCGCCCGGTGGACCCGGGGTTTGACCTCGGAAATCAGCAACAGCAGCAAAGAGGACCGATCGGGGGACAGCAAGGCTTCCCCAGTGGCCTGGAAGAGGGGCAGTTCAAGAAGCGGGAGGCGCAGGCAGCCGAGCGACACGAACCCCCCTTCCCCCTTCCACCATGCCCCCGCCTCCTGGATGGCCAGACGTTCAGCGGCGTTCTCGAGACCTTCCGGCAGGAGGGTCACCCCGAGATCGGGGGCCGACCGGGTCGGGCGGAGGATGGAATACTTCGACGGCAGCGGCTGCAACCAGGCGCAGATCAGGAAGTAGACGATGCCATGACCGATGAGATCGAGGCCTGTGACCGGTCCGGTCCGCCGCCCCAGCCAGGTCAGCCACCCACAGAACAGCACCAGCAGCGAGGCGGCTCGCCAGACCAGGGCCCGCCCCCCAAACGCAGGCAGGACCGGCGCGACATAGGCCTGCAGGGTATGGAGGCAACGGACCGCATGAGCCAGGAACAGGATCGGGAAGAGGAGAAACAAACCCTGACCGATGGCGGGATCGGGAGCAAGCGTGGTCAGCAATTTTCCCGCCAGCGTGACGGCCGTCAAGAAGGACAACGTGCGCCAGAGGCGGAACCAACCGACCAGGTTCTGCCGGCCTTCCGGCGTGATCTGGACGTCATCCCATCCGCGTTCCCCTTCCAACCGGAGGCGCCCCAACACATAGGCGTTGATGGCGTCTCCCATGAACAAAGGGGTCAGACACAGGGCATACCAGGCCTGCGCCCAGAACCCTACCACCCATTCGGTCTTGCCCAGGACGATCAATCCAAGCACCGCCCCGACCAGGGTGAAAAAGTTCGCGGCCATGCCAAGCTGGAAGATGGCCTTGAGCTTGTCCCCCGGCTGGGCGACCGGGACAAAGGCGTGCATAAGGCCTCCATTCTACCATTCCCGGGCATGTTTTGCACGGAGGAGATGAACCGTGGGGACGTGACTCATCCGCATTCCGACCGGCCTTTTCGAAATTGCCGCTTGCCGGAATCTGCCGGTTGTGCTAGAATGAGACACCTTCGGGGCGTAGCGCAGTTGGTAGCGCGTGTGGTTCGGGACCACAAGGTCGCTGGTTCGAGTCCAGTCGCCCCGATTTTTCCTTTCCGGCCGATGGCCATCTTCGGGGAACCGCCCCCTCCAGGTGCGGTTCGAGACTGGGCGTCCCCCTCGGATTCCGATGAGGCTCGATCTCAGACTCCCGCGATTCCGGCTCCACGCCTGCAAGGGATCGCGATTCGACCTGCCAACCCGCTTCGTTGGCCCAATGGAGAATTGCAGGGCCGCATGCGCCCCTCTAGCATCCGGGGGGCGGGTGTGCTAAAACGGGAGCGACACCGCCCACAACCCCTCCTCCAAGGAGACCGACATGAGCGCATCCCGTCCTGGTTCCCGCCTATCCCTGATCCTGGTCCTGCTCGCCTTGCTCGCCATCGTGGTCGATGCCCAAGCCGAGGAAGTCAAGGCGATCGGCCAGGTCGAGTCCCTCTACCGCGGCCGCGTGTCGATGCGGATCCTCGAAATCGTCTCTCCCGCCTCCGCCACGGCCCCCCTCAAGGTCGGTGACCGGGTCAGTTTCACCCTGCCCAAAGCCAGTACCCGGCGTGACAAGTCGTCCATCCAATACGGCAACGTCATTGAAGCCGATCTGGAAGGCAACGTGGCCACCGAATACGACTCGTCCGACACCACCGCGGCACCGTCCCAGAAGGGTGTCCTGCTGTGGACGGCCCGCCACGCCGAGCGAGTCCGCAACCCCCGCAAGTATCTGGAACCCGAGCACGACGACGGCACCCACAAAGGCCGGCGCAAGGGAAAGCGCAAGAAAGAGAAGGAAGCCCCCCAGATCTGGACCCAGGAAGAAGTCGTGGTCGGCAAGGTGCTCCTGCGCGACAAGCGGCTCTATCTCAAGGAAGACCGGCTACGCCCGCGCGACCGAGGCCTCGACGTCCTCGCCGACGAGTGGTACGAGAAGCTCAAAGAGTACGAGGGCCGGAAGGTCGTTGCCTACGGCACCACCCACCGGGTTTCCGTTTCCTCGGGAACCATGGAAATCAAGAACATCATGAAGATCTACCCGAAGTAGCCGTCGCGCCAGGTCCTGAAGCTTCCAAGGGGCGGGTTCATCCCGCCCCTTCGCCTTTGCGGACATCCCCGGGGTTGCGCCAGCGACCAAGGACAACGACCCATCCCCGAAAGAATCCGTTGACGACCTTCCTGGGGTGGAGCCCGCTGGCATTCGGAGTGACTGGAACATGTCCCGGTCAGCCAAAAGCCGGGTGAAGGAAATGGTCAGGGTTTCCCGCCCGGACAGGGGAGAATCCCTCTGGGGCGAGCGCGGAAACCACCATGGGAGCCAGCGCCTGGTCCAGCATCACCGCTGACTTTGTTTGCTTCTGCACTCAGCGGCCTGGAATCACCAACACATGCTCGGCCGGTCAATCTGCACGTTCGATCGTGACCGTGAACTGGGGCCGTTGCTCTCCGGCTCCGTGCGCAGCCGACACGCCAGCCCCCCCGGAAGGAGGGAGGAAGGGAGGACTTCACCCTTTGGCAAACCCCATGGAAAAGCCCACCGCAAAAGCGCCCGCAAAGGGGAAGTTGTAGGTCACGACCGACATCAGGCCCATCCACAAGCTCTGCAGGCCTTCGGGCGGAACCGCCGACTGGACCTGTTCCCAATGGATGGTCACATAATGTTGGTAGGCCAGGATCTGCAGCACGATGATGACCGTGCCCAGGACGAGGGCGACGGCCTTGGCGAACTTTTTCAGGGTATAGCCGACGGCCCACCCGGCAATCCCGCCGAATCCGAGGGTGGTCAGGGCGAAGCTCAGCTGAGGCGGCAGCTGGGAGAGAAGGGCGGCCGCCCCGCTGGCCAGGCCGGCCGCTCCAGAGGAAGCGGGAGGGCCTGCCGCCGCGGAAGAGGACGGACCCGCCCAGGCCGCTGGCGTGCCCATGCCGACCAGGGCACCGCAAGCCAGCACGAGGGGGTTCGCGATGGACGTGCGCAAGCGAGTGTTCATGCTTCGGTCATCGTCCTGCCGGGCGAATTTTCTGAGCCCGATCCGCGATGAACGCGGTTACACCGCATGGGGAAGAGGGCGCTGCCGGGGTAAAACCCCTTCACGGAGCCTGAGAAGCAATGAGAGAGGCGATATCGCCAATGCGAAACAGGCCGGTCTTGGTTCCGACCCAGAGGTCATTGGCGTGCATCACCAGGGCGGTGATGGCCCCTGAGGGCACGGTGGCCAGCCGGTCTTCGAATTTCACCCATTTGTCGTCTTTCAGGATGGCCAGGCCCTTGTTGGTACCGATGAACAACGCCGCATCGCCGGGAGCGACCGCCAGGGCAGTAATCGACGGCCCGGGCAACGGACTGTTGCCGGGAGCCTGTTCTTCGAAGATCTTGCCGGCGCGCTGCACCCATTTCTTGTGGGCACTGGTGTAGGACGTCCATTGATTGCCCATGTCGGTGATGGTCAGGCCAGAGGTTGTAGCAATGGCCAACTTCCCCTTGAAGGGCACGATGGCGTTGATATTGTTCCCGACCAACTGGCAGTTGGGGGGGCTTGGGGGAATTTCGATCAGCGAGGTGCCCATGGGCTGCTGCGCTGGCCCGGTGAAGTTTTGGAAGACCTGCCCGCTGAGCTGGGCCATGCCCGCCCGAGTGCCAACCCAGAGCTTACCGGTGGCATCGTAGCAGAGGGCCTGCACTTCGTCGAAGACAAGGCCGGCGGTCTCTTTCGAAAGGGCGAGGAACGCCCCGCCCGTCGTGTATTCGACCCCGTGGGCGGTGGCAACGGCGATCTCATTGCCCTTGGCGGCGGCGGCGCGGGCACGCGACCCGGTCAGGATGCTGGCCCAGTTGGTGCCGTCGGTGCGGGTGACGCCGTTGTCGGTCGAGATCCAGACGGCGCCGTCGGCGACCGCCAGGTTCTCGATGATGTTCGACCCGAGCGCGTTCGTGTTCTTGGTGACGTGGACCTGCCAGTTAACCCCGTCGAAGCGGGCCAGGCCGTTCTTGGTGCCCGCCCAGACCTGCGTTCCGAAGCTGACCAGGGCGGTGATATGGTCGTGGGGCAGGCCCTGCTGGGCAGTGAACCGATCGACCTTGAGCTTTTCGGGCGGCGGCGGCGTCTTGGGTCCACCGCACCCAGTGAACAGAACCAGCCCGAGCACGATCGTCAGGACCCCCCCCAAACGGACAGCGGCAGACTTCATCCAGTATCCTCCTCGATGGGAACGACCATTCCGTTAGGGGCGGGAACGGTCTCAACACAGCGTCCCTACTATAACAGACCCCTCCCGGGCCGGTCAAACCGCCCGCAACTTCGAGCGCCATGTGTCTCAGAACATCGGGTATCCCTGGGGGTGCTGGGGAAGCACATCAGGGAATCGGGCACGAAAGGGAATCGGGGAGGATGGAATTTCCGACGCCCCTCGCGGGCCGGGGGGTTGCAGGTCTGTCGATTCTCTGGCGCTGACCCTGTCCCCAAGGTTTCTGTTCCGCTTTTCAGCGAGTCCCTGGAATGCGGATGTCAAGAATCAGAAAAGATCCTGCCATGGGTCTTGGGAAATTTGACTCCCCGGGGTGGAGGTGGTAGAGTGCGGCGTCATCCGCACATGGGCATGAAACGACGCATCAGCACGTATCCGATGGCCCAACGCCAGAATTTGGTCAGGCTGGCCGATTTCGGGCGGCCGCCGGCCGTCGGCTACTCGGTCAAACCGCTCATCGACGCCCTGCCCAACATCCATTCCGGCACCATTTTCCGGCAGATCGTGGCGGCGATGGTCAAGGCCCGGCGGGCGGGGCGCCCTGTGGTGCTGGGCATGGGGGCCCACGTCATCAAGTGCGGGCTGGCCCCGTATCTGATCGCGCTGCTCGAACGCGGCGGGCTGACCGGCCTTGCCCTGAACGGAGCGGGGGCGATCCACGATTTCGAACTGGCGGCCTTCGGTGAGACATCGGAGGACGTGGCGAAGGAGCTGAAGGCCGGGCGGTTCGGCTGTGTCGAGGAGACCGGGGCCTGGATGAGCGAGGCGATCCGGGCCGGGGCGGTGGCCGGGCAGGGGCTGGGCGAAGCCCTCCATTCCTACATCAACGTCCATGCCGAGCGCTTCCCCCACCGCGAGATCAGCCTGCTGTGGCAGTGCGGTCAGCGCGGGGTGCCCTGCACCGTGCACGTGGCGATCGGCACTGATTTCATCCACCTGCATCCCGACTGCGAAGGGGCGACGCTGGGCGCCACCACCTTCCGTGATTTCGAGATCTTCTGCGACCAGGTCGAACAGCTCGAGGGCGGCGTCTACTGGAACCTCGGCTCGGCGGTGCTGCTGCCCGAGGTGTTCCTCAAGGCGGTATCGCGGGCCCACAACCTGGGCCGCACCCTGGCCGGCATGACCACCGTCAACACCGACCAGATCGCCCACTACCGGGCCATGACCAACGTCGTCAAGCGGCCCAGCCTCGGCGTGGGCGATGGGTTCCACCTGACCGGCCACCATGAGCTGCTCGTTCCGCTCATCACCCTCGCCCTCCTGGAGAACCTGCCCCCATGCAACCCCTGAACCGCGCCCGTCTGAAGAAGCTGCTGACCCAGTTCCCCGGCCACCGGCTGGCCGTGCTCGGCGACGTCATGCTCGACGAATACCTGTGGGGCAAGGTCGATCGCATCTCTCCCGAGGCCCCCGTACCCGTGGTGCAGATCAAGCGCGAGACCTGGCGGGCCGGCGGCGCGGCCAACGTCGCGTCGAACCTGCGGTCGTTCGGGGCGCGGGCCCACATCTTCGGCGTGGTCGGCGACGACCCGGCCGGCCGCCGCCTGCACGAGACGTTGCGGGCCGAGGGCATCGACACCGGCGGCCTGATCGTCGACTCTGGGCGCGGCACCACCGTCAAGACCCGCATCCTGGGGTCCAACCAGCAGATGGTCCGGATCGACCGCGAATCGACCGAGGGCATCGACTACGAGCGCCAGAAAGGCATCCTCGACCACCTGTTCCGGCTGCTGCCCGAGCTCGACGGGGTGATCGTGTCGGACTACGCCAAGGGCGTGGTCGTCGGCGATCTCCTCGCGCCCATCATCGAGCGGGTCAAGAAGGCCGGTAAGTTCGTGGTGATCGACCCCAAGCTCAAGAATTTTCCCTTGTACAAAAGAGCCACGCTCATCACTCCCAACACCCGGGAAGCGGAAGCCGCCCTCGGCCGCGTGTTCGAGACCGAAGCCGACGTATTGCGGGGCGGCGCCGACCTGCTCGAGCAGTTCAAGACCGACGCCGTGCTGGTCACGCGCGGCGAGCACGGCATGAGCCTGTTCGAGAAGGGCAAGACGCCCGTCACCATCCCGACCCAGGCGCTCGAGGTGTTCGACGTGACCGGCGCCGGCGACACGGTCATCGCCACCTTCGGCCTGGCCCTGGCCGGCGGGTGCGCGATGCCCGAGGCCGCCCAGATCGCCAACCTCGCCGCCGGCGTGGTGGTGGGCATCGTCGGCACCGCCACCGCTTCGGCCGACAGCGTGCTCGAGCATTTCGACCGCATCCACCTGCGCCACGACGCCAACGGCCAGAACTGAGGTCAAGGAGGGCCCCATGTCGCACTGCCGTTTCCTCGAGGACGCCACGGCCCTCCGCCGCGTGCTGGGCAACGACCTGGGCGACCTGGCCACCGCGTTCGACCAGGCCCTCGCCCGCCTGGTCACCGCCCTGCGGGCGGGACGCAAGGTGCTGGCCCTGGGCAACGGCGGGTCGGCCGCCGATGCCGAGCACCTGGCCGGCGAGCTGGTCGGCCGCTTCGGCTACGACCGGGCCTCGCTGCCGGCCGTGGCGCTGACCACGCCCACCGCCACCTTCACCGCCATCGCCAACGACTACGGCTTCGAGCAGGTCTTCGCCCGCCAGGTGCGGGGGCTGGGCCAGGCCGGCGACGTCGTCGTCGCCATCTCCACCTCGGGGAAGTCGCCCAACGTCCTGCGCGCCGTCGAAGCCGCCCGCGAACTGGGCCTGGGCACCATCGCCCTGACCGGGTCGGCCGCCTCCCCGCTGAGCGCGGCGGCCGACGTGACCCTCCGCGCCCCGTCGGCCCAGACCCCGCGCATCCAGGAGGTCCATGCGGTGCTGATCCACAGCCTCTGCCGCGGCATCGAGGAAGAACTGTTCCCCCGCCCCGCGACGGGTAGTCCGCCCGGATGGCCGGCCGGCAAAGTCGTGCCGCCCGCCGACCTCGCCGCCTTCGCCCAGGCTCTTCTCCCCTACCGCAGCGTGTTCACCAACGGCTGCTTCGACGTGCTGCACCCCGGCCACGTCGCCCTCCTGCGTGCGGCGCGAGCTCATGGGGACCTGCTGGTGGTCGGCCTCAACTCCGACGATTCGGTGCGCCGCCTGAAAGGGCCAACCCGGCCCTACCACACATTCGCCGACCGCGCCGCCGTGCTGGCCGCCCTCGAGGCGGTCGACTTCGTCGTCGGCTTCGACGAGGACACCCCGCTCGAGCTGATCCAACGGCTGACGCCGAAGGTGCTGGTCAAGGGCGGCGACTACACCCGCGCCACGATCGTCGGCGCCGACTGGGTCGAATCGCACGGCGGCACCGTGCAGGTCTTCCCCCTCGTCGGGAACCACTCGACCACCGCCATCCTGCAGAAAAAGCCATGACCCCCGTCGCACCCGCCGGCCCGTCCCTCCCCGCCGCCATCGGCGTGGTCCCGGCCCGGCTGGGTTCGACCCGCCTGCCCGAGAAGATGCTGGCCGACCTGGGCGGCCAGCCGCTGGTCGTGCGCACCGCCGAGTCGGCCTTGGCCAGCGGAGCGTTCGTCCGCGTCATCGTCGCCACGGACCACGAGCGGATCGCTGCCGCCGTGCGGGCCGCGGGCCTCGAGGCCATGCTGACCGACCCCGGCCATCCTTCGGGGTCGGCGCGGGTCGGCGAGGTGGCCCGCCGCACCGACGGCGAGCTCTACGTCAACATCCAGGGCGACGAGCCAATGGTCGATGGGGAAGGCCTGCGCCGGCTGGTGGCGGCCTTCGCCGATCCCGCGGTGGTCATGGCCACCCTCTGGTTCCCGTTGCGCCCCGAAGACGAAACCAACCCCAACGCGGTCAAGGTGGTGGCCGACGCGGCCGGCAACGCCCTCTACTTCTCGCGCAGCCTGATCCCCTTCCCGCGCAGCCGCGAGGGCTTCCGGCCCCGCAAGCACGTCGGGGTTTACGGCTACCGCCGCGCCACCCTGCTCCGCCTGCTCGACCTGCCCGCCACCGACCTCGAGCGCGTCGAGAGCCTCGAACAGTTGCGGGCGCTCTATTACGGCATTCCTCTCCGGCTGGTCGAGGCCAGCCGCGAATCGGTCGGCGTCGATACCCAGGCCGACCTCGACCGCGTCCGCGCGGACCTGCAAAGGAGCCTGTCGTCATGTCGCGATACGTCTTCGTCACCGGCGGCGTCCTGAGTTCCCTCGGCAAGGGTATCACGGCGAGTTCGCTGGGGGCCCTGCTGAAGGCCAGCGGGGTCAACGTCACGATCATGAAATGCGACCCCTACCTCAACGTCGATCCTGGTACCATGAGCCCTTACCAGCACGGCGAGGTCTTCGTCACCGAGGACGGGGCCGAGACCGACCTCGACCTCGGGCACTACGAGCGGTTCATCGATGTCAACCTGACCAAATACAACAGCCTCACTACCGGCCAGGTCTACTCGGTGGTGATCGCCAAGGAGCGCCGCGGCGATTACCTCGGCGCCACCGTGCAGGTCATTCCCCATGTTACCAACACGATCAAGGAGGCGATCGAGCGAGTGGCGCGCATCAACGACGCCGCCGTCACCATCGTCGAGGTCGGCGGCACGGTCGGCGACATCGAGGGGCTGCCCTATCTCGAGGCGATCCGGCAGATGCGCAACGACGTCGGCCGCGAGAACGTCTGCTACATTCATGTCACCTACATCCCCTTCAGCAAGGCGATCGGCGAGATGAAGACCAAGCCGACCCAGCACTCGGTGCGCGAGATGCGGGCCATCGGCCTCGCCCCCGACATCATCGTCTGCCGTACCCAGAAAGCGCTGACCCCCGAGGCCCGCGAGAAGATCTCGCTGTTCTGCGACATCGACAAAGACCGCGTCCTCGAAGCGCGCGACGCCGACTGCCTCTATGAGATCCCGCTGCTGATGGGGGAACAGGGTCTGGCCACGCGGGTGCTGCAGCGCCTCGGCCTCGAGGCGCCCCCCCCCGATCTCGAACCCTGGAAGCAGGTGGTCGGGCATTTCCGGCAGCGCAAGGCGCGGCGGGCCCGCATCGGCCTCGTCGGCAAGTATGTCAAGGTCGCCGACGCCTACATCAGCGTCCTGGAGGCCCTCACCCACGCCTCGCTCCCGCACGAGATCGGCTGCGAGATTGTCTGGGTGGCCGCCGAGCAAGTCGAGAAGGACGGCGCCGAGAAGCACCTGGCCGACCTCGACGGGGTCGTCGTCCCCGGCGGGTTCGGCGACCGCGGCATCGAGGGCAAGATCGCGGCCATCCGGTTCTGCCGCGAGCACGGCCTTCCCTTCCTGGGCCTGTGCCTGGGCATGCAGTGCGCGGTCATCGAGTTCGCCCGGAACGTGGCCGGCCTCAAGGAGGCCAACTCGACCGAGTTCGATCCGGCCAGCCCCGCCCCCGTGATCAGCCTGCTGCCCGACCAGACCGGGGTGGTCAAGGGCGGTACCATGCGCCTGGGGGCCTACCCCTGCCGCATCAGTGAAAAAACGCAGGCCGAGCGGCTCTACAAGACCTCGCTGATCTACGAGCGGCACCGCCACCGCTACGAGGTCAACAACGAGTTCCGGGCCAAACTGGCCCGCCAGGGGCTCGTCTTCTCGGGCACCAGCCCCGATCAGCAACTGGTCGAGATGATCGAACTGCCCGACCACCCGTTCTTCATGGCTTGCCAGTTCCATCCTGAGTTCAAGTCGCGGCCGCTGCATCCCCATCCGCTGTTCATCGGATTCTTCGAGGCCGCCGCCGCCCGGGCCGCTGGCCGCACCCCCTGAACCACCCGGAAAGAGCACCCGGAAAGAGAGCATCCCATGCTGTTTCGCGTTCACCAGGCCCCGCCCCGCGTCCCCCTGACCATGCCCCCCACCGCGGGGCTCGCCGCCCCAGCCTCCCCCCTCGCTTTCCCGGAGGCCGCCCCCACTGGCTGCCAGCACGATGCTCAGGTCGCCCCTCCGACCAGCACTCACCCCTGCGCCCAGAGCGAGACCAACCTCGGATGCTCGGGCGACACACTCGCGTTCGGTCACCCGCCCGGCCAGTTCTTTCACACGGCAGCGGTCGTTCCAAG
>CALLCO010000156.1 GCA_937998695.1 Candidatus Ozemibacteraceae bacterium
CCTGCCCATCGACCTGCTGTACGGCCGCATCGATTCCTATCCGGGCCAGCCGTCTTATCCGCCCGGCCCACCGACCGGCGGCACCCCAAACTATCCGCCCTCTCATCCCGGGTATCCATCGCAGCCACCCTCCTACCCGGGGTACCAGACCGCCGCCCAACTGTATCAAAACGGCATGACCGCCTACCGCCGGGCCGACTACCGCACCGCCATCTACTACTTCGGCGAGCTGGTCCGGCGGTTCCCCTACGATTCCCGCGCCGGTGAGTCCTGTTTCCTGGCCGGCGAATCGGCCCGCCAGTCGAACCAGTACTCCCAGGCGATCGACTTCTACCGCCGGGTCACCATCCAGTATTCGACCTTCCGCAAGGCCGACGAGGCCGCGTATTACATCGGGTTCTGCTTGGTGAAGGTCAACGATTTCTCCGGGGCCATCAACGAATTCCGCTCGTTCACCACCCGCTACCCGACCAGCCACCTGGTCGACAACGCCTGGTACGTGCTGGGCCGCACGTACGAGCAGGTCAACGATCGGCAGAACGCCATCACCGCCTACCGCACCGTCGTCTTCCAGTACCCGAACTCCGACGTGATCCACCAGGCCCGCGAGCGGCTGCAGCAACTGGAAAGCCAGTATCCCGGCTATCCGCCCAGTTATCCGCCGACCTATCCTCCCACCTATCCCCCGACCTACCCGCCCACCCAGCCGACGCTCAGCGACCGCGAACTGTATGACCGTGGCCACAGCGAACTGGTGCGGGGCAATTTCGCCAACGCCATTCTGTATTTCGACGAACTGCTCAAGCGGTATCCGACCTCCGGTCTGGCCGACGACGCCACCCTCTGGAAGGCCAAGACCTACCTCGAGCAGCGTGATTATCGCAACGCCGGCAAGGTGTTCGCCCAGTTCAAAACGCGCTACCCTTCGTCCGAGCTGCTGCCCGATGCCATCTACGGCCTCGGCTGGAGCCACTACCAGGTCGGCCTGACCAATGCCAGTCAGCGCGCCTATTTCCAGAAAGCGGCGGCGGAGTTCATCGAGTTCACCACCCGCTTCGGCTACCACCCCTGGGCCCCCGAGGCGATGTTCCTGGCCGGCGAGAGCTACGAGCGTTACGGCGACCTGAACGCCGCTCGCAGCTACTATCGCGAGGTCACGCTGCGATATCCGAACTCGGCCTCGGCCATGAAGGCCCGCGACAAGTTGAACAACCTCTACTGATCGAGGTTCCCATCATGGGCCGGGGGGCTTCCCCCGGCTCTTTTCTTTGGTTGCAGCGGTTTGCCATTTCCCGGGCAATGTGCTAGAAACCCTTCATCAGTCCAACTTGGGAAAGAGAGGGCCCATGGCCGAACTGGAACGCATCCTCGACCTCATCGCCGGGTACGTCTGGGGAGCGCCGCTCCTGATCCTGCTGTTCGGCACCCACCTGTTCTTGACCTTCCGACTCCGCTTCATCCAGCGGTACATCGGCAAGGCCATTCGATTGTCCCTCGAGCGGTCGCAAGAAGGGGAAGGGGACATCAGCCAGTTCGGAGCCCTGACCACCGCCCTGGCCGCCACCATCGGCACCGGCAACATCGTCGGGGTGGCCACCGCCGTGGCGGCGGGCGGCCCCGGGGCCATCCTCTGGATGTGGCTCACCGGTGTGTTCGGCATCAGCACCAAATACGCCGAGGCTCTCCTGTCGGTGAAGTATCGCATCACCACGCCCGAGGGGCAGATGGCGGGGGGCCCGATGTACGTGCTCGAACGCGGCATGAACCAGCGGTGGCTGGGGTGGCTGTTCGCCCTGCTGACCGCCGTGGCGGCGTTCGGCATCGGCAACATGGTGCAGGCCAACTCGATCGCCTCCATGCTGAACGAGACGTTCGATATTCCCAACTGGGCCTCCGGAATCGTCATGGCCGTCCTGACCGCGGTGGTCGTTCTCGGCGGCATCACATGGATCTCGCGAGCCTGCGAAGCCCTGGTGCCCTTTATGGCGTGCGCCTACGTGGTGGGCTGCCTCTACCTGCTAATCATGCACATCGACCGCATCCCCGCCAGCATCGCGTTGATCCTGTCCAGTGCCTTCTCGGGCACCGCCCTAACCGGCGGGTTCCTGGGGGCGGGCGTCGCCCAGGCCATCCGGTTCGGCATCGCCCGCGGCCTGTTCTCGAACGAGTCGGGCCTGGGCAGCGCCCCCATCGTGGCCGCCGCCGCCCAGACCCGCAACCCCGTGCGGCAGGCGCTGGTCTCCTCGACCGGCACCTTCTGGGACACCGTCGTCGTCTGTGCCATGACCGGCCTGGTCATCGTCAATTCCCAGAGCTGGACCTTGTCGCTGCTGCCGGTGAAGGATCTCTCCCCCGACCTGCGGGCCACCGTCGAGGCTTCGCCAGCCTTCCAGCACGGCGGGCTCGATTTCGGCAAGGCCCCTGCCGACCTGCGCACCGCGCTGCTCACCGCCGGGGCCTGGTCGACCGTCACGGTGCTGCCCGACGCGTTCCCGGCCGGTCTGCGGGAAACGGCCTCGGCCGCGGGGGCCCTGCGTGACGAAACCCTGACCGTGGCCTCGCTGCCGGCCGAGCTTCTTCCCGAGCTCGGAAAGGCAGAAGGCTGGCGGCCCCCTCCGCAGAAGGGCAGCGTGCTGACCAAAACTGCTTTCGCCGATATTCCCACCATCGGCCCGCTCGTGCTGACACTCGGCTTGCTGACCTTCGTCTTCTCGACCATTCTGGGATGGGAATACTACGGCGAGAAGGCGGCCGAATATCTGCTCGGCTCGCGCGTGATCCTGCCCTATCGCATTCTGTGGGTGTTCTCGGTGCTGGTGGGGTCGATGATCACCCTCAACGCCGTCTGGACCTTCGCCGACATCGCCAACGGCCTGATGGCCGTGCCCAACCTGATCGCCCTGATCGCCCTCAACCCCGTCATCCTGGCCGAGACCCGCACATACCTGTGGGAGGACCGGCTCGATGAGGCGTGAGGTGGGCCTCTTGTCCTGGTCCACGGCCGCCCTAAACCCGGAACCGCCCCCTGCCGTTTGGATGGGGGTCCTGTCGCATACGCTCTTGGCGTGATCCTGCTTCCCCACCCCGATCGCTCCGTGCAGGGCGACACGTCACAAACCGCCGATCGTCCCGATCGGTCTCCTAGGAGGCATCCATGCAGCACCATGTCTGGCTCGTCGTCGTTCTGATCCTGGGCCTCGCGGCGGCTCCCGCCGTCGCCGCCACCGCCGATTCTTGGAAGGACGGATGGAAGGAAGTCGAAAAGGCCAAACGGGACGGTCTGCCCAAGACGGCCGTCGAGAAGCTCGAACCGATCATCGCAGGGGCGCTCGCCGCCAAGGATCACGCCCAGGCGGCGCGGGCCATCTGCGAGAAGGTCGTACTCGAAGGGAACATCCAAGGCAACAAGGCCGAGGAGAAGGTCACCCGCCTGCAAGCCGAGATCGACAAGCTGCCGGCCGACATGAAGCCGTTGCTGCAACTGGTACTGGCGCGCTGGTATTGGCATTACTTCCAGCAGAACAACTGGCGGTTCCTCAACCGCACCGCCACCGCCGGGGTCGACGAGAAAGACTTCACCACCTGGGACCTATCCCGGCTGTTCGCCCGCATCGGGTCCCTCTACGACGAGGCGCTGAAAGACGAAGCCGCCTTGCAGAAAGTACCGGTCAGTGCCTGGAAGGACTTCCTGCAGGCGGGCAACCAGGTCGAGGAGCTGCGGCCCACCCTGTATGACTTCTTCCTGCACCAGGCCCTCGAGTTCTACATGTCGGGCGAGCAGGCCTCGGCCGCGCCGCAGG
>CALLCO010000157.1 GCA_937998695.1 Candidatus Ozemibacteraceae bacterium
GTCACCGAACCGGTCGACCTGGTCGTCACCGGCATCAACGAGGGGGCCAACCTGGGAAAAGTGGTCTACAATTCCGGCACCTTCGGGGCCGCCCTGGAAGCCGTGTTGCAAGGCATTCCGGCCATCTGCACCTCGCTCGAACGCTCCAAGGACAAGCCGATGGACTACGAAGGCGCGGCCGAGTTCGTCAAAGCCTACATTCTCGCCCAGGCCAAGGTCGGTTTTCCGAATGACCGGGTGATCAACATCAATTTCCCGGCCGGCAAGCGCGACACCTGGAAGGGGTTCGAACTGACCGCCCTGTCCGACTTCGAGTTTGCGGAGTTCTGGCTCCCCCGCAAAACTCCATGGGGCAAGCTCTACGTCTGGAACACCATCCGGCGCCCGACCGGTTGGCAGCCGAAGCCCGGCACCGACTACCACGCCATCGACGCCGGCAAAATCTCGATCACCCCGGTCCCCCTGATCAGACCGGAGCTCGACGCCCGCTGCCTCGGCCGCCTGCACTTGGAGTTCGACGGCCACACCCTCGATCGCCGCTGATCGGGGGTCGTGTCGTTCTCCTTCGTTCTGAAACAACCGGGGCCGACCGCCAGCGGCCCCGGGGGCTGCTTTTTCCTCAAGGTCAACAAGAGATGTCTCGGCGAGACGTTCAGCCTGCGCGGTGGCCCCGGGGGCTCTGGGGGGGCGGCGTTCATCCCACGGTCAGCAGTTTGACCTCGGAGGGACGCAGGCCGTAATCGAACCGGCGCGGCACCTCCGGCATGGCGAACTCCGGCGAGATATCGCGATAGGTTCCCGGCCCGAGGATCGTCTCGAGATCGGGCAGGAACAGGTGCTGATGGTGCGCGGTGTCCTTGTTGAGGACGACCAGCACCGTCTTTTCGCCCGGCGCCGACCGTTTGAAGACGAACACGTTCTCCCAGTTGGCCTGGTCGACGATCTGCAAACCCGGTTCGCGATTCAATACGGGGTAGGTTTCCTTCAGCATGTTGAGATGGGCGATCATGCCCGTGAGGTCGACGTCGGTCGTCTCCCACCAGCCGGGGTGGGTCTGGACGACGTCGAGTTGTCGGCGGAAGCCGAACTCGAACCCGATGGGGATCATGTAGCCCTGGCTGAAGGTGGCCGCAAAGATCAGTTGCCGCTTGACCGCCATCAGGTCTCCGTTCCACTCTTGCAACAGACGTGGCGAGTCGTGCGATTCAGGGAAGGCGATGGTCGCCACGAGCGGGCTGATCTTCCAGTATTGCTCCATGCCCCAGGGGGCATTGAAATTCCAGTATTTGGAGGAATTGAACAGGTAGTCGAACCCCACCCCGGCCAGGGCCTGCACCTGCTGGAAACTGCACCCGAGCGATTCGGCCAGGAAAAGGCATCCCGGCTTCTTGTCGCGCGCCTTCCCGATCAGGAACCGCCACAGGTCGCCCGGCACCTGGTAGGCCATGTCGCACCGAAAGCCGTCGACGCCGACGTCGAGATAGTGGGCCATCATCGACCACCAGAAGTTCCAGAGGTTGGCGCGGTCGGGCGAATGCTCGTTGTCGACCTCGGCAAGATCGCCCCATTCCACCCACCGGTCGCCGTCCTTGGCCCCGGGATGGACGATCTCGCCGTTAGGATGCCGCTTGAACCAGGAAGGGTGCTCTTGGATCAAGGTGCAATCGATGGCGGTGTGGTTGATCACCAGATCCATCAGGAAGGCGATCCCTTGCTGGTGGCAGGCGTCGATGACCCCGCGCAACTGGTCGATGGGCGCCTGGTGGACCCCGTCATCGAGAAAGTCCGGGTTGAACTTGAAGTAGTCTTTGGGGGAATACAGACTGCCGCTGAAGCCCGGGTAATGGAAGGGGTTGACGTAGATGGCGTTGAAGCCCATCTGTTTGATCCGTTGGAGGTGGTCCTTCCAGCGGGACATCGTCCCGGCCAGGCGCGGAAACAGGTTGTAGAGCCGGATTCCCTTGTTGCCCAGAAGACTCATGGTGTCGTGCTCCCCGTATCGTTATTTATGGATCCGCCGGGCGGAACCCCGGGCGTGGCATCGGTCGAGGAAGAGAGGAGGCCATTCCCCGTCGCGTCGGGCAGGCGATCCCCAGCAGGGTCGAAGGGGGCCGCGGACGCCGGGAAGGGCGGTTCTCCGCGGGCCCGGTCATGTCCGGCGGCGGGAGAGGCGGCGGCCGGAGGCAGGGCGGTCTGCCGCAGGGTAGCGAAGGCCCCATGCAGGGCGGTGATCTCCGACTCGCTGACCGTGCGGTGGAGTTCCAGGGCATCCGAACCGCTTACCAGCACGAGCAGCGACTGATCGGGCTTGTCCGCGTCGGGGGCTGGCCAGATCACGGTGTCGGTCCATCCGGCGATCGACCGCCGGACGTGCAGAGGCGGTTCGCGTAGGTTGTGGGTGACGACGAGGTCATTGCCATCGAGGAAGGCGGTGAACGATTGCCAGACGAGGTTCTTGCCGATCCAGCCGAAGAACAGGAAAAACCCGGTGCAAAACAGCCATTCCGGGTAGTGCTTCGCGTGGAATCCGTTGTAGCGAAGGAAAAGGGCCGGCACCCCGATCGCGCAGACGATCAGGAAGGCACCGAACGCGATCTCCCAGGCCGGGTAGTAGGTGAACCCGACCAGCCTCGATTGCGCGGACATCCAGCGGATCATGCTCGCCCCTCGAAGACCGGATGCCCTGATGATACCATACAGTGGCGCCTTCCCGCAGATATAGAGAAGAGCCCAGTCATTCGCCTGGCAATCGGAACAACGAACCCCCGGTTCATCCGGGGTGTTCCGAGGTGGGACCAGGGAAGGTAACCGTCACCAGGGCGAGGAAATTCAGCCCCAGGGCGGCAACCAGGACCCAGAGGCCTCCTTCCAGGCCGAGCACGGGCAGGATCCACCAGCCGCTGACCAGGCCGACCCAGAGGGCGCCGAAATTGTCGGCGAAAATCAGCCAGCCGGCGCTGCGCTCGCGGGGCAGGCCCAGGTCGCGCAGCAGGGCGTCGACGGCGGGGAACTCGATGCCGTCGAGGAAGGCGACCAGGAAGATCCCTGCGCCGATGACCGGCCCGGTCTGCCACTCCGCGCCGCGCAGGAGGGCAAGGCAGACCCCGACCATGCCGACCTGGGCGGCCTTCAAGGCACGCAGGCGCATCGGGGTGGCGAACCCGAGACGGCGGCCCAGCCACGCCCCCGTCGCCAGCCCCAGCATGTAGATGCCGAAGAACAGCGCGGCCATGCGGAACATCGCCCCATGCCGGCTCTGGTAAATCAACAGCAGGATGATCTCGGCTAGCAGCCCACCCGCCCCCGAGATCGAGACACCGACCGTCAGCAGGGCGATCCGGCCGCGGCGCGGCCCCGCCAGCCCCGCCGCCAGGGCCAGCCCCACGGCCAGGGCGGCAAGCCCGGCCAGCGCCCGCGACAGATCGATCGCCTCGGCCCACCGGAACAGGAACGATAGGCTCGAGCCGCTATAGATGTCCCACAGCATCAACTGGCGCGTGAACGCCCGCGGATGCAGATCGGTGTTGCCGGGCACCTCCGTGTTGCGGGCCAGCCACCCCTGCACCTCGTCGACCCGGTACGGCAACAACAGGTTGGCGAACCCTTCGGGCCGGAAGGTGGCCTGCGCGGGGCGGCGGGCCTGATACCGCTCCCTCAGGCGTTCCGGTTCGGTGGCCAGCACGCCGAGGCGCCGCGCCGCCCAGAAGGTGATGGGGTCGCCCGGCACCGCGAAGATTTCGGAAAACGATGACTGCAATGCCCGATGGGTCGACAGAATGACCGTTTCGAGATCCGCGCCCAGGTAGTTTTCGGTCCCGGTGACCCCAACCGCCAGCACGCCATCGGTTGCCAGCCCCTGCGCCAGGTCGGCGAAGCCTTCCCGCGTGAACAACCGGTTGCCGACGAGGGTGGTGGGATCGGCGGGCAGCACCAGGATGCCATCGAACTCCCACGGGTGGGCCCGCGCCAGCCCCCGGGGATCCGCCGCCCGAACCTCCAGCCGGGGGCCCCAGCCCGGCGCCGCAGGGGGGCTGGTCCCCAGCAACAGTTCGAGCAGGTCACCATCGAGGTCGGCCACGGTCAGGTGCAGGTCGGGCCAGGTGAGGGCCTGGGCCACGAGGTCGGGGGTCGGGGCCCCGACGATCAGGATCCGTTGGGGATGGGGGCAGGCCGTCAAGAAGGGGTGGATGCGTTCGCCCGCCCGCACCGGATCGGGCCAGGCGGCGGCGAAGGTTCCGTTGGTAAACAGGCTCCGCTGGCCGTGGTATTCCCCCACTTGCAACCGCTGGTAGGGCGTTTCCACGGTCGTCTCGAGACGGTAGCCAGGATGGAGATGGCTCCAGGCCAGTTCGTCGGCCCAGCGCTCGAACCCGGGCAGGCTCCAGGCGACCAGGGGGCCCCAAGCGGCAAGCAGGAGGGCGATCCCCCGGTGGGCCCACCCAGCGCCTCCCAGGACGAGGGCGGCGGTGACCGGCAACACGGGCAGCACCGCCAAGGTGGGAACCCCTCGGGCCGCACCACCCATCACGAGCGAGAACAGCACCCCGCCAGCGAAACTTCCCAGGGCCTCGATCCCGTAGGCTTCGCCCAGGTGGGTGGCCGGGGCCCGGCGCAGCACCGCCGGCAGAACGAGTCCCACCGGCACCGCCAGTGGCAGCACCAGGGCGGCCAGGAAGGCCAGGACCGGCCACGTCGGCAGGAAAGCGCCGCTGCGGGCCGGTAGGGCGGTGATCCCGCCGGTGAAGACGGCGAGGGCCACCAGCGGAGCGACGGCCATCAGCCCCAGCACCAGACCGGCGCGCGGCGACCGCCACCCTCCCAGGGCGCCGCCCAGGGCGACCCCGGCCAGCCACACCCCGAGAAACAACCCCAGGTGGATCTCGGTGCCGTAGAACTGGCCCAGGAACAGTCGCAAGGCCGCCACCTGGGCCAGATTGGACCAGAGCCCCAGCAAAAAGGCGGCAACCAGTGCCGATCGCCCGCTCACCATGGATACCGAACCGGTCGGTCGGGCGCTCTGGTCATCGCGAGGGGGCGATCGTCACTTCCGCTTGAATCGCACGAGGGTGCGGGCGATCCAGGCCACCTCGGCCTCCAGGTCGGCGGGGCGGTCGTTGAGCGTCGGCACGATCAGGGTCACGATCTCGAGGTGGCGCTTCGCCTTCTGAATGGCCTCGAGCGCCGCCAGCACGGGCGCCAGCGACCCTTCGACCGTCTGGCGGTAGTACTCGTCGGAAAAGCCTTTGGGTGTGGCTCTTTTGGAACACGACAAAAGTTGAGGAAAAGTGGGAGGATCGGAGGGTGTGGGCGGATGGATACGGGAAGGTCCTTCGTGGTACCTTGAGTTTTCCGACCAAACTGCCACGAAAGGACCAACCCGCAATGAAATCATACACCGATTCCCTGCTCATGGACGAGGAATTTTTCGGCGTCATGGATCATGTCATGCAGACCATAGCCCTCTTCAGCTCTTCCGAGATGCTGAAGTCTTCCCACGGCGAGTTGGAACAGCAAGCCGCAGTGAAGGGGCGGGAGTTCTGCAGGACAATGATTCAGGCAAATCTTGACTTGCGAGCGAAAAGGGAGAGGACAGTCCCGAATGGCACTAAGTTAACCGAGGTGCCTTGTACCGGTTGCGATGGCGGATTTCCCTGAATTCATGCCTATCGCCCATGAGGAGTTGGTAGGTCTTCGGCCGGTATGGTGGACCCCAACGTCAAGTCAAAAATACGGACCAGGTTAAGCAATTTTCCGAAGGTCTGATTTGGACTCTTGCACCTCCTTGAACTTTTCAATGTCTGCCCGGGGCGTTTGGTACCCGCCAGCCGGGGGCCGCCGGACCCCCGGTGGCGCTTCTGGAGGATCTTTTGAGAAGGGGTTGGGGTGGTGGGCCTGGGAGGGGGGAGGACCAAGAGTTGGTCCGCCCGCCTCCCAGGAACCGTTGCAGCCCTCACTGCCTGGAAAGGTAGACGGCTTCCGGGGTCTTGTAGCCCAAAGATTGGTGAGGACGATGACGATTGTAGAATTCCAGGTATCCGGCGAGGCCTCGCCTTGCCTCCTTCGGAGACTCGTAGTCCTTGAGATAGACCTCTTCGTATTTCACGCTTCGCCAGAGCCGCTCTGTGAAGATATTGTCCATGGCACGACCACGGCCGTCCATGCTGATTTTCGCCCCAGTTCTTTGAACCAGGGCCAGATACTTGGGACTGGTGAAGTGGCTCCCCTGGTCGCTGTTGAAGATTTCCGGGGTTGCCGCGCCCAGTGCCCGTTCTACCGCTTCCAGGACGAAGGGCATTTCTAGGGTTTGATCCAGTTCCCAGCTCACCACATACCGTGAAAACCAGTCCAGAACAGCAACCAGATACATCCACCCGTGGCGAAGCCGGATGTAGGTGATATCGATTCCCCAGACGTGATTCGGATGTGTAATGGAAACATCGCGCAGGAGGTAGGGAAACCGGTGAGAACCTTGAATCGCCTTGCTCAGATTTCGGCCGGGGTGAATTCCGGCGATTCCCATCTCCCCCATGTATCGCTGAATTCGCTTTCGGTTGACAGCGAGCCCTCTGGCCTTCACAACCACAGTCATTCGCCGGGATCCGAAGAAGGGATACTTGGTGTAGATCTCGTCGATCAGGTGTTTGACCAATAATTCTTTTGGCGTTGGCGGGACGGGCTGATAGTACAACCCCGATCGGCTCAAGCCCAGTAGTTGAGCTTGAGTGGAGATCGCCAGGGCCTTTTCTTGCCATTCGAGAAGATCCCTTCTTTCAGCAATGGTCTTGGTTGAGACCAGATTTTTTTTTCAGCCACTCCACCTGGGTGGAGAGGAGTCCGATGCGCCCGTAGAGTTCTTTCACCAGTTCAGCCTGGTCGCTGGATGATCGCCGACGCGGATCTACAAAGAGTTTTGGCAGATCCTTGATCACGACCTCCTTCCAACGGGTGAGCATGGATGAGTGGACCCCATAGGACGAAGCCAGTTCACCGAGGGATTTTTCTTCGCGGAGGACTTCCAACACCGCTTTGGCCTTCAACTCAGGGAGGTGTCGTTTTCGTTGTGACATCGTTGCTTATTCCCCTTGGAAATTTTGTTCAAAATTCCGGGTCCATTATACTGGATCAGAAAAGTCGGTTTGAAGGTGTCGATATCCATGCGCCGGTCTCCAGTCGGCCCGCCTGAAGGGGCGGACTCCACCGGATACTTACCGGCGCGCGGCGCGAGGTGTCGGGATGGACCTGGAAACGGGTCGCCGGG
>CALLCO010000158.1 GCA_937998695.1 Candidatus Ozemibacteraceae bacterium
ACCTGGGACGAGCGGGCCTTCGTCGAGACCGAGGTCACCCTTCCCGTGCAGGTCAACGGCAAGCTCCGCGACCAGGTCACGATGCCGGTCAACCTGACCGACGAGGAGGTCCGCGCCAAGGTTCTCGAGAGCGAGAAGGTCCGCAGGTGGGTGGAGGGCAAACAGATCCTGAAGTTCATCCACGTCCCCAAACGGATGGTCAGCTTCGTCGTCAAAGGGTGAGCCCGAACCGGCCGACTCCCACTGACCGCCGGGTCGGGCTCACCACCGCCGAAGTGGCAGATCGCCGGGCCCGGTTCGGCGACAATCGCCTTACCCCTGTCCCTCAGACCCCTTGGTGGCGCCTCTACCTAGAGAAGTTCCGCGACCCTCTCATCCGGGTCTTGTTGGTGGCCGCGCTCCTTTCCATCATGGTGGGGTGGATGAAGGGGGAACATCTCGAAGGGGTGACGATCATCATCACCATCTTCCTGGCCACCTTTCTCGGATTTCTGAACGCCGAGAGCATCCTCTTCCTGGCTGGACTGGCGGGCATCATCACCGCGACCCTGCCGATCTGGCTGACCGCGTTGTATGATTTCCTGGAGATGGGCGGGGCGGAGGTCGCCCCTAGCCACCTGTTCCCGGGGCGGGAGGGCGAAGCCCAGCGCCAGGCCTGGGAGTGGGCGGGGCGGGTGGCGGCAGGCATCCTCCTGCTGGGCTGGGCGACGGGTTTCCTTCCCCCCGAGGGAGGCCCGTGGTTCGCGCCCGCGACCGCCCAGGCCTTGCTACGCTACGGGATGGTCGTGGTGGCCATCATCGTCGTAGCGGTTCCCGAGGGGTTGAGCATGGCCGTCACCCTCTGCCTGGCCTTCGCCATGCGGCACATGTTGCGGGCTCGCAGCCTGGTCCGGCGGCTGGAAGCCTGCGAAACGATCGGGGCGGCAACCGTCATCTGCTCCGACAAGACCGGCACCCTGACCCGCAACGAGATGGTGGTGGCCGAGGCCTTTTTTCCCGGGGAAGAAGTCGCCCTGGGAGGTGGTCTGGAGCTCGAGTCGGGCTGGCAAGCGATGTCCAGATGCACATGCCACGACCCAAGCAGGCCAGACAACCCAGGGGGATGCGAAACAAGCGAGCAAAGGAATGACGACTGGTTTGGCGATGCTGCAGAGCCAAGCGAACGCGAAGGATCAGCGCAGGGCGAAGAACCAGCGCAGGGCGAAGAACCAGAGCGAGGCGAGGAGCCAGCGCAAAGCGAAGGATCGGGTGAACGCCAGAGATCGGACGACGGCGCGCCGCCGGGCGACCGTACAAGGCAAGGTGGGCACCGGGGACCACATAGACCCGTGCGGTCGGGTCACCCCTGGGGCGCGTCTCCGATCGGCGGGCTGGTGGCTGAGGGGATCGCCGTCAACAGCACCGCCCATCTCTGCTTCGAGACTCCCGATGATCCCCGCCCCATCGGAAACTTCACCGAAGGCGACCTGCGCTGCGACGAGACGGCCTGCGTGACGGTCAGCATCGACCCACCATCGGGTGGAAGGGCACCGGTCTCTCCCGCCGCCCCTTCGCCGGCTCTTGCGTTCCCCCCGCTCCGCCGGGAGGACGATTTCACCTTCACTGTGGCTCTGGCGGGCAATCCCAATTGCGGCAAGAGCACGGTGTTCAATGCCCTGACCGGATTGCGCCAGCACGTGGGCAACTGGCCCGGCAAGACCGTGGCGCGCGCCGAAGGTATTATGTTCCTCGGCCAGCGCCGCTACACCCTGATGGATCTGCCCGGCACCTATTCGCTGCTGTCCTCCTCCCCAGAGGAAGAGATCGCGCGCGATTTCCTGGTCTTCGGGGCCCCCGACTGCACGGTCCTGGTGCTCGACAGCACCTGTCTGCACCGCCAAATGAACCTCGCCTTCCAGGTCATGGAGATCACCGACCGAGTGGTGATCGCGCTCAATCTGTCCGACGAAGCGGCCCGCAAAGGCATCACCGTCGATATCGAGGAGCTCAGCGCCCGCCTGGGCGTGCCGGCCGTCCGCTGCGTCGCCCGTTCGGGAGAAGGCCTCGATCAATTGGGGGCGCTGATCGCGGGGGTGGCGACAGGCGCGATCCGGCCGCACCCGCAGCGAATCCCTCTGGCTCCAGGGCTGCAAGAAGCGGTTGCCGACCTCGTGCCTCTCATCGAGGAAGTCTTCCCCGGGGTGCCCAATGCCCGTTGGATCGCGCTGCGGCTGATCGACGGCGGCGACGCCCGTCTCCGGCAGGAAATCGAGAGCGGGGTGCTCGCCGACCTGGCCGGCCGGATCGGCGCGACCTCGGCCGGTGGCCTGGCGCCAGCGCTCCCCGAGGTGGGACGATGAGCCAGCCGTCCCCGACTCCCGTACATACCAGGATCGCTACCCTCCTCGCACGAGCCGATGCGTGGCACGCCCGCGTAGGCGGGCACCTCCACGACGAACTCACCGCCACCATCTATGCGGCTTCTCAGACCCTCACCGACGCGGTGGTTCGGCGCGTTCCACCCTCCGCCTGGGATTTCGACCGGTGGCTCGACCGGTGGCTGACCTCGCCATGGCTCGGATTCCCCGTCATGCTTCTGATTCTGGCCGGGGTCTTCTGGTTGACGGTGGTCGGAGCGAACGTTCCCTCAACCTTCCTCGCCGGTCTGTTGATCGGCGACGAGGGGCTGCGGGAGTTTTTCACCGAATACCTGCCCGGGTGGACCTGTCCCTGGTTCCTGGCCCGCAGCGTGTACGGCTGGTTGCATCTGCTCGCGGCGGCAGTGGGGGCCCCGGGGTGGCTGGCGGGACTGCTGATCGACGGGGTGTTTCTGTGCTGGGCCTGGGTGGTTGCCGTCATGCTTCCCCCCATGGCCATCTTCTTCCCGCTCTTCACCTTCCTGGAGGATCTTGGCTTCCTCCCCCGGGTGGCGTTCAACCTCGACCGGTTCTTCCGCTGGGCAGGGGGGCACGGCAAGCAAGCTCTGTGCATGGCCATGGGATTCGGCTGCAACGCGGCCGGCATCATCGCCTGCCGGATCATCGACTCGCCTCGCGAACGGATCATCGCCATTCTGACCAACACGTTCGTCCCCTGCAACGGGCGGTGGCCCACCCTGATCCTGATGTCGTCGATGTTCATCGCCACGGCCGTTCCCGCCGGCTGGGCGACCGCCGTTGCGGTGGGCACTCTGATGGTGGTGACGCTTCTGGGTATCCTGGCTACGGCTGTGATGTCGCTGGTGCTGTCCCGATCGCTGTTGCAGGGGTTACCCAGCACATTCGTCCTGGAATTGCCGCCCTACCGGCCTCCACAATTCCTGCGGATCCTGTACCGGTCGATGATCGACCGCACCTGGTTCGTGCTGAAACGGGCGATGCTGGGCGCCGCCCCGGCCGGAGGCGTGATCTGGTTGATGGGGGCGATCCCGGGGGGTGAGACCTCGCTCCTGCGGGCTTTGGCCGACATGGCCGATCCCTGGGGCCGCCTGCTGGGCCTGGACGGCATGATCCTGGTGGCTTTTCTGCTGGCCCTTCCCGCCAACGAGATCGTCATCCCCGTCATCATCATGGGCTACCTGAACCAGAGCCGGATGATGGACCTGGCCGACCCCGCCCCCCTGTTCCGCCAGCACGGCTGGACCTGGCTCACCGCGGTCTGCGTCATGCTCTTCTCGCTGCTGCACTTCCCCTGCACGACCACCACTCTGACGATCTGGGCCGAAACCCGGAGTACCCGTTGGACGCTGCTGGCCAACCTCCTGCCGACCCTCCTGGCGGTAGCGGTCTGCCTGCTGGTCGCCCAGGGCAGCCGATGGCTGGGGCTGGTATGACAGGGCAACCTTCGACGCCCGCCCGCCCGGCCCTGCGGCTGGCAGCGGCCCGACACGCCTGGGAAGCCATCCTTAGTGCCTTCTGGCGCGCGGCCGCGCTGGCCATCGCGCTGCTGATCCTGCTCGGGATCAGCGGCGAGGTCATCTGCACCCTCGAGACAGCTGGAGGGGTGCAGATACTGCACCTGGAAGTGCCAACCCCGCGGTTCGCCCCGTTGGTGTTGACGATGCTGGCCTGGGATCTGGTGCTGGCTGGAGCCGCCTGGGTCGGGCTGAACTCGAACCGGCTGGGGCAATCGGGACCGCGAGGGATGGCCCTGCTCGCACTGGCGCTGAGCATGACCCTGTGGCGGGTGGTCACCGGACGGCTCTGGGCTCTGGCCACCGATGCTCCCGGGTTGGGAATCGGCTCACGAGCGGATGTTCTCGCCTGGTGGGTGGTGGCGATGGCCATCGCTGTCGTCAAGGAACCGATCGCCCAGACCTTCCAGGAAGAAGACGATCGCCTGAATTTCCCTCTGCTCGCCGTCTTCGCCTGGCATCATCGCAAGGACTGGGTGTTTCCATCGCTGGGAGCCATCGGCCTGACCATGACCGCCCTCGGGCTTCCCGAAGCAGTGGCAGAGGATCTGTTGAACCTGACCAAAATCTACCTGCTCGGAGGAGCCGCCTGGACCATCGGTGCCCGGTGCCTCCAGGTGTTGGCGCCGGTACCCGAAGGGATCAATGAAGGCGAGCCCTGCCCCGCCCCATCGGTGAATCCCACGGAACCCAAAGCCAGCGACCTGCCGGGCTCATCGCCCCCCCTTTTTTTCACGGCCGGCCTGTCGAGCCCATCGGGTGCATCCGATGCCCCCGCGCCCTCCCCGGCCATTGCGACACGCCACACCACGCCTCCGACCGAGGAGCCTCCCGCATGTTCCTGAACGCCCTTCTGAGCCACCGGTTTTTCGGCATCTGGTGCCTGGTACTGGCCTTCGCCCTGCTCCGAGGTCGAGCGACGGACGGGGGCGAAGTTGCCAAGGTCCCCGAGCATCCGAGCTGTGGAGGACCGGAGAAGGGCCAACGCTTCGAGAGCCAGCCGAACGCCCCCGAGTCGCGGGACGCGGCTCCCGTTCCCGCCGCGGAGGGCACGGGTAGAAATCCTGGCGGCGGTCCCTTCGACCCTACAGGCGCGGGGCTCCTTCCGTCCTGGGCGGCATTCGCGCTGACCGCCGCCGCCACCTGGGCTTGGGTGGGAGTGCTGGCCCGCGGCCTGCCGCCCTGGCGGGTGACGATGGCCTGGGGCACGGACGGGCTCGTCCTGTTCGACTCCCGCGCCCCGCTCTGGGCGGCCTTGGGTATATGGGGGCTGGTACGCCGCCAGGGCCCCGCCCTCGCCGAACTGGCCCCCTATATGCTGGTCGCCGCCTGGATCGCCGACCCCGGCGCGTTCACCCTGCCCTGGTTGATAGGGGGATTCCAGACGTTTTCGGCGGGGGAAGGTCTGCCCAACCTCGCCGTTGTCGTGCTTCCCATTCTGGCCTGGGCCCATGGCGGAGGGCCCGTTGACGAGCTTCCAGGGGCCCGGTCCCTCCCTGATACCGGGCTGGCCGGCCTGCTGATCGCCAGTTGTTTCTGGGGGCTGCTGCCGGCCCTGGTGATCCTGGTCTGGGCAGATTGCCCGCGGTGGATGGGGTGCGGTTCCACTTCCGCTGCGGAGACGATGAGGGGATATGGGTCCCCCCTGGGCCATTCCGCTGGCCCATCCTCCTGTACCTGTAGTGGAGGAACAGATCCCTCTTACCCCGCCCGCCCTGACGGCAAGGCGCCGGCCTGCCTCCCCCCTTCCGGCCTCCGACGGGCGGGGGCCCAGGCCCTGTTCGTGGCCGCCCTGCTCGAGTGGCTCGAAACCTCGACCATCGCGGTCGGCGGGCCGGCCGGCGGACTGGTCGTCGCCGCCCTGTTCGCCCTCGGACGGATTCTGCCGATAGGGGGAAAGATGGTATTCTGAGCGGGTGAGGTATGCCAGGCCCAGGCCAGGTCGCCGGGAGGGACCTCGCCAGCCTGGGGTTCGTCGCGCATACGGAGGAGCACAAGCCGATGGGGGGAATCGGGGCCTATTTTGAACTGCGGGCGGTGGGGTATTTCTTCCTGATGCTGGCCGACCTGGTCTGGCAGTCGGGAGTGTTCCACGCCTTCCTGTGGTTGGGGGTCGCCCTGCTGATCGGCGTCTTTTTCGCCTTCGTGCTGCTGGTGCTGATGCCCCGCATCGTCGAAGACTACGTCAAGATCTACAACTGGTACATCAATTCCGATTTTTACGTGATCTTCGAGGAGAAGGTCGATGTGCGGCTGGTGTTCAAACTCGTCGGCCTGCCGATCATGCTGGTGCTGGCCCTGTTCTTTTCGGTAACCAACATGGTGGTGCGGGCCGCCTACCATCTCGCCGCCAAGCTGAACCTGCTGCGATGCGTCAACTGCCACGCCACCATCGAGTGGGACGAAGGCACGGTATTGTGCCACATCTGCGGGACGGAAGTGACCGGCACCGCCACCAAGACCTGCCCGGGCTGCCATTTCAAGGCCAACGCGGTGCGCTGCCCCTTCTGCGGCTACGTGGTCTTCGTCGAACTGCTCGGCCAGCATCCGTCGGGCAAAGCCGGCAAAAAGGCGTGAGGGCAGGACAATGGCAAGCCGTTTGCGATACCGGGGTTCCACGTCGGCAACCGTGGCGATGATTCCAGGGGCGTGAAGCAATGCTGATCCGTTCGAAACACCGGGTCTACTACTTCGATCGCCACATCTCCGACGCCGTGTTGCGGCTGCTGGTCTTCGCCTTCACCCTGTTGGCCGGGGTGACCACCTGGCTGACCCTGGCCCGGCCCAACGCGGTCATCGACGCCGTCTTCTGGCCCCGGCTGCAAGACGAGATCGCCTTCCTGACCGGGCGTGAGGTCACCAAACTGGGCACTTCCGAAAAGACCCTGTTCACCCAGGCCCACGAGGAAATGGAAAAGGACGGGGCCGGCATCACCGCGTTTCCCGATTATGCCGACCGCATCAGCCCCAACAACCAGTCGGTCGAGATGGTACGCCTGCGCCTTCGCGATTTGCGCATCGCCCTGCGGGTCGTCGGCCTTCTGATGCTCGACGTCTTCATCCTGGGCCTGCTGGCCCTGCGCGTCATTTACGGCAGCACCCCCCGCCGCTGGAAGGTGCTGCAGTGGCTGTATGGCTTGTTCAACAAGGACGGCGCGGGCCGCCAGCCCTACGGCTACGTGCATTCCTTCTCGGCCCTGCAGCGCAAGATCTTCGAGATGGCCTTCGCCGCTTCGAAGGGCAACCCAGACGGCCGATTCGACCTCGACCTCGACAAGCTGGTCAAACAGCTCTTCCCCGGCGAGGAAGTGGTCACCGAGAAGCGGCGCGCCCTGGCCGCGATCTCTTTCAGCGAACTGTGCGAGGAATACTTCTATTTCCAGATCCCGACGGGGAAGACGACCTCGATCAAGACCTACTGCCCAATCCTGCCCTTCGAGGACAAGGTGCGCCGCGAAACGGTGCGCGACCTGGCCGGCCGCGAGATCGAGGTCTACACGGCGGGCACGTTTCGATTCTCGCCTCCGTTGTATGCCGAGTTCCTGAAGTTCCGCTACGTCAAGCTGCCTCACCCGATCGTCTACTCCCTCGACGACCGTAAGCACCCGTTCGCCTTCCGCCTCTACCTCACCTTGTGGGAAGCCCTCTACGACCTGCGCCAGCAGGCCGATCAGGAGATCGCCACCCACACCGTGACCCTCTCGCTTTATACGCTGCTCGACCGGGCCTGCCTCGAAATGACCTACGACAAGGACGCCTCGCTGCTCGAAGCCTTCCACGGCGACCTGACCGCCCTGAAGGAAGCCGGGTTCATCAGAGGGTGGTCGGTCGAAGAGCATGGCGAAAGGGTCCACCCGCAATGGTACAAAGGTGTCGAATTGTACTCCTACGACGCCTCTGTCAACACCTATTTCCTGAACTCGAACCTGCTGAAGAACAAAGCCTACATGTTCGAGATGACCCCCTACGCCGAGCTCGACAAGATCAGAATCGTGCGTCGACGCTGCGCCTACATCGATTCGCTCAACACCCCGTGTACTCGGCCGGCCCAGCCGGGCAGCCCCTACTGCAAGCGGCACGCCCGGGCCATGGACTTCGAGAGCCCGCGCCTGTTCTACGAGAAGGTCAAGGCCCTGACCGGCCCGAGCGGGGAAGGGAACCCGCCTCCGGGGCCCGGCTCTCTCGAGCCCTCAGGGCCCGACGTCCCCGCCACCTCCGCCCGGCCGACGACAGCGCCCGGCCGGCTTGAGTCCGGCTCTCCCCGTCCAGCCCCGGCCGACGAATCCCCCGCCGAGATCGTCGCCGGGCCTACAAAGGCCATCCCCGCCGACGGCGCCACCTCCGCCACCCCAACCCCGCCCCCGACCTCCGAGCCAGCCGCCGGCTCTGCCCGACCTCCCGGTAGTGAGGGGTGACTTTTGGCAGGGCGATTCTTCCAGCACTTTGGAGTCTGTTGCGCCCGTGCCGACACCATCCCCCCGCACCACCTGCGGAGGTGACGATGCCTGACAGCCATCACCGGATCGGCCTGTCCTGGTTCGAGGTCGAGCAGCGCCGGAAATGCCGGCCTCCCGCGCCCGTCACCGCAGGGCGGGGCCGCCTGTGGTGGCAGTTGTTCCTGGAGAAGTTCGACGATCCGCTGATCCGCCTGCTGGCGGCGACCGCCCTCCTGTCGTTCGTGGTCGGCCTGCCCCAAGGGGAGGCCATCGAAGGGATCGCCGTCCTGGCCATGATCCTGGCCGTGCCCCTGCTGGGGCTGACCGGCGAATGGATGGCCTTGCGCCAGTTCACCAGCAGCCTCGAAGACCCCGACCTGAACTGGTTCACCGCCATCCGGGAGGGCGAACCGGTGCCGGTGGCCCTGGGCGACCTGGTTCCCGACGATTGCCTCCTGCTCGAGCCAGGCGACCGCATCCCCGCCGATGGCCTCCTGCTGGATGAGGTCGACTTCGAGGTGGCCCCACCCCTGCCCTCCCAGGAACCGGAGAGCCAAACCCACCGACGCCCTGCCGTGCCCGCTGACCCCCGCCATCCGCAGGCCGGCATGGTGGTGACGGCCGGACGGGCCCTCTGGCGGCTGGCGGCCTGGCCCGATCTCCCTTCCCCCGAGCGGGTGCTGGAGAGCGCCTGGCGGCTCGACCGCACCTCGCCCCTCTGGCGGCAGACCGAGGCGTTCGTCGGCTGGTTTCCCCCCATCGGAGCGGCCTTCGGGCTCGGGCTGTTCCTGGTCCTCGGGTTCACCGAGGTCGGCGGTCTGAGCGCCGCCCTGCCGCGCGGCGCCTTCTGGCTGCTGGGTTCGCTCGGCGCCGGGCTGGCCGTTGCCCTCGCTTCCTGGTGGGTGCCCGGCCTGTACCGGGCCCTGGCCGGTTTGGGGTTCGAAGTCAGCGCCTGCCCTCCCTGGCCCACGCGCCACCCCGACATCCGGCCGGATGACCGACGCCTCGGGGTGATGGCGACCGGGATCCTGCTGCTCGTCGGCATTGCGGCGGGCGTGCTGCCGGCCGACCCGCGGTCCTGGATGACGATGGCCGGCCTGCACACCCTGCTGGAAATGGCGATGCTGGTGCTGGCCATCCTGGTGGCGGTCGTTCCCGACGGACTGGGCATGCATGTGGTGCTCGGTCTCGTCTGGACGGTACGCCAGATGGCCCTGGCCGGCACGCGGGTCCGGCGCTTGCAGGTGGCCGAGACCCTGGGCGGGATCGAGGTCCTCTGCCACGACATCGACGGCACCATGACCCGGTTGCAACCTCGGGTAAACCATGTCCTGCTGGGCACGCGACCCATCACCGACCTCGAACGACCGACGGGCGACCGCCTGGGGACAGCCATCGCCGCCACCTGCTCGGAGAGCCGGATCTGCCAGGCCCCCGGTCAGCCTCCCGTCATCCTGGGGGATCCGATCGCTGGCGCCCTGCTCCTCTGGTTGCACGATCATGCCCCGGACCTGCTCCACGACGGGGGCTGGACGGTCGAGCGACTGGCGGGGGAATCCGGCTGGACCGGAGCGCTGCTCTCCGGTGCAAGGGTCCACTCCTCCTCCGGCGCCTCTACACCCGGCACGCACGACCAGGCCTCGCCGGGAACCGGCACGCCGGCAGCAACGAGAGGGGAACCCGACGGCCACGCCGAGGCCGGTTCGTCTTCTCCGGGGAGCGTGCCCTGGCTGTTCGTCCGGGGGCCGGCCACGGCGGTGGCACGGGCCTGCACCAGCCTCGAGACGATCACGCCCGGCACCACCAGCCCCGCCGGGGAGTTGGCCGGGGTGATCCGGATGTGCGAAGAGGCGGACGCCCGCGGAGAATCCTGGTTGGGTTTGGCCGGCCGGCCCTGGCCCGATCCGCCACCCCGCCCCGCACTCAACAACCGTGCCTTGGCGGGCCTGCGCTGGCTGGGGGCGGTTTCCCTGCAAGACGCCCCGGCCGAAGACTACCCCGGTTGGCGCAGAACCTTGGGGCAAGCCGGGGTCGAGGTGACCATCCTGACCGATCAGCCCATGCCGGTGGTCAGGCGGGCCATTGCCGCGCACAGCCATGCCCTGCGGGCCGATCCGCCCCGAATCCTTTCCGAGGGAGGCGCAGCGGAAGGCCGATCGGACGATGCGCGTGGCGACCGTCTGAAGAACGAGGCCCGCGTGGAGATCGCTCCCGGCGAACCGACCGATGCCCATCCGCCGATCGCGGCTCGCCAACCGCTTGGGACCCAGGAGTCCACCGGTGGCGGGGCCCCAGCCGGTTCCCGAGATTCCCCCCGTGTCGTGGTGTCAGCCAGCGTCGATGAACCGACCAGGCTCAGCGACCCGGTCGAATGCCACGAATCGGCCAACCTCTGCCCATTGGCCAGTCTCCGCGAGGAGCACTCCGCCCCCGAGGCCGCCACCAGCGCCAGGGCGGCAGCTTCCCCGTTCGGCGGCAGCCTGGGCAGTTCCGGGGCGTTCGTCGGAGGGCTGACCCGGGCCCATCTCGTCCGTCAGCTTCGTGAGGCGGGGAAGCAGACCGCAGTGGTCGGCTGGCGCCCCGAGGACATACCCGCTCTTGCCGAAGCGAGTGTCGGAATCGCCCTGGGGCCGGCCGCGCCCCAACGGGTGCGGGAAGCCAGTGACGCCATCATCCCCGAAGCCTCCCTCCAGCCGCTGGTGCGGGCGATCGCCCTTGGCCGCACCTTTTTCCGGAACATCCGCCGCTACCTCGTGTTTCAGACGGTGGTCAACGGCCTGATCCTGGGCGCCAGCCTGCTCGGCCCCCTGTTCGGTCTGGGCATCCCGTTCACTGTCCTGCAGATGCTCTGGGGGCATTTCCTGCTCGACTCGGTGGCCGCCCTGGCCCTGGCCACTGAATCACCCGACCCCGATGTGCTCGACGGCCCGCCGACCGATGTCACCGCCCCCCTGGTCACCGGCCGGATGGCGACACACGCCCTGATCCAGGCGATGTGGGCGGTGGCGGGTTTTCTGGGCCTGATGGCCATCTTGCCTCGTCTCACGCTGGCCCCAGGCCAACCGGCCTCCGTCCTGTTTTCGGCCTTCATCTTCTTCATTCTATGGGTGATGTGGATGGCCCGCTGGGCGGAGACCCGCACCCCCCACGCCAACCGGGCCTGGGACAACTCCTGGACCCTCGGCCTTCTGGCCGGCACCATGGTGGCCCAGATGGCGTTCGTCCAACTCGGCGGGCGGGTGTTCGCCACCACGCCGCTTTCGGAAACGATCTGGCTGACCCTGATCGCCGGCACCGGATTGTTCGCCTGGGCCGGGGCCTGGCTGGCGACCCGGTTGGTCACCCATCGGGCACTCGTCGTTGACGAAGGGCGGGCATAAAGTCTCTGGGGGGCTGACACGCCCGGGTGGCGAGACGGGCGGTGGCTCACGCGCCTTGGCGGCTTTTTCGGCGGGGTTTGGCGGCGGGCGAGGGCGTGCCCGTCGTGGAGGATTGGCCCGCCGAGGCAGGGTTGCCGGCATGTTTAAGGGCTTCCAGCTCGTTCTTCAGGCGCTCGAGCTCGCGCTTGAGCGCTTCGGTATCGCTCGCCCCCGGGGAACCCGCGGCAGCGGGTGGGACGGTGCCAGGAGTCGGCGGCGGCGGGGCGGCCGGGCCCGGAGTCGGTGCCGGGCCGTACCCCACGCTTCCCATCTGGAATATGCCGGCGAACGGGTTGCCGAAGGACGGCAGCGGCGCGGCGAAGCCGGGGTTCATCCAACCCATGCCAGCCATCATCCGGCGCTGGTTCTCGAGGTAGGCATGGAACGACTGGGGCAGCCAGTGCCACAGGAAATCGCGCACGACGTTGTCCTGGGCCCGGATCATCAGCAGCACGAGGTCGAGCGGCAGGTAGTCGGGCCGGGTCTTCAGCGTCTCGTACAGCACCTGCCCCATGATGATGTGGGTGATGTCATCGCCCGTCTGGTTGTCGACGATCCGGATGCGTTCGCCCTGCTTGACCCGGTCGGCCAGATCGTTGAGCGTGACGTGACAGTTGCGGCTGGGATCGTAGATCCGGCGATTGGGATACTTGCGCAGAACCGTTTCGTTCACGGTTTCGTGGGGCTGGGCCATGGGTTCCTCCGGTCGGGCGGGGAATGCCGGCGGCGACGGCCGGTAGCTCGGATCATACCACGTTGATGCGCCGCGGTCATCTCCCGTCGCCAAAGACGGATCCAACAGAAAGACACAGTTGTGCGACGCGACAATCCAGAGGTTCCCACCTGGACAGGGTTTCTTCAGATCGGGGAGAATCCCCCTGAAAGTCAGGAGGAGTCCGTGTCTCCCTGGGAGGGCCCACCCACTGACGGTCCGTTCCCTGAGGTCGGTAGTCTTGGCAGGTAGGATTCCCCTTGGTCGTGAGTACCTGAGTATCGGAGTGGGGTGCCCCCCCATCAGAAAGGAGGGGAGGACCTGGATGCATTCGACCGATCGGATTGCTATAATGCCTCCATGCGAACGATGAGATGTTGGCCCTGCGTGACACTGGTGGTAAGCTTGGTGGCGGCGAGCCTGCTGGCGGTCGGGCCGGCGGCAGCCCAGAAGGTGCGGATCGAGAAAGCCGAATCCCGGGCGATCGAGGCGTTCGACCACCCGGGCATGTACCCTCCGACCGACCTGTACAAGTGGGCCCGAGAAGCGTTCCAGGCCGGACAGCTCGACGACGCCCGCCTGTATGCCCTGCGCATCTATTTCGATGGAGTGCGAACCACCAACCTGCTCGATCTGCTGGGCACGATCGAAGCCAAGGCCGGGTTCCCGTTGCTGGCCGGGGAATGGTTGCGCAAGTCGCTCTGCCTCAACCCGCAGGGGGCCTTCGCCCGCAAGTTGCTGGCCCAGCTCCCTCCTAAACCGCGCCCCATCCCGGTGGCCCCCGACCAGGTGCAGGAGCATTTCAGCCAGATCTCGTCCCGCCTGCCCCAACTGCTGGCCCGCCTCAACACGCCGAAGCTGCATTTCGACAGCGTTCTCAATGACCTGGCCCGCGGCCAGTTCTACAAGGCCCTCGCTCTTGCCGAAGAGTATGAGAAGCGGTACCCGGGCGCCGACGGGACCGCCCTGACCGCCCTGTGCGCCCTCTACCTGGGCCGCGGCAAGGATGCTCAGACCCTGCTCGAAGCCGGCCTGAAGAAATCCCCCCGTCACGCCCTGCTGCTCTTTGCCAAGGCGATGTTCACGGACACCCACCCGGAAACCACCGCCACCTCGCGCCCGCAGGCACTCTACGACCTCGACCGCTGGGCCGAGGCCAAGGCCGCCGCCACCCTGCACCAGCAACTCTTTCCGCGCTCGGTCGAAGGGCATCTGGTGCTGGCCCGGCTCGCGCTCGATCAGAACCAACCCGAGGAAGCCCGCACCCACCTGGAGGCCGCCGCCCGCGTCGATCCAGGGCATCCCGTCCTCAACCGCCTGCTGGCTGACGCCTGTCTCGGCGCCGGGCAGTTCGGCCAGGCCGGCGAGGTGCTGAAGAAAGCTTTCCCCCAGGGCTACAACCTGCCCTCGGTCAGCCTCAAGGCCGGCTTGCTCGCGGTTGCCCACGGCCACCTCGCAGAGGCCTCGACGATCATGGACGACGCCCGCAACAGCCTGCCCTTCACCGATACCGATGCCTGGCCGATGTTCGTGCAACTGGCGCTCTACCTCGACGATCCCGAGGACGCCCGGCTGGGCCTCGACCTCTGGGCCAAACGGGTCCCCCGCAACAGCCTGGCCTGCTACCTCGAAGGGTTCTACTGGTTCAAGGTGGGGCAGAACCGCAAAGCCCTCGACTTCATCCGGCAGGGCTTCGCCAAGAATTCCGACCGGCTGTCCACCCTCAAGGTCCTCGCCATGCTCTCGGCTCTCGACCAGGATCCGCCTCTGGCCGAAGCCATCCGGGCTCGGCTCGAGGGGAAGCCCGCCCCGGCCGTGCTGCCGGCTCGGCTCGAGCCGCGCCCCGCCCGAGCCGCCCCGCCCCCCCAACCCGAGATTCCACGCGCCGCCGCCCCGATCGCGCCGGCCGCCCCGCCACCCCCTCCCGGCACCGTCATTCCGGCTGGCAAATTCACCATCAACGCCGCCCAGGGCATGGACCTCTCCTACGCCGAAGCCCTCAAGCAAAGCCTCGACTCGACCCTGGCCCGGCTCGAGCCGCTGCTCGGCGACCTCAAGGAGCCCCTCGAGGTCAACCTGATCACCGCCGCCGGCCTGGGCAGCCGGGTGGTCATCTACGACCCCGACCAGGACACCCTGACCGTCACCGCGCTCTTCTTCGACCCCTCTACCATCAAGGCCCTCCTCGAGGGCGAGAAGCCGAACCTCACGGAAGACGAGACCACCCAGATCTCGCAATGGCTGCCGTTCCACTCCCTGGCCCGCGAGCTCAGCCTGGCCATGATGCGCCGCACCATCCCCGGCGCCCGCGAGACCACCGGCACGACCGCCTGGATGCAGCGCGGCCTCGGCGAGCTGCTGGGCGGCAGCGACGACGTGTTGCGCGAACTGCTGGTCGCGGCCCAGACCCGCATCGCCAGCGACGAGGCCAAGCTGGTCACGGCCGACGAGCTGAACCGCATCCTGAACGAGAAGTCGCCCGCCCCCGGCAAGCTCGAGGCCGCCCGGGCCCAGGCCTACCTGATGGTGGCCTTCCTGGTCAAGAAGGGCGCCGACAAAGACACCGGTCTGCAGAAGTTCGTCAAGGTCCTGCAGGCGGTCTGTGGCGGCAAGGACCTCGACGGCGCCCTCAAAGAGCAGTTCGGCCTGACCAAGGGCCAGTTCGAGTCCGCCTGGAAGGAAGCCGCCTACTGGAGTCTCCGTCAGGGACTCCCGTACGAGTGGTGACGGTCCCGCCGTGCAACGCGAACGCGGGCGATCCTCCTACCGGTCCGACACGTTGTTTCCGCGCGTTTCCCAGGTCGTCCATGATCTGTTGCGGGAACGGAACCTGGTCGATCCGATCGAGGTGTTCATCCGGCTCGGGTATGTGCGGCCCGAACAGGTATAAGATTGGCGCTTCCGCCGCATCCCTTGCCTTGAAAGGGTAATCGGGTGCAACCTCAGCAAGGTGTCCCGGGTGCTGCAGATGCTGCGCTGGTATGCCCTGGACCTCGGCCTGGCCGCCAGCCTCACCTCGTTCAAGAGCCACGGCAAGGGGCCCAAGGTGGAGTTGCGCTTCTCCAAGACCGGCAACCCCGCCATCGAAGAGGCCTGGCGGCGGCGCTTCTCTGCCAGGAAACCCGCCGTGGCGCCACCCCCTGATCCCCGGCCGGAGACCCCCGAAGCGGGTTCCAGCCAGCAGCATCCGCCGGGCCCCACCCCCGCGTCGAACCCTCAGGGAATAGCCTGAAACTCCCCGAAGGTCGCGGCCCGCAGCGTCGGGTTGCGCGACTTCTCCTCGCCGAGGGTGCGGGACGGGGCATCGCCGTAGTCATGCCCTGGCAGGATCACCAGGTGGTCGGGCAGCCGTTTCAGGCTTTGCAAGCTGTTGTAGAGGGCATGGGCGTCGCCGCCGGGCAGGTCAGTGCGACCGCAGTTGCCGATGAACAGCGTGTCGCCGGTGACCAGCCAGCGATCGGCCACGACCAGGCAGATCCCGCCGGGAGTATGACCCGGCGTATGGATGACCCGCACCTCGTGGTCCCCGAAGGCGAAGCCCTCGCCGTCGGCGAGCGTTCCGTCGAGGGAGATCTCGCCCCGCAGATAGGGACGGGTGGCGGCATGCGCCAGGATCTTGGCCCCGGTGCGGGCCTTCAGCGTAGCCGCGGCCCCCACGTGGTCGTGATGGTGGTGGGTCAGGATGATCCGGGTGATGTCGAGACGGTGCGCCTTGACGCACGTCAGAATGCGGTCCGGCTCGGCCCCGGGGTCGACCACGAACCCCTCGCCCCCCTCCCCCGTGCCGAAAACGTAGACGAAATTGGCCCCCGGGCCAAGCCGCAGTTGTTCCATCACCATCGTCGTCGCTCCTTCCCCCCGACCCGCCGCCGAGCAGGCCAGGCTCATCCACCCCGTCAGGGTTCCCACCAGGATCGCCAACCAGACAGCAAGCCCATCCCTGCATCGTCGGCCAAAGGCAGGTGGCAGCCACCGCTTGCAGCGAGGACGGCAGCCCGGCGGCTGCATCCTCCCCGGCAGGACAAACGAACCCAGCAGAATGGGCATTGCTCGGAGTATACAAGTTCAGGGCATCCTGATCCATCTGGGGCTGCCATGGATTCTCATGATTTTCCAAACTTCTCCGGATGGGTGGCTGGGGGATTTGAATCGAAGGAAGCATGGCAGGCAATCATCGCCACGACCAGGGGAACAGGCGATAGTGGCCGATGATCTTGAACTCGAGCAGCACGTCCTCGACCTGGGCCCCGGCGCCGATATTATGAACAACCAGCCACCGCGAGGCGGTGCCGGATGGCCGATCGGACACGATGCCGATGTGCGGCCGCCCGTCAGGAAGGCTCCAGGCGACGATGTCGCCGGGTTCGACAGCGGCGGGCACTACCGGCAACGGGCGGGCCTTGCCGCGACGGGTGAAGAAGGTCATCAGGTTGGGAACCCGGCGATGGTCGATGTTGCGATCGGGTCTGGTCAGACCCCACTTTCGCGGATAGGCGGCGAAGGCAGCCCGCATGTCCTCGTGGACTTCTTTCTGCAGATCGATGCCCAGCTTCCGCAGAGCCCGGATGACCACGTCGGTACAGACCCCCCGCTCGAGGGGAACATCGCCGCTCGGATAGTCGAGTTTGACATACGCCGGATCGTAATACACCGTCACGCCTACCTGGGCGAGGGCGGCCGCGACCAGGTCGGCCGCCACGGGATTCGCCCGGGTGGAGGCCGGAGTGCCGGCCAAAGTGCCGACCGGAGTGCGGGCCGGTTCGGACACCGACGACTTGTCAGCCGAACCGACGGCGGCACTGCGGGCAGTGGCTTCCGCTGCGGCCGACATCATGGTTAGGCCACCCATGAGGGCGGCGGCGATGATGACTCCCTGGAGCCGTTTTCCAGTCGATCGCCGTTTCATGTCGTACCCCTCCAGCCGGATTCTGTCTACGCGCCCTGAACCTCGGCGCACCCGAGCTCCACCACCCGTCGACCTCGTTCCCAGAATGTGGAATGGCACCACCCACCACCCGCCAGAAGCCAGAGACATCTGGCGATACGGCCCACGCGGCAGGGGCCTGGAACAACGGCTCGCAACACTCACACCTGCCCATGGGGTGGAGTCCGGCATGCCTTGAACCCCGGCTTCGGATATGCCTCCAGATCGCTCTCCGCCGGCCGGATTCGGGCTGATCAGGCGCAGCTCGAGACGGGATGGCTGGCCGCGGCACTTGCCCCATGGTAGCATGGGAAGGGTGGTTCATTCACGCCCCCGCATTTCCGGTCGAGGTGAACCCATGATGCTCCGTCGCCGCCTGCCCGTCCTCGTCCTGTTGCTGCTGGTCTGCCTGGTCCTGCCCGGCCAGGCCCGAGACTGGACGAAGGATCCGCCATTCGTCGAGATCAGGTTCGCGCCGCTGGTCGCGGCGGTCGGCGACATCCATGGCGCCTGGCCGGAGTTCGTCGCCTCGTTGAAAGCGGTCGGCATGGCCCGGCCCCTGCCCGGCCCCGAGCGTGCCCTGCAATGGACGCCCGCCACCGGCCTGGCCCCGACCGGCACCAACGGGCGACCCGCTCTGGTCCGCCCCCTTCGGCGGCCCTGATTCGTTGGGGCCCGGACCCGCATCGTCGATCGTGGTTCGGACGTATCGGTCCACCAAAACGCCAAGACAAGCCCGTTGGAAGGGGTTTGCCCCGACGACCGCCGCGCATCCGGCCGACGTCGACCATGGTGGAATTCCGGGAAAGACCCGGCTGATCCCCTCGGCTGCCGGGCCAGGGCATGCCGTTCATTCGGGGGCCGAAGGCAGGTCCATCGCACAGCACCAACGATGAACATCATCACGCATGCCCTGCTGGGATGGGTGCCGGGCCAGCGCCTGGCCGCGCAGCGCCGTGACGCCCTGCTGCTGACCGGGGCGGCGATGGCTCCCGACATCGACGCGCTGGGGATACTGGCCGGAGTGATCGACGGAGAGAGGGGCCTCGAGTGGTTCTCGCACTATCACCACGTGCTGACCCACAACCTCTGGGCCGGCCTCGCCGTCACCGGCCTGGTGGCCCTGTTGGCCTATGACCGCCGGCGAAGCGCCGTCTGGGCCTTCGTCTTCTTCCACCTTCACCTGGTCGCCGATCTCGTGGGGGCCAAGGGGCCCGACGGCGAACCATGGCCCATCCCCTACCTCTGGCCGGTTGAAGGCGGCCCCGTGCTGGTCTGGAGCGGCCAATGGGAGATCAACGCCTGGCCCAACCTCCTGTTGACGGTCGGTCTGCTCTTCCTGTTCTTCCGGCAGGCCCGTGATTTCGGCTGGTCGCCCATCCGGTATCTGTCGGCGCGGGCCGACGAGGCGTTCGTCGCCACCCTGCGCCGCCGCTTTCCCCTCCCGGCATGACCCCTCCCGGCCGTGCCGCCCTTCGACCGGACGACCGCCCCCCCCGCCCGGCCGCCGCCGATCGTTTGGGTTTGTATGTCCATGTCCCATTTTGTGTGGGGAAGTGCGCCTACTGCGGGTTCTCCTCCATTCCCGCCGCGGCCGACCCCATCGCCCGGTATCTCGACCGCCTGAGCACCGAAGCGCACGACCGGATCACCCCCGCTCTGGCCGCCCGGATCCAGACCGTGTTCATCGGCGGCGGCAACCCCACCGCCCTGGGGGTGGCCGCCTTGGGCAGACTTCTGCACACGTTGTCGGACATCCTCTCCTCATCGCCGATCGAGGAATGGACGATCGAGAGCAACCCCGAGACGTTCAGCCGCGACCTGCTGCCGCTCCTGCGGCCCCTGCCCGGTCTGCGCCTGAGCCTCGGCCTGCAGCGGCTGCGCGACGAGGAAATCGCCTGGCTCGGCCGGGCCGCCACCGCCCGCCAAGGTCGCCAAGCGCTCGAGATTGCCCTGGCCGCCACCCCCAACGTCGGCGTCGACCTGATTCTCGGCGTTCCCGAGCTGCCGCCCCTGGTCCCCGAACTGCGCAGCCTCGTCGAATCGCTGCCGGTACGTCATGTCTCGGCGTATTTCCTGACGCTCGAAGAGGACACCCCCTACGCCGCGGCCGTCGCCTCGGGCACGCGCCGGGACCCCGCCGAGACCGGCCCGGAAGAGTTGTTCGGCGTCACCGCCGCGTTGCAGGCGGCCGGGTTCGAGCACTACGAGATCTCCAATTTCGCCCGCCCCGGCAGCCGGTGCCGGCACAACCTCGCCTACTGGCACCAGCACGACTATCTCGGCCTCGGGCCGGCCGCCGTCGGCACCCTCGCCGGTGAGCGCCGCACCAATGCAGCGTCGCTGGCCGACTGGCTGGCCGACGCCCCGCCAACCATCGAACGGCTCGACGAAGCGACCCGGCAGCGCGAATTCCTGATGCTGCGCCTGCGGCTCTTGCAGGAAGGCCTCGACCTGCGCGAATGGGAATTCCGCTTCGGCCCGCCCCCCCCACCCCTGAGCGAAGCCTTGGGCCGTGAGGTGGCCGCCGGCCTGCTCGGCCGGGTGGGCCCCCGCTACCGCCTGACCCCCGCCGGCCTTCCGTTCGCCAACCAGGTCATCGCCCGGTTGTTCTGACCCCAAACCGTTCTAGGCAGCTCCCTGCAGGCCACCACCGCCATGCCGGGAAAACCATGAAGATCGGCTCGGGCGGCAGATTTGCGGAGTCAGGTACGGCCGCACGGTTCCCCAGTGGTCCGAACGATCGACCGCACAAGCCCGGTTGCCCGACAGGAGGCGGCGCGGCTGGGTTCCCAGGCGGTGCGAGGAGGAGGGAGGGAACTCCTCTGAGAACACGAAGGCTGGATGACGGAGCAACTCGGCCGCCGGCTGCCAGGACGCGTTGTCAAGCATCAGGCGTTGACCGAGAATTGTTGGAAGAGGTTCAGCGAGGTGTGGTAAGCCAGTGACGCGCGGGGTATCATGGGGGCGAGCCGCGCCGTCATGGACAATCTTCTCCAGGAACTCGCATCACCGATTAAAACCTTCCGGCTGTTCGCCCTCGAGCGGGTCATCCAGCAAGGGGGGCCGCCGGAGCTCCGGCAGTTCCTCGAGGACCGGCAGTTGCACGAGGACGACGAGGAATGCCAGGTCCTGCTCATCCATGCCCTGGCGGCGGTGCGGGCCCACGAGGAAGCTCGCGAGGCTCCCGACCCGGGCCTCGGAGTCCAGCCCCCTGACGAGGGCGACCTGACCTGGCCCGTGGACGATCCTCCCGCCCAACTCGACCTGCTGACCAGGCTGCCAGCCGATCGGGTGGCGGAGATGGCACCGCGGGCCCCGATCTGGCTGGCCGCCACCGAAGCCCCTCACATCCAGGCCGCCATCCTGCGTACCTTCCGGGCCCACTGGCCCGAGGACCACCTCGAGGAGCTGGCCCCCATGCTAGGAGCCAACTCCCTGGCCGTTCGCAGCGCGGCATTGCAGCTGTTGATCGACAAGGTTCCCCAAGAGGTCGGCCGGTTCCTGCCCCGCTTGCTGTCAGCCGAGGATCCCCGGCTGCGCTCGCTGGCCATCCAGGGATTGGCGGCCATCGACCTGGAGAGCGCCCTCGAACACATCGACGCCATGCTGGTCAGCGCCCAGCCCGCCAGCCGCGGGTTCGCCATCCGCAACTGCCTGTTCCTGCCCTTCGACCGGGTCAAACCCCTGCTGCTCAAGTCGCTGGCCGTCGAGTGCTTTCCCGAGCTTATCGAGAAGAGCGGGGCCATCCTGCGGAGCAACCCCGACCCCGAGACGCCGTACCGCCTCTGGGAGCTGATCGAACGAGCTCCCAGCAAGCTGCAGCCCGCCCTCAAAGGGGTATTGCAGGGAGTATGCCAGAGCCTGCGCGATTCCGGTCTGCTGGGCGAGGGATTCCAGGAATTCCAGGACCATCTGCAGGAATGGGTCCATCGGCGGGTCGCCATCCACAAGGTGCAGACCTGGCTCGAACGGGAACCAGACCCGGAAATGCCCGAGGATGGCAATGCCGACACCCCCGATCCCACCTCCCCCTACATTCGGTGGGCCCTCGAGCAGGCCCTGTCGTGGGACCTCCCCTCCTCCGCCCGGCAGCGGGTGGCCTGTCTCCTCGCCCCACCAAGCCTGCCCACGCCAACCACGGTCGCGCCCACCACCCCCGACGGCCCCACCGGACCGACCAGACCGACCGGGTTGGCCCCCGGCACCTCCCCCCCACCTGCCCCGGCCACCTCACCGACAACCGCGGTGGAGGAGGGCGCGCCGCGGGGCTCCTCCCCTGTCGGCCCGTTGACCGCCACCCCCAGCGACCCACAGAAGGCCCTCCTGCTTCGTCTGAACCAGCTCCAGGACCAGGACCGCCAGGAGGCCCGTGCCCTGCTCGGCGACCTGCTGACCAAGGGCAACCACCCGCCGGCCGTCCTGGCGGCTGCCTTCCGAGCCGCCGCGCGCCTGCGGTTCCTGGAGTTCGTCATCCCCGCCGAGCGTCTGCTCAAAAGCAACCACGAGAGCCTGCTCGCCGCCGTGCTCGACTACCTCGGCACCGCCGACCCCGACCGGGTGATGCCCTTCCTGGGCAAGTTTCTCCAGTCGCGGTCACGCCGGGTCAAGGGCGCCGCCCTCGAGCTGATCCGGCGCCTCGACCCGCCCCGGGCCCTGTCGGCCCTCGAGTTCATGCTCTCCAACCGGGATGAATCCGAACAGGAGCAGGCCCTCGCCTGCATGGTCCACTTCGAGTTTTCGCTGATCCGGAAACTGCTCACCGACTTCCTGGCGCGCAACCCGCCTGAAGCCATGTTCCTCAAGGGTCTCTGCCTATTCCAGGCCAACCCCGAGAAAGAGAATCTCTACCCCCTTTATTGTCTCGAGAAGAACCTCCTGCCGCCCCTCGACGCCAAGGTCAGAAAGGTGCGGGAAGCCACCATCCAGGCGTTGTCGGAGCTCGGCCTGCCGATCGAAGCCGAAGTCCAGGCCGAAACCCACCTCGAGGACCGCCGCAAAGCCGACGAAGAGCGGCGGCGAACCCCCTCCCCCTTCAGTCCGGCCCGGGTCAAGCAGGCGGCCGAAGGACCGACCTGGTTGGCCCGCCTGCTCGAGACGCTGGGATGGCGGGAATGGCATGCCCCGACCGGCTTCGAGCCGGTCCTGCTGGTCGTCGCCGTCTTCCTGGTAGTGGTCGGCTGGTATGCCATGCGCGAACCGCCCCCCCCGCCCACCCCAACGGGAACCATGCGCCCCGGCGCGGTGCTGGCCCAACGCCTGGAGGTGGAAGGCCGCGTCACCCGGGTCTTCCAGGACCGGCTCCCCACCATCGAGATGACCGGCCCTGACGGGGTCAAATATTCCGTCGAGGTAGCGATCGAGGCCCCCGTGGTGGTTCCCGGCGATCTCGTTCAGGTGGTTCTCGTCCCCGTGCGGGTGACCCGGCTGGGGGTGGTCATCGCCCGCTGTCTGTCATTGAAAAAAGCCTGAGGCGATGGTAGGCTGGGGCAAGACTCAGCCACCGAGGAGCGGTACCGCATGGTCACGCCCGCCCAGCCCTTTTCCATCGACCTCAAATCCGAGGAGGGATTCCCCATCCTCGAGATGCAGGGGTATTTCGGCCAGGAGGCGGCCGCCCGGACCCGCGAGATCCTGGTCGACCTGCTGCCGAAAGGGCAGACCCGCCTCATCTTCGATTTTTCCCCCTGCAAGCTGATCAACAGCCCCGGGGTGGTCGGCATCTTGAAGCTGACCATGGAGATCGTCGAGGATTTCCAGGGTGACCTGGCCATTACCGGCCTCGACAACCTGAAGTTCACCGTCCTCGACATGGCCGGGGTCTTTCCCATGGCGCAACGGGCGACCTCCCGGGCCGAAGCCATCCGCCTGCTGAAAAAGTAGGAAATCCTGTAACGCCCCCTCCCCCTCCGGCGTAACCGGGGTGAAGTCACGCATTCCGGACCCCCCGGTCCGGGGAAAGGAGGGAGACGGATCCAGGGACGGTCGTCGCGCCACCCCCCAGACGGCCCCCAGGACCCCGACACTGGATTTTTCCCCCCCCCCATCCGCTATAACAGGAAGAATCCAGCGTCTTGAAAGCAGGTGAAGACAGGTACATGGAAGCCCCAACCCGGCCCAGCCCCCCGCCCTCCGGCCCCTCCGATGCCGATCTGGTTCGGCGGGCCCTCGAAGGCGCACGGGACGGCTATTCCGGCCTGGTCGACCGGCACCTGCCCTCGCTCGTCGGGTTCCTGAGGTATCTGAACGCCCCGCCGCCGCTGGTGGACGACCTGGTGCAGGAGACCTTCACCAAGGCCTTCAAGCACCTCGGCGAATACGACCCGCACCGCCCGTTCACGACCTGGCTGTTCAGCATCGGCAAGAACACCTTCTACGACCACTGCCGCAAACACCACCGGGAACAGAAGATGCTGGAAGCCCACCCCCCGGCCCCGGACACCACCTTCGAGGAGGGGGTCGAGGAAGGCGCGGTGAAGCGACGGACCCTAGAAGAACTCCTGGCCTCCCTCAATGAACAAGAACGCATGTTGATCCAGCTCCGCATCTACTAGGATCTCCCGTTCGCCGAGATCGCCCAGATCATGGGTGACTCGGAAGGCGCCTTGCGGGTCCGCTTCCACCGGATCCTCAAGACCCTGCGGGCCGCCGCCGGCAAGGAGGGAAGCCATGCAGCCTGATACCGCCTGCGCCAAATTCCTCGACGAACTACTCGCCCGGGGCCAGCCCTCGGCCGCCCTGGCCGCCCACCTGGCCGCCTGCCCCGACTGCCGCGGGCTCGCCGACACCGTCCACGGCCTGCGCCGGCTCCCCTCCGTCTACCCCGAAGGAGCCTTCCCCGCCCTCAAGGCCAAGGTCATGGCCGGCAGCATCCCCGCCGCGGCCGCCGCCGGCGCCGGAGCGGGAGCCGCCGCGGGTGGCAGCGCCCTGCTCAAGACCGCCGCCGCCATCCTGGTGCCCCTGGCGGTGGTGGCCGGCCTGGCCGTCGTCAGCCTGCGCCAGCCCGAAGCGCCCCCGGCCAGACCGGCCCCGACGCAGGTGGCCGCCCCGGCCATCGACCACGCCCGCCCCGCCACCCCGGCCACCGCCGTCGCCACGCCCGCGGCCGCCGCCGGCAAGCCGGCCGACCCCGCCGACGCCCTCCTGCCCGCCGACCAGGAATAACCCCCTCCGGTCGTCGGGCGGTCGGTACCCCACCCAGAGGTGGCACCCGGGCCCCTCCCGTGATACCCTGGAATTCCTCCCGATCTCCGAGAGCTACCCCGCACGAGGAACCGCCAGCCCATGAGATGCCTCTTTCCTGACCGGCCCGCCCCTGCCAGCATGGCTGGAGCCCGCCGTGGCATCGTCAGTTCGATCGTCGTCCTGGTCATCGTCGTGCTGACCATCCTGATCGTCCAGTTCCACCACATGTCTCGGCAGTCTCAGAACGCCACCCTCGGGCTCGAGCAGCGCGAGGTGGCCCACCAGATGGTCGAACTGGCCATGGAGGAAGCCTTTACCCGCTTGCAGCGGGAAACTCTCGACGGCAAGAGCGCCGGGGCCGGCTGGCTGATCCGTCGAGAGGCCCGGGCTTTTCCTCTGCCGCTCCCCTACGCGAGCAAGAAGATCCTCGACCTGTGCCGCAGTGGCCAGGATCCGGTGATCGAGGCCGACGCCACCATCGTGATGAGCGATTTCCGCAACGTCGACAGCCGGGGCAACAAATA
>CALLCO010000159.1 GCA_937998695.1 Candidatus Ozemibacteraceae bacterium
CGATCCGAGCCTGCGGAATGGTGTCTGGAGGCGAACCCGGCCCCAGGGTTTGGGAAACGACGGTCGTCATACTAACTCGGCCCGCTCCTCTTGCCCCGCCAACCCTTCTACGAGGAGAGGAAGGGGTCCTTGCCTGGCCGGCGACGAGGGAACGGCCAGCGCTGAGCTGAGGTCCGGGCGGGCGGCGATGACGGGGGAGGGCCTGGGGCGAACCGCTTGGGTGGAGGACGGGGCGCGGTGAACGGCGTGAGGACCGGTGTGTTGAGCGGCATCGTGACCAGCGTCGTGACCGGCGCGGTGACTGGTGCGGTGACTGGCGCGGTGATCGGCGTGGTGATCGGCGTGGCGACCGTCGCCCCTCGGGAGACCTAGGAAAGCCATGCTGCCCGGGATGGGAGAGAAGGGGTGTAGCGTGGCATGGGGGGCGGGCCGGTCAAGCGTTGATGCGGGCGACCAGTCGCAGGCCCGCCACCGCGAACAGGATGTTCTGTACCCATGCCGAGAGCATGACGGGCAGGTAGCCTGACTTTCCCAGGGCGGTGGCCAGGCTCATCACCACGTAGTAGACGAAGATGATGATGATCGAGATGCCGAACCCGATGAAGGCGCCGCTGCGATAGTGGGTGAGGCCGAAGGTGGCTCCGATGATGGCGAAGAAGAAGCTGGCGAAGGGCAGCGAGATCTTGAGCGCGAGATCGACCTCGAGCGGGGTCGTCTCCATGAAGCTGGTGCGCTTGTAGGTCTCGATGCGTTCGGCGAGCTCGCGGTAGCTCATCTCGTTGGGCTTCTTGCTCTGCCGGGCGAAATCGGCCGGCGTCTCGCGCACCCCGGGCAGAGGCAGCACCGGAATGAGCGTGGGCGTGGCCAGGGTGCCACCCTCATACTGCTGGTCGACCGCCCCCTCGAGCGTCCAGAAGGTGCCGTTCCAGCGGGCGGTGGCCCCCGAGATGCGCCGGGTCAGGCGACCGTCCTGGTAGTACTCGAGCAGCACCTTTTCCATGGTGCCGGCGAGTTCGTAGACCTTGCGGGCGTAGACGAACGAACCGTCGGAAGCCCGCATGATCGAGTTTTCCGACGCCTCGGGTTCGACCAGGCGCAGGATTTCGGTGCGCCGGATCTCGTTGGCGCGGCGGTTGGCGTAAGGCACGACCAGTTCGTTGAACAGGAAACTGATGGCCGTGATGGCCAGGGCGAAGGCCATGACCGGCACCAGAATACGGTAGAAGTTGATGCCACCGGCCCGCAGCGCGATGGTTTCCGAATCTTTCGACATGCGGCCGAAGACCAGCAGGCTGGTCAGCAGCATCGACATGGGGAAGGTGAAGATCATGTCCTGCGGCAGCCGGTAGAGGAACCACCGGATGACCACCATGATCGAGACATTGTCGTTGACGATGTTCTGCAGCGCCGACATCAGCGGGTCGATGGCGATGACGGTGACGAACATGAAGAATCCGAACAGGAAGGGGGCGACCAGCTGCCGGAAGATGTAGATGTCGAGGGTCTTGATCATGGCCGGATGTGGTATTATAACCTCTCTCCGCGAATACGCAAACTTCGATCAATGAGGGAACAGACCATGAAAATCGGTGTGATTGGGACGGGATATGTTGGCTTGGTGACGGGCACATGTTTTGCCGAGTCGGGCAACGACGTCATCTGCGTCGATACCGACGCGGGCAAGATCGACCGCCTGAAGAAGGGGGGCATTCCCATCTACGAGCCCGGACTCGAAGAACTGGTCAAACGCAATACCGCCGAAGAACGCCTGTCGTTCACTACCCGCATCGAGGACGCGGTGCGGCACGCTCTGATGCTGTTCATCGCGGTCGGCACCCCGCCCGGCGAGGACGGCTCGGCCGATCTCACGCACGTCCTGGGGGTGGCCCGCGACATCGGTCGGCACATGGACGGCTTCCGCATCGTCGTCAACAAGTCGACCGTGCCGGTCGGCACCGGCGACCGCGTGCGCCAGGTCATTCAGGAGGAGCTGCAGAAGCGGGGCGAAGCCCATCCGTTCGATGTCGTCAGCAACCCCGAATTTTTGAAGGAAGGCAACGCCATCGACGACTTCATGAAGCCCGATCGCGTCGTGATCGGCTGCGACGATCCGCGCACCGCCGAACTGATGAAAGAGCTGTACGCCCCCTTCGTTCGCACCGAGAAGCCGATCCTGATCATGGACGTGCGCTCGGCCGAGATGACGAAATACGCCGCCAACGCCATGCTGGCCACCAAGATCTCGTTCATCAACGACATCGCCAATCTGTGCGAACTGGTCGGGGCCAACGTCGACAACGTCCGCAAGGGCATCGGGTCCGACAGCCGGATCGGCTACCAGTTCATCTTTCCCGGTGCCGGCTACGGCGGCAGCTGCTTCCCGAAGGACGTGCAGGCCCTGATACGCACCGCCGCCGAGCACCGCTATCCGTTGCGCATCCTCGAGGCGGTCGAAGCGGTGAATAACCAGCAGAAGGAAGTCCTGTTCAAGAAACTGCACCAGATCTACCACGGCAACCTGAAAGGCAAGACCATCGCCGTCTGGGGGCTCGCTTTTAAACCCAATACCGACGACATGCGGGAAGCGCCCGCCATCGTCATCATCGAAAAGCTGTTGGCTGCCGGTGCCCGCGTGCAGGCCTACGACCCCGAAGCCATGGACGAGGCCCGCAAAATCTTCGGTGACCGCATCACCTACGTCAAGAAGAGTTACGACGCGCTCGACCAGGCCGACGCCCTGGTCGTCGTCACCGAGTGGAACGAATTCCGCCGGCCTGACTTCGACCGCATCAAGGCCGCCCTGGCCCGGCCCGTGATTGTCGACGGCCGCAACATCTACGATCCCGCCAAGATGAAAGCCGCGGGGTTCGAGTATCATTCGATCGGGAGGAACGCATGAAGGTCATTCTGCCCACCGCGGGCAAGGGGACGCGCCTGCGGCCCCATACCCACACCAAGCCCAAGTCGCTGGTGCGGGTCGCCGGCAAGACCGTGCTCGAGCACGTGATGGCGGGGTTGAGCAAGCTCAAGGTCGACGAATACATCCTGATCGTCGATGAGAACGGGTCGGTCATCGAGGAGTTCTTCCGGCAGAAGTACCCTGACAAGACGGTCACGTTCATCGAGCAGAAGGAGCGCCTGGGACCGGCCCATGCCGTCTGGCTGGCTGCTCCGCGCGTCGGGCCGCAGGACGATCTGCTGGTCGTCTTCAACGACACCCTGTTCGTCACCGACCTGACCCGCATTCCCCGCCTGTGCGAAGGCCTCGACGGGCTCATCTACTCGAAAGAGGTCGAAGACTACAAACGGTTCGGGGTCAACGTCATGCGCGACGGCGTCATCGTCGACATGGTCGAAAAGCCCGACCAGCCGATCAGCCGGCTGGCCCAGGTCGGCCTCTACTACCTGCGCGGCGGCCAGAGGTTCATGGACTACTTGGCCAAAGCCATCGAGCACAAGCTGACCGTCAAGGGCGAATACTATCTGCCCGACGTCTTCAAGCTGATGATCGCCGACGGGCTCAAGCTTGGGGCTCCCGAGATCGACGAATGGCTCGATTGCGGGAAGCCCGACACTCTGCTGGCCACCAACCGGTATCTGTTGGAGCGATCGACCGCGAGTCACTACTGCATTGAGGGGTGCGTGATCATCCCGCCGGTGTCGATCGACCCGACGGCACGGGTCCATCACTCGGTGATCGGGCCCCACGTCAGCATCGCCGAGGGGTGCGACATCGAGGATTCGATCATCCGCGACAGCGTCATCAACGCCAACTCCCAGTTGCGCCACGTCATGCTGGAAAGCTCCCTGATCGGGGACTCGGTCAGCCTGGCCGGGCTGCAGCAGCGCATCAACATCGGCGACAACAGCGTCATCGACATGGGCAACTGCGCCACCTGCCCGGTCCGAACGTAGGATCAGGCCCATCCTCCCACCTCACGGCCCCACCAAGGCCGATGCCGGAAGCAGGGGCCTTCGGGCCAGGTGGAGACCTGGGGCCACAGGAGGTGCGATGTTCGCAGGCAAGACGATCCTGATCACGGGCGGGACCGGCTCCTTCGGGCAGGCCTTCGTGCGGCACGCGCTCGACCGCCTGCGCCCCCGCAAGATCATCGTCTACTCACGCGACGAGTACAAACAGGCGGTCATGGCCCAGACGGTCGCCTCCGACCGGTTGCGGTTCTTCATCGGTGACGTGCGCGATGCCGACCGCCTGCGCCGCGCCCTGGCGGGGGTCGAGTTCGTCGTGCACGCGGCCGCCCTCAAGCAGGTGCCGGCGGCCGAGTATAACCCGTTCGAGGCGGTGCAGACCAACATCCTGGGGGCGCAGAACGTCATCACCGCCGCCCTCGACTGCGGGGTGCGCAAAGTGGTGGCCCTGAGCACCGACAAGGCCTGCAACCCCGTCAACCTCTACGGGGCGACCAAACTGTGCTCCGACAAACTGTTCATCGCAGCCAACGCCTATGCCGGGACGGGCCCGACCCGGTTCGCCGTGGTGCGCTACGGGAACGTTTTAGGCAGTCGCGGGAGCGTCGTTCCCCTGTTCAAGGAGGCGGCCGCCCGCGGCGAGATTCCCCTGACCGACGAACGGATGACCCGGTTCTGGGTCACCCTGCCCCAGGCGGTGGCCGCCGTCGTGACCGCCTTCCGGGCCATGCATGGCGGGGAGATGTTCATTCCCAAGCTGCCCAGCCTGCGCATTGCCGACCTGGCGCGGGCTCTGGCCCCGCGCGTCCCGGTGCGGGTGATCGGGATCCGGCCTGGTGAGAAGCTGCACGAGGTGATGATCGCCGCCGACGAGGCCCGTACCCTGTTCGAAACCCCGACCGGATTCGTCAAGATGCCCGAATTCCCGTACTGGCCCGTGCGGCCGCCGCGACGCGGCCGACCCGTGCCTCCCGGGTTCCAGTATGCGAGCGACACCAACACGGACTGGCTGGGGGTGGCCGAACTTCGGGCCCTGTTGAAGAAAGAGGGGTGGCTGTGAACAGGGGTGGCGGGTCGGGGCTGGGCTCCTCCTCGGGAAATGGCTCTTTTTCCTCGCGATCGGGAAAGGTGCGTGCGGCGTGAACGTGATTCCCTATGGGCATCAGTCGATCGGCGAAGAGGAGATCGCCGCTGTCGTGGAGGTGCTGCGGTCCGACTTCCTGACGCAGGGGCCCGTCGTCGAACGGTTCGAGGAAGAATTCGCCCGCGTGGTCGGAGCTCCGCACGCGGTGGCCTGCTCCAGCGGGACGGCCGCCCTCCACCTGGCCGCTCTCGCCGCCGGGCTCGGCCCCGGCGATCGCGTTCTGGTGCCCGCTGTAACCTTTGTCGCCAGCGCCAACGCCGGTCGGTTCGTGGGGGCCGACGTGGCCTTCGCCGATATCGACGGGGACGATCTGACCCTCTCACCTGCCGCCGCCGAGGCCGTCCTGGAAAAGGCCCGCCGGGACGGGCGCCCCTTCCGCGCCCTGGTGACGGTCGATCTGGCCGGGCATCCCTGTGACATGGCGGCCTTCGGGCGTTTGGCGGACGCCCATGGCCTCATCTGGATCGCCGATGCCTGTCATGCCCTGGGCGCCACCTGGACCGGACCGGCTTCCGGCCAGGGAAAGGCCGGCCCCATTCCCACAGCGGCGGAAAGGGGCCGCGGTCGCCCGCGCGGGGGTTCCGCCGCTGCCGCCTCGATTTGCGGCGTGGGCGATGGGGACGGCCGTCGCCAGGGTGGGGGCGCTGCCGCGGCGTCGCCTCTCGCCGGGCCCGAAGAATCGCCTCCGGATCCCGCCGGAAGAACCAATGCCGGTGCCGATTCCCTGACACGGACCTGGCGGGTCGGTGAATGGCCGCGGCCCGATTTCACCGTGTTCAGCTTCCATCCGGTCAAACACATCACCACCGCTGAAGGCGGCATGGTCACCACCCACGACCCTCGTCGGGCTGCCCGCCTACGCCGGCTGCGCACGCACGGCATCGTCCGTGATCCCGATCGGTTCGTCTTTCGGGAAGAAGCCTTCGATCGGGATGGGCAGGTCAACCCCTGGTATTACGAGGTCCAGGCTCTCGGGTACAACTATCGCCTGACCGACCTGCAGAGCGCCCTGGGCCTGGTGCAACTGCGCCGTCTGCCTGAGTTCCTCGCCCGCCGCCGGACCATCGTCGATCGCTATCGCCGCGAACTGGCCGGTCAGCCGGGGGTGCGGTTTCCGGCGGTGCGTTCCGGATGCGTTCCGGCATGGCACCTGGCCATCGTCCGGATCGACTACGCCGGGCTGGGTACGACGCGCGGTCAGGTGATGCGCCGCCTGCGGGAGCGGGGAGTGGGCACGCAGGTTCATTACCTTCCCCTGCCGATGATGCCTTTCTATGCGGGAAGCGCCCTGATGACCAACCTGCCCCGGTCGCTCGGCTATTACCGGGAGGCGTTGTCGCTGCCTCTGTTCCCCGGGATGTCCGATGCGGACGTGACCCGCGTCTTGGAAGCCCTTCACGAGGTGCTGGGGTGACCCCCCCGCCTCCCGCGCGCCGGCCGGTGACCCCTCCCGGCGACCAGGATATGCCCCGGGCCGTCTGGCCAGGCGGGGATCCCTCTGAAGGGGGACCGTCCCCGGCCTCCGGACCTGGTGGAGCCACCTCCGAACGGGGGCGGGCCGCCGCCCCCGGCGTGGGCCCACCCACCGCCGCGGGTCATCCGGCGGTGGAAACCCAGGTCATCATCCAGGCCCGCCTGGGCAGCACCCGCCTGCCCGGCAAGGTGTTGCTGCCGCTGCGGGGCCGGCCGGTGCTCGCGCACGTTTGCACCCGGGCCGCCGCCGCCGCGCGGGTCGACCGCGTGGTGGTGGCCACCACCGACCGGCCCGAAGACGACGCCATCGTCGACTGGTGCCAAGCCGCCGGCGTCGCCTGGGTCCGCGGTGCCGCCGCCGACGTGCTGGCCCGCTATCTGGCTGCCGTTGCCCGTTGGCCTTGTACGGTGGTCGTACGTGTCACCGCCGACTGCCCGGCCGTCGACCCGGGGCAGATCGATGCCGTGGTGGCCTGCCTGATGGATGGGGGGTTCGACTACGCCTCCAACGTCCACCCGCCCACCCTGCCGGTCGGCTTCGACGTGGAGGCCCTGCCGGTGACCGTTCTGGAACGGCTTGCCGGCGAGGCCTGCCTGGCTTCGCACCGAGAGCATGTCACCTTGTTCATTCGGGAAAACCCCGACCGGTTCAGGATCGGAAACGTCCGCTTCGGGCGCGACCGTTCGGCGGGGCGGTTCGTGCTCGACCATCCCCAGGACTACGAGTTTTTCACCCGTCTGTATGCCCTGCTTCCCGAGGACCGGCCACTGATCTCGGTCTACGAGTTGCTAGCCCTGGCCGACGCCCATCCGGAACTGACCGCTCTGACCGCCGGCCTCGACCGCGCCGAAGGGGCGCGCCGCTCGGCCGCCCGGGAAGGCCGGGTGTTGCGCCTGGGCTGATCGGAACCGGTGGCATGTCGAAGACGAAGCGGATTCTGATCCGGGCGGATGGGGGGCCGGTCCTGGGGCTTGGCCACCTGATGCGTTGCCGAAGCCTCGCCCTCGAGTTGCGCCGGTTGGGCTGGGAACCCATCTTCTATGGAACCACCGGGGCCGGTTCAGGGCCCGGCCCCCTGGTCGACGAGAGCGGGCACCCCTTGCGCCACCTAGCGGTCGATCCGGATATGGACTCCCATCCTGGCCAGGGAAACGATACCGCCCGGGTGGCGAGGGAATGGCGGGTCCAGGTGGTGCTGGTCGATTCCTACGGGTTCGCCACGGCCGACTTTCTGGCGCTGCAGGCGGCCGGAGTTCCGGTCATCGCCCTCGACGACCTGGGCAACCGCGAGCTGCCGGTCGACCTGGTCATCAACCCCACCCCGTTGGTCACGCCCGCCTTGTACAAGTGGCAATCGGTGGCGCATGTGCTGGCGGGGGAGATGTTCACCATCATCCGTCCCGAAGTGCTGCGGGTGCCGCGGGCGGGTGGCCTGCACGAAGGGGGATCCCTGCTGGTGTCGCTGGGCGGGGGGGATGTGGCCGACCTGCTGCGCCGGGTGCTGCATGCCTTGCCGACCGATCCGGCCCGGCCGGTGATCGCCTCGGTTTCTCCCGCCTGTTCCCGCCATCTGCTGGAGATCTGGGCCCAGAGCGACCCCAGCCGGCGGGCGCTCAACCATGATCCGGCCATCTTCCCCGACCTGATGGGGCAGGCCGCCTTCGCGGTCACCGGCGGCGGCACCACGCTGTGGGAGCTCTATTACATCGGGGTGCCGGGGGTGGTCCTGCTCTGGGTGGACAATCAGTGGCACACCGCGACGGTGGTCCGCCAGCGACAGACCTCGCTGCTGCTCGATGTCCAGGCCGGTTTCCGGCCCGAACCCTTCCGCGAGGCGGTGCTGCGCCTGTGGGCCGATCCGGCGCTTGCCGAGCAGATGATCGCCCGGCAGCAGGCCCTGATCGACGGTCAGGGTGCCCGTCGCCTGGCCGAGGCCATCGACCACCGGTACCAATAGCTGCCAGGGTGCCACGGAGCGCTGTTCGGTGCGGCACCTCCGGCGATCGGGCAGGCGGGCCGCCGCCAGGAGCAGGACCAGGAGCAGGACCAGGACCAGGAGCAGCAATGGTCTCGCTCCTTTAGGGAAGAGATCCTGGCTGGCCCCGTCATCAACATGGATGAGACGACCATCCACGTGCTGGGAGAACCAGGGCGGGCCAATCCGACCAAGTCCGACATGTGGGTATGTCGTGGAGGGCCACCTGATCGGCCGGGGGTCATCTTCCGCTATGACCCCAGTCGCTCGGGTCGCGTTCCGGTGGAACTTCTGCGGGGATACTGGGGGTATCTCCAGACCGATGGATATATCGGGTATCAGGCGGTCGGAGAACGGCCAGGCATCGGGCAGCTCGGCTGCCGGGCCCACGCCCGCCGCACGTTCGTGGAGGTGGTGAAGGGCACCAAAGGGGCGCCCAAGACCGGCGTCGCGCAGGAGGTCATCGACCGCATCGGTCAGTTGTATGACCTCGAACGTCGAGCGGTCCATGACAACCTCGACCGGGACGGCGTCGTTGCTCTGCGTGAGCGAGAAGCCAAGCCGGTTCTCGACAACCTCAAGGAGTTTCTGGATCGGCGAGAAAAGACCACGCCACCGCGCCGTCTCCTGAGGAAGGCGATCGGCTATACCCTGCATCTGTGGCCCCGGCTGACGGTGTATCTCCAGAAGGGCTTCTTGCGGCTTGACAACAACCTGGCGGAAAACGCCATCAGACCATTCGCGGTCGGCCGGAAAAACTGGCTTTATACATGCTATAGTTAGCCTCCCGAATCAACGCACGACGAAAGCGCCAGGAAGAATTTTATGGCAAGAAAGAAGAAGACCGAGACCAACCGCCCGATCGAGTCCTATGAGCACCGCGACAAAGAGCGCCTCAACAACCCACCCGCCGGCTTGGTGACGCCGAACACCGACCCCGACGCCGGTCAGAAGAAAAAACGCTACGCCTACGACCCGCACCTCGACCCGCAACTGGTCTGGGCCGGCAAGGCCGAACACACCTCCTTTGAAGTCCCCACCGTCTCGTTGCACGTCCACGAGCGCATTGACCCGCGCACCATCATCGAGGCGGTGCGCAAGAAGAACGGCCAGCCTCAGCCGATCCATATGAATTCGGTTAAGAGCCTGTTGCATGAATCGGTTTTTTGCGCGTCGTGTACATAGCGCCCCTGATCCGATCGGCATCTCCGAATGGACGGTACATGAAAATGGCCTATTTTGGGCATTCGCGCAATTCGATTCTTGGCCTATAAGCAGCTTCCCATGGGCGTTTTGGTTCTTAACCGAAAACGTATGGGCGCCTCGCGGTCAAGATCGTGGATGACCGCGGGATCGAGAGTTTGAAGGTGGTGGAGGTGCAGTAATGAACAAGAATGTGACCTTTTCACGCGAACAACTTGCGGCGTTTTGTCAAAAACACGGTATTCGGCGACTGGCGATTTTCGGCTCGGCGCTGCGCGATGATTTTCGTCCCGATAGCGATGTCGATGTGCTGGTCGAATTCGCGCCGGATCGCATCCCCACCCTGTTGAAGATTGCTGCCATGGAACGCGAGTTGTCGCAGGTCTTGGGCGGGCGGAAGGTGGATGTGCGCACGCCCGAAGATCTCAGCCGCTATTTCCGGCAACAAGTCATCCAGGAGGCCGAGGTGCAATATGCGCAGGGATGACGTC
>CALLCO010000160.1 GCA_937998695.1 Candidatus Ozemibacteraceae bacterium
CACTGGAATCCGACGGCCGGGCTGAGGAGTCGCGCGGGGGAGGGGGGCGGGATGACGTGGGGCATTGGGCTGAAGTCAGTTGGTCACCCGTGGCCCCGCATTCTGTCAGACGAAGGGGGAAAGGCCGAAGGAACCCCACACGACCCACCGGGAGGCTGCCTGCCCGGCATTCCTCCCGGCGGGGAGAATCGGCGTCTGCCTCACCGGCGTCTGCCTCACCGGCCACGTTTCCGCAGGATTTTGACCAGCGAGTCGACCACGTGGATGCCCTTGGTGCCGCGGCCGAACCCGTCGTCCATGCCGTTCTCGCGGGCGATCTCCCGCGTCACCTGGGTGCCGCCGCTGATCAACACGATCTTGTCGCGGATACCCTTCTCGCGGCACACCTCGTCGAGCTTGCGCATCATCGCCTTGTGAACATCGTTGTGCGAGATGATCGTGCTGATGAGAATGGCATGCGCCCCAGTTTCGATGGCGGCGTCGACCAGTTTGCCGACCGGCACCGAGGTGCCGAGGTAGTGGTATTTGACCCCGTATTTCTCGATGCCGCCGTGCTTGATGTCGAGGATCTCGCGCAGCCCGACCGAATGTTCGTCTTCGCCGACCGTGCCGGCGACGACCTTCAGGCCCCACTGCTTGATGGCGGCCCGCAGCTCGTCTTCGGGGAGCATCACTTCTTTGGGCGGGATCTTCAAGGTCTTCTTGTCGATGGCGATATCGACCTTGCCCTTGACCTCGAGGAAGGTGCCTTCGGCGGGGTGCATGACCTGGGCGTTGATGACTTCGGGATCGGCCAGGCCCATCTTCTTCGCGATTTCGAGGGCGGCGACCCGCGCGACGTCGATCTCTTCGGGGAGGAAGAACTGCAGCAGCATGGTGCCATCGCCGGCCCATTCCGCCTCGGGCTTGATCAGGCCGCCTTTGCGGAAGGGCAGCGTCTTCTCGAGCCGCACGTGGCAACTGTCGGAGGGATCGAGTTCGTCGATGTAGACGATTTTTTGCGGCTTGCACAAGGTGCAGCCGTCGATCGGATCACAGGGCTTCTTCGCCCCGGCCGGGAGCTTGCTGTTGCCGAAGTGGCTGCAGACGGGGGCGAAGTAGTCGGGGTCGCGGGGAACGATCGTGCCGGCGCCGACCCCGCCCTTGCCGTCCCGGGCGATGCCGTCGCCGTTCCGCTCCGGATACCTGGCCGAGTCGACGAAAAACCCCTTTTCCACAGCGGCGAAGTAGCCGCCCGACTCGAGCAGTTCTTCCAGGAAGCAGATGGCCCGCTCCTTGATGTCGCGCACCATCTCACCGAGAGGGCCGTCGCGGTCGAGCTTGACCAACTCTTGGATGCCGTCGAGGGCGACCAAGGTCTGCTTGGCGGTTTCGATGCCGCGGATATTGTTGTAGTGCCAGGGGACGTTGCGCCCTTCGTCAGGGGTGATCGTGCTTTGAATGTCGGCCCGCGTCAGGGCGGAAATCAAGGTGTCAATGACGTGGGTGCGGGTGGCTTCCTCGATGTCGGCCTCGATGTAGCGAGTGTTCTGCTGCGCGCGCATCTTGTACTCGCTGAAGAAATCTCGCAGCGCCACGGCATAGGGCAGGTCATACCACAGTTTGGGGGCAGGCGGCGCGCAAGGGGGCACCGTCGACAGGCCGATCAGGTCTTTCGGCATGCCGACCGCCACCGAGAAAGCGGAGTTGATGCCGTGCTGCACGAGCAGTTCGGGCATGACCGACCAGCCTTCTTTGGCGGTGGCGTTGGCGTTGTGGGCCCCGTCGATCTGGAAAATGCGAGCCCCCGCCATGACCCGCTTGGCTTCGGCGGCGTCGACGAACGAACGGTACATGTTGACGTTGCGGTACAACACGTTGTACTGCGGGTCTTGATGCGCGCCGTTGATGCCCTCCTCGGCGAACAGCACCGCCACCTCGGGGCCGGCGACGCCGCTGACGTACGAGTGGAAATTGATCGGCCGGCCCACTTCCTTCTCGATCAGGTCGCAGGCCTTGCGGCTGGCCCGGATCTGCTTGCGCGTGATGGGCACCCCGCCGACGCCTTCGGGGGTGCCTTCGAGCAACCCATCGATGTGGCTCTGGCCGGTGGTGCGAATGACCATGATATGATCGGCCCCATGCCAGGCCGCCATGCGCATGCGCCGGATGTCATCTTCAAAGCGCCCGGAGGCGATCTCGGTGGTGATGACCGGTTGCGGCTGCGGGTCGATGTAGTCGAAATACTTCGAGGCCGGCAGCGGCACCGACCGCGCCAGCGGCTTCGTCATCGTCTTGTAGTGGAACTTCCCGACCTTGTAGCCGCCGGGAACCGGCTCGCGCCACGTCCAGCCCTTGCGCGGCGGGTGGTAGGAGTCGAGCCCCTCGAGGATCTGCTCGATGTCGAGTTTTTCTTTGGGATCGAGTTCTTTCATGGTCATGTCGTCACCTCTCGAATAGGCCCGTCAGGCAGGCGGGGTCATCGACGATCTTCTTGGCCGCGCCGCGCACGTCCGTCTTGTGCTTCTCGGAAACCTTCAGCACGACGTGGCCGGCGCCCTTGCCGAGCAGCCCGGCCTCGTGGACGCGCGCCACCACCCCCTTGGTGGTGACACTGTCGATGCCCATGCGCAGCAGCACGGCGCGTTCGATCGACGGGCTGGTATGGGTCTTCGCCAGTTCCACTAGCGGCTCGACGGCCTTCTGGCAGAGCTCCCAGAAACGCGCTTTCAGTTGCTCATCGGTCATCTTCCGGAGGGCGGCGCGCCGCTCCTCGAACTTCCTGATCCGTTCGGTGTCGCTCATCGTATGGTCCCTTTCCTTTGAGGTTTTCCCCGGCCTGTCACCAGTGGGGAAGAGGCCAAGCGCCCGCCCCGGCAGGAGCGGGCAGAGGTCGGAGGTGGCGCGGGGGGCGTCCCGGGAGACGCCCGTCCGCGGCGGCGGGGCCGGGTCGGAAGCCGGCGGTCAGAGTTCCCGTAGGGCGGACTCCAGCCATGCCACGTCCTTTTTCACGTCGGCCGCCACGAAGGCCTTGTCGGTGTCGGTCCATTTCTTGACCGGGTGCGCCTTGGCGGCGTTTTTCAGGTAGGAGATGCGCAGCTTGTCCATCGACTGTTCGGAGCCGGTGACCTGCTCGAGCCGCTCGGGGATGACGATCGTCTTTCCCGGGACGTTCTCGCGCGGGTCGCCGCGCCGGACTTCGATGCCCATCTTCCGGGCGAAGCTGAGCTGGGCGTTGTGGTGCTTGCCGGCGCCGGTGTATTCGGTTTCCTGCACCACTACCACCTGGTCGCGGTCGAGGGTGCGGGCGAGGGCGACGGCGGCGGTCAGGCTGGTGTTGCCGGCCGGGCCGCGTTCGATGCCCTCGAGCTTGGCCAGCAGCTCGGTGACGTAGAAGACCTCGCCCTGGGTGACCAGGCGGTAGTCGTCCATGTAGCGCAGGCTGCGGGCGGCGTTGCGGGGGACGTCGGCGCGGTCGGGCAGGGTGGCGAAGGGAATGCCGAACCCGGTATGGCCAGTGGTGAAGGACTTGCGGTTGAAATCGCGGTCAGAGGCCATGTGCAGACCGCTGAGATCGACCGAACAGGCCACGATGCGGGTTTTGTCGGCCCCGGCCTCGAGCAGGCCGCGGGCGGTGCCGGTCAGGTTGCCGCCGCCGGCATGGGTGACGACGACGACATCGGGGTCGCGGCGGTAGCGGGCCCGCACCTGGGTGGCGATTTCCGCGCCCAGGGTCTCGATGCCCTTGATGCCGAAGGGGGTGTAGAGCGAGGCGTTGAAGAACATGGTCTCCTCGAGGGTGAGCAGCAGGCAATAGAACAGCTCGGGGCCGACCGTCAGCTTGTGGACCTCGGCGCCGAAAGCCTCGCACTTGCGGCCCTTCTCGACGATCTCGGGCTGGCCGATGCCCTGCGAGTCGTAGACCTCCTGCAGGATGATGCACTTCAACCCGCGCATGGCCGCCTGCGAGGCCACGGCTGCCCCGTAGTTGCCGCTGGTGGCGGCGATCATGCCGGCGTAGCCCCGCTTCTTCGCCTCGTAGGCCGAGATCGAGGCGCGCCGCGCCTTGAATGACCCGGAGGCGTTGGCCGCCTCGTCCTTCAACAGGATGGTGGCGCCCTTGCCGCGCGGGCTGATAGCGCGCACCGCCTCGGTCAGGCGGGTCAGCTCGAACAGCGGGGTGTCGCCGACCTTGGTTTCCCGCTGGGTGCGGGCGATGTCGTCGAGGGAATACCCCGTGTCCTTCATCAGCCGCTCGTAGTCGAAGGCCACCGGACTGCTGATGTACCGCTCGTAGTCGATGCCCAGCGAGGCCTTCATGATCTCGTTCTTGCGCGCCATGACGGCGGCGTAGGAGGTGTCGCGCTTCATGGCTTCCCTCCCGCCGTGCCGATGTCGAGCAGTTCGGGAACGACCTCGCCGAAGCTGTGGGTGTAGCTGGGGGCGATCGTTTTGAGGGTGCCCTCCAGCTCACGGCCGATCAGGGTGCGCACCCGGGCCGGCTGCCCGAGGGCAGCCGGCGCCAGGAGCCACCCGGAGACCCGCATCACATAAGGCGTGCGGGCGGTGTCTTCCGGGATCGTGGGAGCCCGCTGGTCGGGCCGGAGGACCACCCTCTCGACCTCGACCCAGGTCCCCGTGGGGACGGTGCTCATCTCACATCCACCGCTCGTAGGCGGTCTTGCCCATCAGGCAGGCGGGGATCGGCAGGTCGATCATCCGCTTGAAGCCAGGGCTGGCCTTTTTGACGACGGGGATCATGTTGACGGCGACGGCGATGGTGCCCTTCCCGCCCGGGATCTCGGGCTTGTTGCACATCTTGATGTCGGGATCGCCGAAGATGTTGATGTAGTCGCCCGTCATGATGTCTTCCTTCTCGGGGTGGATCTGCTGCGGGTGGACCAGCTTGATGACCTCGGTCTTGCCGCGGTAGCCGATGCCGATGTGCTCGCAGCCGGCGACCATGCCGGGGGTGACCTTGACGTGCGGGGTTTCGCGATGGGTCTTGGAGATGATCGGGCGGCGCTGCTGCTCGATGCGGTCGACGCCGAGTCCCAGCGCGTCGGAGATCATGGTGATCGATTCGGGGAAGCCGATGTGCCCGACGATGGTGCCCGCCTTCAGCCCGGCCTCGAATTCCTCGGGGGTGGTGCCGACGCCCTGGGTCTTCATGACGGTGGCGCCGAACGGCGACAGGTCGTTGATGCGGCTGGCCTCGATGCGGTCGACGCGCAGGCAGGCGCCCGACAGCATGATGATCAGGGCGTCGAGGACGAAGCCGGGGTTGACGCCGGTGCCCAGGACGGTGACGTCGTGCCGCTTGGCCAGTATGTCGATCTCCTTGGCGAGATCGGGCTCTTGGGCGTGCGGATAGGCCATCTCCTCGGCGATCGAGATGCAGTCGATGCCGGCTTCGATGATCTTCTTCAGTTCGTCGAAACAGGAGCGGGTGAACGAGTCGGTGGCGTGCAGGACCAGGTCGACATTGTCTTTCTTGAGCACGTCGGCTGGTTTGTTGGTGACTTTGACCCCGAGGTCCTTGTTGAGGCCGAGGACTTCGCCCAGGTCCTTTCCGACGGTGTCGGGCCGCTTGCGGATGGCGCCGACGATCTTCAGCCCTTCCTTCTCGAGCATCAGTTTGCACATACCACTACCCATGGCCCCCAGGCCCCACTGAACGACGCGGATCGGTTTCATGCCTATGAAGAGTCCTTTCCCTTTGCGATGTGATGGCTCGGGGTCATCCCGAGGCGCCCCATTATAGCATAGCCCTGTCGGGTGTCCTACCTGGAAGAACGCCGGTTCCCACCCCTAAAGGTCGGACGGCCCGAGCGGATGGGGGAATGATCGGGTATGGTCCCCCGCGGTCGCGTATA
>CALLCO010000161.1 GCA_937998695.1 Candidatus Ozemibacteraceae bacterium
GGGGACATGATACGAAACTCCTTCTGCCCAAAGACGAGGGGTGGTCCCCCGGCGCCTGCGGGAAAAAGCCGGGGCTCATTTTCCCCAAAATTTCAATGATCCGCTTCAATCTAGCCGAAGGGGCTTCGCCCCTTCATCCCACCAGGGCCAAAGGCCCTGGCCCCTTTTCCGGTCTGGGGAACGAGGCGCCATCCCCAAAATGGCAACCCCCCTGCCCGGGCCATCGTTAGCTGGTATGCGGCTCAGGGGAAATCGATACGATCTTGTCAAGGCAACGCCAGGCAGAGGGGAGTCCCGGGATGACCTGTTGCTCGTGGCATGCGGGGCGGTGCTGATGCTGACCCAATACCTCGCGGTACGCGAGATCGGAGCGGCCGTTTTTCCGACCGAGCTGGTCACGATCATCAGCGTCCTCATGGTCATGAGCGGGCCCAGTCTGGCATACGCCGTCGCCGACCGAGTGAGCGAACGAGCTCTGGCCTGGTGGGGCGCTCTGACCGTGGCCTGCCTGCTGACCCTCCCCATCGGGATCCGCCTGCTGACCGCCTTCCTGGTCGCTCTGGGGGCCGAACTGATCGTCCTCCTCGTCGTCTTCCTCCTGGCTGGGTTGTTCACCTCGGCCTTCTTCGCCATCTTCCTGCCCCGGCTGGCCGCCAGCGAAGGCGGAAGCTTCCCCCGCCGCTATGCCCTGGAACTGGCCGGGGCCTTGACCGCCTTGGCACCGATCGGTCTCGGCCTGCCTTGGCATGGTCTGCTGTTGCTGTTCTACGGCCTGATCGTTCTGGTGGTCCATCTGGGCCTGGACCGACCGCGCTTGACGCTCGCCACGGCGGTGGGCGCCGCCCTGTTGGGCGCCGCCTGGCCGACCCTCGACGCCCGAACCATGGAGTTCTATTGCCGAGGATATCTGGGCATGAAGAACCCACGGTCTCTGGCTGCGGCCTATTCCCCCTACCAACGGGTAGATGTGGTCCAGAACGGAACCGACCGCCTCCTGCTGCTCGACGGCATCGAATTTTACGGCGAGGGCATGCTGCACCAGTTCAACTTCTACATCGCCGATCTGCCCGGGCGACTGGTCAAGAACCGCCGAAAGGCTCTGGTCATCGGGGCGGGCAGTTTGAATTCGACCGCGTATCTGATCCGGCAGGGATTTTCGGTGGTCACCATCGACCTCGACCCCGTCGTCGCCGAGTTCGGCATGACCTGGTTCGCGGACTGGCACCGACTGCGCCCCGGCGATTTCGAGCTGCGCATCGGCGATGCCCGCCGATGGCTGGCCGAACGTTCTGACGAGCGGTTCGATTTGGTGGTGATCGACGTGCCTGCCGCCTATCATCTGCAGACCTCCCTGCTCTACACTCCCGAGTTCCTGACCTTGGTCCGCGACCGGCTCGACCCCGACGGGCTCTTCGCTCTCAACACGACCGGCTCCGACCTTGCCGATCCGTCTGCCGCCTCGGTCATCAGCGGCGCCTGCCGCGTGTTCCCGGCCCTCGTCGGGGTGAAGGGCGCCTCGGTGGATCTCGTTTTCCTGTACGGCGGCCGACGGCTGCCGATGACCATCGCAGAATTGAAGACCCACGTGGCGGGGTTCGAACCGGGCGACATCGAGATCTACAGCGACGTCACCCTGCGCACCATCGCCCACGCCACCCCACCGCACACGACCGACCGCCTGGTGGCCTTGCTGGCCACATTGCAAGCGCGGCTTCCCGGAAGAAGCGAATGAGCCGAGGTTCGATCGCCGACTTGATGAGCACCGGCTTCTGGCTCGGCCTGGCCCAGGTCGACCTGGGGTTCCACCTGCTCGCCTCGCAGGGGGCAGGAGCCCTGTTCTATTTCGCCATGTTGGCCCTGTGGCTGGCCGGCGCTTTGGCGGGCACCGTCTGGCAGGGCGGCCGACGGGCCGGGTGGTGGCTGCTGGTGGTTGCCGCCATCGCCGGGCAGCAGGCGGCCGTCGTGGCCCGCTGGCTGCCCTTCACCGGCTGGTCGCTGGCGGCGGGCTTGGGCGCGGTCCTGCTGGCTGGCGCCTACGCCGGCTGGTTCCTGCAGGACCGGGCCATAGCGGCGGGCCCGGCCGTAGCGCGGGTCCTCTTCCACGAGAACAATGGATTCATCGCGGGCTACGCCGTCGCCGCCATGCTCCTGCTGGTTTGGGTGCCCGCCCTCGATGCCCTGATGCTCGCCGCCGCCCTCCTCCTGGTCGTGGGGCAATTCCCGTCTTCATCCGGCTGATAGGCTTCCGGGCCGGTCTCGGTCACGGGCGTTTTCCTGGCCCAGGGTCTCGCGGGCCCTCTTCGACCATGAAGCCGCGGAAGTCAGGTCGGTCGAGACCGACAGAAAGACCGGCGGCGCCGCAGTAGCCAAGGTTCCAGACGCTCGCGGTCCGGCGCTGGTTGCGAGGGGTGGACTCGTCGGCCTCCCCGTCTCCGGCCACTCCTGACCGCATGGTGAGATCTGATGCCGGATTCCAGCCGGAGCCTCTGGAAACGATGGTCTCGCTTGCAACCGGCCTGCTTGGAACACCCCAGAATCGCTGTCCTTCCCGTGGCCGACCGAAATTTCCCCGGGGCTTGGCAGCAGCCACAACCCACCTGGGCGCGAGTCCTCCCTCCCCGATGAATTGGTGGGTTTCCCCCTCCAACTCCCCGAAGTCACCAGAGCCTCGACAGAACTTACCCCAAAATTCGACGATGACAAAGGGCTAGGGATGAACCGGCCCCACCCCCAGGAACAGGCGCCAACCCCCTGCCTGTGATCGACAATCCAGGTGCCGAGCCGAATCATGGGGAGGCCTCGAGTCTCACCGCGGCCGGCGCCCGAGACCGTGCGCCACCTTCCACCGGGATTCGGCCTCCCACTGGTGCCGGTCGGCGAAAATGGCCAGCTGCAGGAACTCGGTCGGGGCGTAATCGTCGGTCAGAACCAAGGGCCGGTTGGCTTCGAGATAGCCGGGAAGATCTGCCGCCGCATAGGGCTGGCCGAACGGCGGACCGCCGTTCCCGCCGGTGACGAACGCCCGCCACGCTTCCACATCGAACGGCAGGTCGGAGGCAACGATGATCCGATCCACGGAGGACAGGACTGGCCCCTCACCTTGTCGGGATCGACCCGGAGGGCTGTCCGTGGCACTTGCGAGCCAGGGGCTATCCCCTTCCCTGGCCTCCCAGGCAAGGTCGGGCCCGGCCTGCTCCCCAATACCGAACAGGATCACGTGCGGGAACACCTGTTGCAGCGTTTGAATGACCGAAGGAGTGTACCGGCTGTGGGGAACGTCGTTAACGTTGATCAGATACAGGCCGCCCGACGCAAGCCGGGCCCGCACCAGGCGAGCGAACTCGATGGTGGTGAGGTGGAAGGGCGTGGTGTAGTCGTTGAACACATCGCCGACGATCAGGTCATACGGTTCATCCGGCCTCGCCGTTCTGAGAAGGAAGCGGCGGGCATCCTCGTGGAAGATGCGGATGGGGGTCGAGGCGGGCAACCCCAATCGTTCGACCGCCACTCGGGTAACGGCGGGATCGATTTCGACCACGTCGTGGCGGCTTTCCGGCCAGACGGCCTGGGCATACCGCGGGAGACAATAGGCGCCGCCGCCGAGGTGGAGAAACCGGGCGGCGGGGCGGTCGCGCACCAGGAAGCGGACGATCTCCTCGACGACACGATGACACTCGTACGGCAGTGACCGGGGATTGTCTGGCACGATGCGATTCTGGGGAAAAGCGTCGAGAAACAGGGTCTTCACTCCCGCCCCGTAGTCCGGAGTATCGACCACCCGGATCGTATAGAACTCAGATTCCAAGGTATCGGGGTCGGGGGGAAGGGCCAGGGTGCGGCAGAGACCCACCCAAACGAGGACGACCACCACCCCCGCGAACCCACCGGCCCGGGGTATCGGCGCAGAGGTCTCGGGAGCGGGAACAATTCGGCAGAGGAGAAGCCCGAGGGCGAGGAACAGCCCGGTCAGCGCCCAGACGATCTGCCGGATGCCCAGGCAGGGAACCAACACAAACCCTGTCAGGTAGGTGCCGAGAATCGACCCGGCGACGGAGGCGGCCGTGATGGTTCCCACTACCCGGCCCGCCCGTTCGAGATCGCCGAGGACGCATTTGACCGCCACGGGAGTGACCATGCTCAGCACCAGTGAGGGCAGGAAGAAGATCAGTCCTGCCCGTACAGCGAAGTTAACGGTAATCGGCAGCAGGTCGAAGGCCGGGTGGGGCGCCACCATCGCGGCCAGGGGGAGGATGGCCGCGGTGGCGAGCCCCCCTGCGATGAACAGCAAAGCTGGCAGGCGGGGAGAAGGCCATCGATCGGCCACCAGGCCGCCGCCGGCGTTGCCCAGAGCCATGCCGGAAAGAACAGCGCCGAGGATGCTCGTCCAGGTGTAGAGGGACACGCCCAGGAACGGTGCGAGCAGGCGGGCGGCCACCAGCTCGATGACCATCACTCCGCCGCTGCTGACGAACGCCAGCAGGTGGGCCAGCCAAGGCGGCAACGCTCCCTGGATGGGAGCGCCGCCGGCGGGTGGCGGCAGCGCGCCGGGACAAGCGGATCCTCTTGGCACGGCATCGCTCCTTTTCCCTGGGGAATGGCAAGGCGACGCGGGGGAGGATCCGATTTGCGGCCGGTCGTTGCCGCACTCCGGAACCGGCGCTGGAGTCGATGCTGAGACGGGACTGGCGGGGAGGTTAGTCATGGGATCCTCCTTCCGGAGAGGGTGGCTGGCTGGAAAACGGCGCGACCCTTACGGGGAGTGGGGTAGGATGGGGAGTGGGGAGGGTGGGCGTGGGAAGGTTGGGGAGTGGAGCTGGAACAGAGAAAGGGGAGGTGGATTGCTCCCCGAGGAGGGAGGCATGGTCTGAAGTGGGGGGAGTGGTTGACAAAACGGAAAGGCCGGCAGAGATGGGAAGAGCGAAGGAAATAGAGGAGCCGGAAGCCAAGGGCTCGGGTACGGGAATTCCCTTTGTCCAGGATGCCAGTTCGGCGGTCAGGCGGGCATGGTGGGCCTCGGCCAACTGGAACACCATGTCGGCCTTGGCGTTGGCTTCGGCGGGGGCTGTGGGATCAGGTCGTGGCCTCCAGGTCTCACGACAGGCCGCGAACCAATCGATGCCTTGGCGGAGGATGGCGGCGGCGGAGCCGGGGCGGCCCTTCCCTCGCTCGATCTCGGCCAGGCGCAGATAGGGCACGATCTCCCAGGGGTCGACGGCCAAGTGCCGGCGGAAGAGCCGGGCTGCTCCGTCGGGATCGCCGCCCTGGAGCAGGCACTCGCCCAGCAGGGGCACTCCCCGGGAGGTAGGATCGATGGCGACGACCCGTTCGAGCCGCGAACGGACATGCGGCGGAAACCGGCCCGGAGGAGCGGCCGCCAGGGCCGTCTCTGCTTCGTCCAGTAGGGTGAGTTCGTACGGGGCGCCCAGGTCACCGCGCAGATATCCCGGGAGGGCGTCGAGCGACCAGCGCACGGCGGGCCAGTACCAGCCGGTCACCAGCGCGATCAGCCCCCACAGGGCGAACGAGACGGTGATCAGGTCAATACGTCGCCAAAACGGTTTCGCCGCCATAGACATACTGCCCCTCCGTCACCGTGACCTGCACCCCAGGGGAAGAAGCGAAGAACAGGTCGGTCTGCGACCCCCAGGTGATCATTCCCAGCTTCTGCCCGCGTTCCACCCGATCACCGACTTTGACCCAGGTCAGGATGCGCCCGACGTAATAATCGGCGATGCGTACCAGATACATGTCGAGCCCGCGGGCATCTTCCAGTACCAACGTCTCGCGAGCACTCTTGAGGATGAAATCCGCGTGGTCGGCGATCTCGAACGGCGGCCGGCCCAGCAGCTTGCGCAGAGTGACTCGGCCCGGCAAAAGCTGGGCAAGGACGACCTCGCGCTCGGCCGGGGTCATATCGAGATGGGGGCCGTTGAAGACGACCTGACGGGTCACACGGGCCCCATCGGGAACACGGTTGATATGAACGCCCTGCGTATTCATGAAGATGCCCACCAGCCACCCGTCGGGGAAGGGTCGTTCGGACGGCCCGGTTTTCAGGTGATCGACCAGGGGCACCGCGACGCCCTGTTTGACCACCTCGGGAATGACCCCGCCAGCAACGTGGCGCACATACAGCACCGTGCCATCGGCCGGGGCGACGATCACCCGCCCCGCCGGCGGATGCCGCTCGGGATCTTTGACCAGGGCATGGTAGAGATGGTCGGTGACCACCGACAACCTGATCAGGACAATGAGACCAGCGAGGGTCACCAGCCCCCAGATCAGGGCCACCCAGGCCAAACGACGCTTCCAGAGAGCGAACCGAGCCGGCACATCGCCTTCCCCTTGGGGGTCGGGTTGGCTGGCTCCCGGCCTCGGCCCCCCAAGACTGCGATCGATTTCCGGCCTGGTCACGTCGATCCCTTCAGTCGATGGTTCATTTCATCGACTAAGAGCCTGTTGCATGAATCGGTTTTTTGCTCGTCGTGTACATAGCGCCCCTGATCCGGTTGACATCTCCGAATGGACCGTACATGAAAATGGGCTGTTAGGGGCGTTCGTGCAACAGGCTCATGAACCGCCCGAATCGGCCCTCGCGCACCTCTTCGGTTTTGCCCCAGGCTCGGATGCCCCATCGCCACGGGGCAGGATGGCAGCATCATATCAGCTTAAAGCGGGGCCGATGGACTTTCCCAAACGAAGACAAACCCCCGGTTCGATGATGACCGGGGGAACGAGTCAAAAAAACGGTTACTGCGGGAAGGCGGGATCGGCGAACGACTGGCCGGGGGCGGGAGCGGGAGCCGGGGCGCCGCCGCCGGCGGGTTTCTTTTTCTTGCTGACGCGGCGGAAATGACCGTTGGTCATGGTCTTCTGGCCCTTCTTGTAGTGACCGCGGACGTGGGTTTTCTGCTTCTTCCCGGTGATTTTCTGCTTGACGGCGACACCGGCATCCATGATCCCGTCTTCGATCTTGGCGGCCGTATTGCCGATGGCGCGGCGAGTCTTCTTGGCGACATGCTTGACCTTGCGCTTGATCTTGCGGGACATCTTGGTGAAGAATCCGACTTTCTTCTTGGCTTTGCCCTTGGCTTCGGCCTTGGCGACGAACGAGGCGCCGAACAACCCGAAGGCGATCAGGACCACCAGGGCGACCTTGCTCATCATGCGGACCATAGAAGTTCTACCCCTTTCGCGGTGTGAATGATTCAATTCGTTCGATGTTTTGATTCTACCCGATCGCCGGGGGGGGGCCGGAACCTCCCCGAGGAAAAATATGTACCCCACACCCCGCCAGGGGTCGACAGAGTGCCGCAACGGACACAACAAACGGCAAATCGAAGGCAGGCCCCCGGAACGGGAGGCTGATCCACCAGATCCCGGGCGAGGCCGGCGCGGCTCACTCCCGAGCCCCCGGTCGCAATCAGGTGGCAACGCGGTCCTGGTCGCCCGACCCCGCCCGGGGGTGGCCCAGGATGAGATCGACCGCCTCCCTGAGGGAGCCCGCCACCGCCAGCCCTTCGATCGGGGGAATCGCCGGTGGGGCCTCGGTCACGAGAACTGGCCTCACCCCGGCGTTAACGGCCATCTGGACGTCGGTCATCCGGTCTCCTACCGCGAATGACTGCCCCAGGTCGATTCCCAGGTCGGCCGCCGCCTGCAAGATCAGGCCGGGGGCTGGTTTCCGGCAGAGGCAGAGGTTCGGCACCGTTTCGGGGGGAAACTCAGGATGGTGCGGGCAGACGTAGATACCATCGAGGGTCACCCCATCTTCCGCCAACCGGGCCTTCAGCTTGGTGTGGACGGCGGCAAGAGCGCCAGGGGAAATCAACCCCCGGACCACCCCCGATTGATTGGTGACCAGGACCAAAAGGAAACCCTGGTCCCGGAGGCGGCGCAGTTCCTTCCCAACCCCGGGAAAGAGTTCGAAATCCTCGGGCCGGGAGATGTAGCCAGGATCGGGATTGAGCGTGCCATCCCGGTCGAGGAAAACCGCCGCACGGCGGGCTGATGGATCTGCTCGCCGGTTCCCCAAGGCGATATCCGCGGCACCCCAACGCCCGTCCATGCCATTTTGCGACAACCCCGCACCAGTGGCAGGACTCCGGAGGAAGGGCCAGCCTGGGTCCGATGACTCCAGAGGGGGACCACCCCGACCTGGGCCGCCTGCCAGGCCCTGTATGCCTAGGGTGGCTCCCTGGGGGCCATGACCATGGTCGGAGGGAGGATCGGAAATGATCTCCTGGTTCTCCGGTGGGGAAACCACCCGCCCCGCTTCCGGCGGCAGATGAACGGAGGGGCTCGAGTGTTTGGCCCAGAGCTCTCGCCAAACCAGGTCGGGGGTCAGTTCGCGCAGGCAGCGGCCGTCGGGGCAGACCTCACGGTGGCATTCCAGACAGGCGAGGTCGGGGTGGTGCAACACGAGGTGGCGTGGGCCGCGGGGGGCCACGGCGCGGCGGGTGGTCGGCCCGAATAGGGCCACGGTCGGCACGTCGAGGGCCCAGGCGATGTTCATCGGCCCGGTGTCGGCCGTGACCAAGAGATCGAGCCTGGCCAGCAGCGCCACGAACTGCGGGATGGTCAGGGCGGGGTGGGTGAAAGCCCGCGCGGGGCCGAGGTCGGCGACAAGGCGGCGGGCGGTGTCTTCCTCGCCCGGCCCCCAGAAAACCAGGACCGGCTGCCCGGTGGCGGCGTGCCAGCGCTTGGCCAGGTCGCGGTAGTGCTCGAGGGGCCAGGCCTTCGACGGGTAGGTGGTGTGGGGGTTCATCCCCAACAAGGGCCGACCCCGGCCCCGGAGGAGCTCACGGGCGAGCGCCTCGTCGGCGGAGGTCCATTCGAGGCGAGGGTGGCCCAAGGGGCCACCGCACCCGAAATGCGCGAGGAACTGCCCAAACAGGGCGGTCAGGTGCAGGTTGGGGTCGGGTGGGGTGAACGTCGCGTGGTACGCCCAGCGGCGGATCCGGTAGTCGAACCCGGCCCGGAAGGGAATGCCCGTCAACAGCGCCAACAGCGCGGTTCGGGGGTTGCCGAAGAGATCGAACAGCCGGTCGTACCGCTGGCACCGCACCCGGCGCGCCAGAGCGAGAGTCTCCGCGAAGGTGGCCCCCGCCCGCAGTTCGAACACCTTCACGCCGAGGCTGGCCGGAACGATGGCCCCGAACGGCTTCTGACAGAGAAAGCCCAGCGGTTCGGCGGGGCGCGTGGCCCGCAGCATCTGCAACGAGGGCAACACGTGAACGATGTCGCCCAGCCCTTTCAGGCGGATCAACAGGGTTCCGGGCATGGAGGGGAGGGGAGCGGCCAGAGACCCCCGCCGAACATGGCCTCTGACCTTCTGCAGGCCATGGCGACCTGCGGTGGGTGATGGCGGATGCCGCCGGCCCGACCCAGGCAGGGTGGCGATCTCCTACCAAAACGATCATCCACGGAAGTCGGCACAGGTTCCGGAACGGGGCCGAGCATACGGGGGATCACAGGGCCAGCCGGTAGTAGGTGAGCGGTTCGCGGCGGAATTTGCGGGCCACCGCGTCGGGGCCGTGGAACTTCCAGAGCCCGGGCTGGATCTTTTCGGCGTGCTCCTTGACCACCGGGGTGACGAGGATCTCGTCATGGCGGGCGGTATCGACCAGGCGCAGGGTGTCGGTCATCCCGCCGCCCATGGCGGAGAGGGCGCGGGTCGGCCCCACCATGCCGACGTGAACCTGGCAGTGGTTCAGCCCGATCGCCACCCCCAGGTCCTTGAAGAAGGGCTGGGCTTGCAGGTCGCGGTTCTCGGGACTCCGGAAGAACTCGCGCGAGAAGCTGCGGATGGCCAGGGCGGTCCGCACCATGCCCGCCACCGTCTGTTGCACGCTCTGCTCGTAGAAGGGCGGCCCGAACAGGGCGACCAGGGAATCGCCGACCATTTTGTCGAGGGCCCCCCCTTCCCGGAAGATGAGGTCGAGCACGCCGGCCGACCAGCCGTCGATGAAGGCCGACAACCGCTCAGGGTGTGGCATCAGCATCTCGCTGATATGGGAAAAGCCGCAGATGTCGACGATCAGCAGGCCGATCTCGGCAGTGCGGGAAGCCAGATAGCGGGTCTTGTAGTCGCGCAGTTCGAGCAGGCGCGAGGTCGCCTCGGGCGAAAAATTGTGCCGCAGCAAGGTCTTCTCGCGGTTGAAATCGACCAGGCGCTGCCGGAGCGACTCGGCGAAGACCTGCAGCAGTTCGCGACTGAAGATCGAAAAGGCGGCCCCTTCCTGGGGGTTGATGATCAGCCGGCCGATCCGGTAGGGTTCGACCGCGCCATACAGGGGAATCGTTTCGGCCGTGGGCAGGAGGGGAAAAAACGGCTCGAGGGCTGAGTTCTCGGGCAAGGTCCCGGGGACGAAGGCCTGCAACATCTCGTCGAGCAGCGGCAGGGGGTTGGTCTCGGCATCGAACAGTTTGTGGCCGTCACGGAAGATGGTATAGAGCGGGCGCGGGCGCCCTGCCGCGTCTTCGTCCAGGTAGAGGAGGAGGAGATCCTGGATGGGGACGGTGCGCAACAGGATCTCGGTCGCCCCGGAGATAGCCGTCGTGAGATTGCGCGAGGCCAGGGTGCGCTGGATCTCCATGATGAACTCGTGCTTGCGGCGGTTGTCCTGGATGGCGTAGAAGTAGCTGTCGAGCTCTTCGGCGGCGGCATCCATCAGCTCGAACATCTCGCGTTCGCTGACGGTCAGCGAGCCGGTGACGAACCCCATGCCCATCGCCCCGACCGTCTCGCCGGCCATGTCGAGGGGAATGGCGAACCAGTCGAGGCCGGGGGTGGTCTGTCGGGTGGGCTTGGCCACCTGGAAGAGCGCCCCCTGGGATCTGGCAAGAACCTCGAAGACAATCCCCCAGGTGTAGGTGGTCATGGTCAGTTCCTCGTTGAAGGTCCGCAGGAACATGACCTGGGGGGCGAGGTGGCGGGCCAGGCAGGTGAAGACGACCTCGACCGCCGAGGCCAGGTCTTTCCGCTCTTTGAAGCATTGCTCCAGGACAGCGTCGAGATCCTGGGAGAGGGCGAACTTCCGTTCGTAGAAGGCGATCTTGGCGGCCTGACGGTCGACCGGTTGCCGGGTGATCATAGGATGCCGGCCCCACGATAGCACATTGGCATTCATCATACTAGAGCCATGTTGATTCGCCTTTGAAGCTGGTGCAAGGCGAAGACTACGATACCCCTGGGATCATCATTCGTCATCGGCAAGATAGCCGGGGTCTGCTCTCGGCTGGCAAGACCGCCTGGTGACACACGGCCATCGCCAGGACCTGGCGAACGCACCACGGCGGCCGGCCTTGAATTTCACCCCGCGGGAGGCTATACTGTGGCGACCTCAGAGAGGTGGATCGGAGGACCCGGATATGCCCATCAAGAAAGAATTGCTCGAGATTCTGGCCTGCCCCGCCTGCCACGGCGAGATCGTCCATAATAGCGAACGCGACTGCCTCGACTGCACGAAATGCCGTCGCCGCTATCCGATCAAGGATGACATTCCCGTCATGTTGATCGACGAATCCACTATCGTCGAAGAAGGGAAATGACCTTTCCGTGAAACCGGAACTCTTCGTCAACATCTCCACGGCCCACATGACCGCCGAGGACCTCGATTTCCTGCGGGTGCAGCATCTGCATCCCGAGCTCTACTTCTCGGCCGCCGACATGGACAGCCTGACCCCCGACCAGCTCGGGAAGTTGCAGAACGAGATGCAGGCCCGCGAGTTCCGGCCCCTCTGTCATGCTCCGTTCTACGACCTGAACCTGGGCGCCCACGACGCGAAGGTGCGGGCTCTGGCCCAGGAACGGGCGTTCTGGGCCCTCGACACCGCGCAGCGGTTCGGCGCCCCGCAGGTGGTGCTCCACCCCGGGTACGGGCCCTGGGTGCTGGTGCGGGCCTTCCCCACCTGGCTCGGCCGGGCCCGGCCCCACCTCGCCGCCATCGTCGCCCGGGCCGGCGAACTGGGCCTGCGGCTGGCCTTCGAGAACATCTACGACCCCGACCCGAACGATCTGGCCGAGCTCCTCAAGGCCTTCCCCGAGCCCCATGTCGGCATCTGCTTCGACACCGGCCATTTCAACCTGTTCTCGCAGGTGTCGATGAAGACCTGGCTCGAGGCTCTAGGAGGGAGGTTGTTCGAATGCCACCTGCACGACAACCTGGGCAGCGAGGACGACCACATCGCGGTGGGCGACGGCTGCCTCAAGTTCGGGCCGCTCGTGCAGTGGCTGAAGGCCCAGCCCGCCCTGCCCCGCCTGACTCTCGAAATGGAACAGAAGACCCACGTCATCAAGTCGGTCCTGCGGATCCGGGAGTGGTTCGCCCCCCCTTCGGAGTGATCTGAAAGGCGAGGCCCGGAGGCGGGTCAGGGGCCAGATACCAGGTTCGCCCGCCCATGGACGGTCTCGCCATGTCTTTGGTGCACCAAGTCACCGCAGCAAGGTTGGGATGACGGGCAGGCCGGGTGCGATGCCCTTGCCGCCCTGGGCCATCCGTATGGCTCCTCCCAGGAAAATCTCTGCCCAACCGTCGAGGAGTCAATCGATGTGGGTGCCACCGCAGTGCCACGGCCGACCGGGGCGGGCCCCAGCCTCACCTCGTTCGCCGACTTAGGCGCTGCACGAATTCCCCCCCGATCTCAGAGTCGACCGAAATTGTAGAGATCGGTTCACCTGGGGTAGAATATTCTCCATGCAACGCCGTCGAGGGATGATCCTGGGGCTGGTGATCCTCCTTTCCGCCGTTCTGGGCGTGTTCATTTTCTCGTATAACTCGATGGTCCGACAGCAAAACCTGCGGGCGCACCACGAGATGATCGGCGAGGTGGCCAGCATGCTTGCCCTGACCGGAGTGCAGTTGTTCGCCGACAAGATCAACACCAGCGTCAATTCGTTGATCCTGATGGCCGTCCCCACCCTTCTGAGCAGCGTGCCGACCACTCCGACCATCTCCCTGGGTTCCGGGCACCCCATCTGCCAGCAGATGCAGGACGACTTTGACAAGATGCTGGCCCAGCTTCCCCACCTGGTCGATTATTCCGTGCTGCCCCCGCGCAACCCCCGCTGCCTGTCGATGGACGTGTCCTTCGAAGAGATTCAGCAGATCGCCCCTAACACCGATTCCACTCAGTTCCAGGCCGGCCGCGACCCTGTCGAAAAGCTCGGCGAGATCGTCATCTCCTGTACCGTCGAACATCGGGGATTGCGCCGCAAAGCCCAGATGCGGCGACAGTTCCGGGTGGTCTCGATGGTGCCGGGGCCGTTCTGCCGCTTCTCGCTGTTCGTGCCGTACACCCCCTGGCCCTATTCGTACAACGCGCTGGGCGTCAAGTTCAGCGGTCAGGTCGACCTCGGCTATACCCACCCGTTCCCGGTTCCACGCACCTTCACCAACCCCCTGAAGATCTTCAACGGCACCGACTCCTATGCGGGCACTTCGCCCGACGACCGCGCCGATCTGCGCAACCGTGGCTGGATCTTCCTGGGGCCAAGTTTCGACCCCTCGGCGGGAGGAGGCACTGGCACCGTCCTGCTACGCCTGCCATCGGGCTTCGACCACGACACCGGAGGACATTTCCTGTTCTGCCTGCCCCCGAACGTGCTGGCCGGCAAAGAAGTCGTGCGGCCCGAGAAAATCGAGGATCCTGTCCATTTCGACCTGCCCGTGCCGCCGGCGGTGGCATCGTTCATGATCGGCGGGCTGTTCCAAGGATTCTTCACTACCGACCCAGGGCTGGGAGCCAATCAGAACCGGGGAGCGGCTGGCTGGAATCTGTGGAGTGGCTTGGTGGCCAACCCCTCGACCGGCTGGACCCCCAGCGACCGATGGTATTGTGCCAGTTCCTGGTTGTATCCCTACGGTGACCGCGGCCGGCCGTCGCGGACCCTGATGATCGGCCCCGTCCTCGCCGCCTTCCTGAAGCTGTATTTTCTGAAGGCGGCCGACAACAGCTGGAAGTTCATTCTGCAGGGACTGGCCGCCCCTGACTACAACCCTGCCTCCGCCGTTCCCCATATCGGCATGCAATTCCAGCAACTATTCAAATTGCCCCCCGCACCCGATGCCAAAGCCGGATACACCAGCTACAGCCGGGTGATGCCCCTGAACGGTGATGTCAACCCCTCCGTCTATCCCCCCACGGCAGGCTATGCCTTCAACACCCTGTTCGATTTCATGAAGTATCCCCCCGTCGGCACGCCCTTCCCCAACCTCGATCAAGGGAGCGTCGCCCTGGGCGCCATCACCAACCCCTTCTTCGTTCCCAACGCCGAGGAGATGCGGATCCCCCCTTCGGGGATCCGGGGTTTGCATCCTTACGAGAACGTCCGCATCCTGTTCCGCGAAACGGGAGGGGCCGATCCCACCACCGATCCCGACAACTGCTACTTCGCCGGCAGCCTGCTGGGATTCCGGTTCACTTCGGCCAACCTCCTCCGCCGGGTTTCCCACTATCTCGACGTCAGCGATACCACCACCCCTGCCGAAGAGAGCGAGCGTCTGCGCGACTTCCTCCTGCGCCCGCCCCTGCCGGCTGATGGCGCGCCGGGCAGCACCGGATGGTGGGTCCCTAAACGGGCGGGAGTGTTCTACGTCAAGCGGCGCAGCACCATCACCAGCGGCGGGGACCGCATCTCCCTCCCCGGCCGGATCTGGCTGAACAAACCGTTTATTCTGATCGTGGAGCGGGGCGATCTCGAGATCCCTCAGAAGATCGAGAGCCGCATCAGCAACGGAGCTCCCGACACTCTCTGCTCCCTCATCGCCCTGGAAGGGAATCTGCTGATCGGCACGACCGACGAGATCCATGCCTATCTCGTGGCTCTCAACCCCGGCCCGGGAGGCTATGGGGGCGGGGGCAAGGTGTTGTCGGCCAACCCACCTCCCACCGGTTCGGTCAACCGCCTGAACGTGTTCGGGGGGGTGGCAGCCTGGGAGATGGGATTGTATCGAACTGACAACACCCGAACCACCATGGGGGATTTCACAGGCGGCGGCACCATAAAATACAACCCCCGATTCAATCCCAGTTCCGATCTCTACCCGGCCTCGCGGGTCTTCCTGATGGAAGAGCGCCCCAGCCAGGTGCTGGTGGCAGGGGCCGACTGATGCGGCGCGGGCTGTCCCTCATCGAGATTCTGGTGGCCCTGGCCGTCATGACCCTGGCCCTGGGCCCCATGATCACGCTGTTGAGTTCCTCGAACCGGGTCAGCAACGCCTCCATCTACGAGGTGATGGCGGTTCATTACGCCGCCGAGCTGGCCGAGCAGTTGCAACGCTTTGCCGGACGCTACGACGACATCTTGACCGATGCCCGCATCCGCTCTGGAAACGGGGGGCTGACCCTCGACGCCCTCCTCATGGACCCGGGATTCACCACCGAGTTGGAAACGATCCACGACGAGACGAAGGCCGTTCCCCTGCAGACCTCGGGAGTGCCGTTGAAGGTCTCCCTGTTCGTTTCGCCGTTGCATCCCCTCTTCTCCCGAAGACGCCTGGAAGCCCGTCCCCTGAACAACACGGGGATGGCCTTGCTCAATGCCGGCCGATATTGGGATATCAAGATCACCCTCGCCTGGCGGCTGGCCCCGTCCGAACCACCTGACCGGCATCGGGCGGAGTTTTCCGTGATAGTGCGCGAATGACCCGGCCGTCACGAGGTCTGAAGGGGGAGGGGCGCCTCAGCCCCGCGGGCGCCAGGAATGGCGCGCCGACGCGGAGCCGGCTTTCCCGTCGTGGGTTCACCCTGGTCGAATTGTCGATCGTGGCCGGATTGGGCGTGTTGCTGCTGTTGTTCGTCCACCAGTTTTTTTCGAGCGGAGTGAAGAACACCCTCAAAGGTCAGGACACCCTTGAGTCGATCCGGGCCGCCAGCCTGCTCTTCGCGCACATCCGCAAGGATCTGCTGGCCTGCCAGAGCGTGCACACCGGGGCGGCTTCGGTCACGATGGGAGTCGCCGCCCTCGACCTGCCCACCTCGGTTCCCCCGTCCGACACCCTGACCTTCTGCGCGCGCAACGCCACCACCACCTACTCCCTGGTGTCGACCCCCCAAGGGAAATACGTCCTGCGAACCTTCACCCCCACGGTCGGCTCGACCGAAACGAAGACCTTCGGGGTCCCCCGGATGGAACGGTTCGAGGTCCTCCAGGTCTGGAAGAACCACCGCATCCTGTCCACCCGGATCAAGCCGGGCCAGGTCCTGGTCCATGTCGTCATCGATTCGAACGATCCCCGGATACCCACCAAGGAGATCCGCCTGTCATCGGTGTTCATTTCGCAGCAACTGACCACCTCGGATTGGAACTACTTCTTCCCCTGAACGACGAAGATACTTGTAACCCGGGTCATCCGAGGTGCATAGTGGAAGGTAGAGAAAAACAGGGGTGCGCCCCCTGGAAGGAGGAGGTACCGCCGACGAGGAGAACGATCCCCACCGGGACCCCCCGACGACGTCCTGAGGACTGCCACGCGATTTCCACCAAAATCTGAAGAACGAGGAGAGCACAATGACCATTCGAAATCCCCGGTCCATTTTCTGGGTGTCCGCGTTTCTGTTGCTGGTATCCTGCGCCGTGGCCTCTGCCGCGGTCGCGATCTTCGACCCGGTGGCCCAGGCCAAGATCTGGGCCGACCGCATTGCCGGCCTGGTGAAAGAGAACAAGCACGCCCAGGTCGAAGCCGAAACCCAGAGATTCATCGTTTGGCTGAAGCAGTTCGAGGCCAAGTACCCCCGGCTGGAAAGCTTCATCAGCACTGCCTATGGGCAGCGGTCTACCGCCGAGGCCAAGCAGGGCAAGTATCTCGAAGCCGCCAACACGGTCCGTGAAAGCCATGCCTGGAAGCCCAACCCTGCCAACGTCGATCTGGCCATGAAATACACCATGAACCACATGGCCCAGAGCGAGTATTACGCCAAGACCATGGAGTTCCACAACAAGCGGATCGAGCTCAAGCGCCAGATCCTCGCCCTGGTGCGCGAGAAAGACGCCCTGGTGCAGGCGCTCCTCAAAGCCAAAGACATCACCAAGGACCAGCTCGAGAAGCTGCAGACCCAACTGAAGGCGCTGTCCGAGAAGGTTGCCGCTCTCCGCAAGGAGCAGAAAGACCTTCACGAGGCTTTCCTGAAGGACACCGAAAAGTTCCGTAAGGATGAGATCGTCTTCACCGCAGCGCAGAGCCTCCAGATCCGCGTCAAGGCCGAGGCCGCCGAGAAGCTGCGCGACACCATCGCCAAGGTCGAGGAGCGCGTGGCCAAGGGCCTGCTGACCATCACCGAGAAGTACAAGTGGTCCTGGGACGGCCTCGAAGAGCTGCTCGGCAAAATGAAGGATCTCCAGGTCAAGATCATGGATCTGCAGAAGCAGATGCTGGCGATCATGGAGAAGAAACCCCTCAGCGAAGCCGACAAGAAGGTGATGCTCGAACTGAAGGCCCAGCTCGACAAGCTGCTGGCCGAGCAGGACAAGGTGATGGCCGACCTCGAGAAGGCCTTCATGGACACCAAGACCTTCAACAAGCTGAGCCCCGATCAGCAGGCCAAATACCTCGAGATGTTCAAGACCATCCGCGAGGCGGCCACCGTGATCGGCGAGACCACCAAGAAGATCGACGCCTTCATCAAGGAAATGATGGTCAAATACGGCGACCTCAACGGCGACGGCAAAATCGACCGGCTCGATCTGGCCGAGATGCTGCGCAAGTTCCTGGTGCCCTGGACCCCCTTCCGCAAACCCTATGACAAGGCGGCTGACCTTGACGGCGACGGCAAGGTGACCTGGGCCGACTACAACCTCCTGAAGGAAGCCGTTCTCGGCGATCGCAAGACCTTCCCGGTCGATCCGGAAAACCTGCCCGGCGACATGGACGGCAACGGCAAGATCGACCACGAAGACGTTTACCAGGTCGCCAAGTACATTACCGATCCCAAGAGCTTCCTCGACTGCTATAAGAAGATCGCCGACGTCAATGGCGACGGCAAGGTCGACCTGAAAGACCTCTCCGAGCTGATCACCAAGATCACCACCCCGGTCGCTCCCACGGGTGATGCCACCGGCGACACCAAGGCCGCTCCGGCCGCCGCTGGCACCGGTGACGCGACCGGCGCCACCACCGGCGAGACCGGCACCGGCGATTCCGCCGACACGCTCGACAGCGCCTACTGATCCACGCCCTCGGGTGTTCCGTGTTCGCGCGGCGGGGCCTCGCGGCCCC
>CALLCO010000162.1 GCA_937998695.1 Candidatus Ozemibacteraceae bacterium
CCCGCCACCTCCGCCGCCGCCACCCCCGCCGCCGCCACCCCCTCCCGGCATGGCTGCGACTGCCCAAACACCGACCGGCCTCGACCAGTGGTCCGAAGAGGACGACGAAGACACCGACGAAGCCGAGGAAACCAACGAGCAGGCCGCCCCCGATCCCGCCCGGGCGGCCTTCGCCCGCTGGCGGTTTGCGCTCGTCGATGGCGCGGTCGCCTTGAGCCTGGCCCAGTTCTTCGGGGCTCGGTTCCATCAGGTCTACATGATGTTCTTCCGTACCACCCGCACGTTCGACCGGGAGTTTTCCGAGGCGCTGCTGACCGGGCTGATCGGCTTCCTGTTCATCTACCTGTGGTGGCTGGAAGGCTCATCGCACGAGCACGAACGCCGCAACGGCTGGCGGTTGGCTTTTTTCGTGGTCCTGGTGTCGGGCAATCTGGCCAGCGGAGGCTTCGATGCCGATTGGTTGGGCGGGCCCGGTCAGCAGATCTTTGGGGCGACGCTGGCCTTCAAGTTCTGGATGTACGTTTCCGCCTTGTGCCGGGGTTTGCCCCGACAGAAGTCGCTCTCTCTCCATTCCCTTCTGCGGTGCGCCATGTTCACCCCCCTCTTTACCGCAGGCATCGCCTACGGTGCCCTCACGGAGGCCAATCTCCGGGTCTTTTCCCAGCATCAAGACGTCCTGATGGTCGGGGTGTTCCTCGCCCTGGTAATCTGGTACAAGACCCTGAAGGTCCTGTACTATAACTCCACCGCTCCCGGCCCCTCGGAAAGCTTCGCCAGCCGGGCCCTCGACCTGTTTCTGCTGCTCGTCTTGACCCCCCTGGGCGCCGCCCTCCTCATAGGTATCCTGGAAGGAGCCGGCCTAGCCAAGTCGACCTTCGAAATTGCCGCCTGCGCCACACTGCCCATCACCTATGCCGTCGGACTGATCGGCCTGGCCTTCGTCAACGTGCTGAACTCCGGGATGTCCTCCACCCCTGCCCCGCAAGGCCAGCCAGGGTAAAACCCACGGCTTTCCCCCCTCAACTCCCCTTCCTCGTGCCGCCGCACAGGTTGTCACATCCACCCTTGCCCCACCTTTCCCCATCCTGGGCATCGCCTGGAGGTTCCAGAGTCCACCTTTCGACACCGGGCCCTGTGGGGGGGCGCCTCGCGTCACCAGATCATGTCTGCGATTCGGAGGGGAAAATGAGGGGGTTTCGCAACGCACGGAACGGAAGGGCGGGTTCGCCATGGCGAGGTCGCTCCCGGAGCATTTGGGTGGGGGGCGACGAAATGTCAGCGGAACCTGCCACCCCCACAAGCGGCAGAAACGTCGCAGGGACACGGCCTGTGACCGTGTTCCTGGAGAGGTGCGGAGGGGGCGGAGTGCTGTTTACTGCCCGGCGGCGGCTTTCAGGTCGATGTAGTGCTTCTTGGCCGCCTGGTATTCATTGAAGGCCTTCATGACTTCGTCATAGGGGGCCTGCTGGGCGACCTTGTACTCGTAGACCTGCTTCTTGTAGAGGTAGACCTCGTAGGCGGCCTGCAGCTCCTGGCTGGTTGGCTTGGTGCCGGGAGTGGTTGTCGTCGTGGTCGTGGTGCCATACGTTGAACCCGACCCGCTCTTGGTGCTGCCGGAGGAGCCACCGGACCCCGAGGTCGAGACCGGGACGTAGTCGTGACCGGACACCTTCTTGATCTCCTCCTGGACTTTCTTGATGCGGTCGTTGGTCGGCGGGTGGGTCGAGAAATACTTGGTAAACTTACTGAGCTTGTTGTCCCGGTTGATGCGTTCCAAGAACCGAACCATCGCGTTGGGGTTGTACCCCGCCTTATAGGAATACTTGACAGCCATGCGATCGGCTTCGAATTCGTCGTCTCGCGAGAACTTCTGATTGGCGAAGAAGGCGGCAATGGCAGCGGCGGTCTGGTATTTCTTGGTTTCGTCTTTGAGGCCCATGAGGGCGATGAGAGCGGTCATCAGCCCGGCCTTTTCGGCCTGCCGAATGGTGTGCTTTTTGTTGACGTGCCCCAGCTCGTGGGCGATGACACAGGCCAGTTCATCGTCGGAACCGACCGCGTTGAGCAGGCCCTGGGTCACGTAGATGTACCCGCCGGGGGCGGCGAAGGCGTTGACCTCGTCGGTCTTCAAGATGGCGAAGGTGTAATTGATGTCTTTCCGCTCGCACTGTGGCACCAGGCGGCGGGCGATGCGGCCGACCCGCTCAAGTTCGGCTTTGTTGTTGCTGAATCCCGGTTTGCTGCGGAACGAGTCATGGACGTTCTTCCCCATGGTCTTTTCCATGCTCGTTTCGATGCCGCCGAACAGGGAATCGACGTTCGGGGTCTGGGCCGTGGTGGTGGGAACGTAATCCTGCTTGACCCCCGTCCCGAAGGTGGTGTCGAGCGTGGCATTAACCCGGTCGAGGACGGCGTTCGCCTCGTCGAGCCAGTCGGAGAAGTTCTTGGCGGAAACGGGCGCCAGCGGCAGCACCAGGCTGGACAGCACCAGAACGACGATGAGACAACGGTTCGTATACCTCATATCACCCGCTCCTTGGGGACAACGGTACTCGAATGAGTTAAGCCTACTGACAGGACGGGAAAGCGTCAAGCCGGGCCAGGGGTCGGCTTTCAGGAGGGGGGGCACCTCCCAGGAGGAGGGGGCTCCCGTCGGGCCCGCGGAACCGCATCGGAATCGACTCCGCCCGGTTCCCGTCGGGGGTATCGAGCACCCGGAACACCCGGTAATGGAGGTGAGGGGTCTAAGAGTACCCCACATTGCCTGACAGGGTGAGAACTTCCCCTGCCCAGACCTTATGCCCCCGCTTCACCCGGGCCGAATGCTGCCGGATGTGGCTGTATTCGGCCATCGTCCGGTCTTCATGGAACACGGTGATCGTATTGGTACGATTCTTCCAGGAGGGCTCAGCCGAATGGCCGGTGAAGCCGTCCCGGACGACGGCCACGGTGCCCGCGCGCGCCGCCCGCACCGGCGTTCCCTCGGGAATGTTCCAGTCGAGGGAATACGCGAACTCGCCTTGGTGGCTCCATTCCCCATGGTGGCCCTGGGTGACCGGGAAGGAGCGCTCGGGCGACCCCGAACCCCCATGTCCAGCGGTTCTCCCACCGCACCGGCCGGCGGCGGTCGATCCGGCCGGCGGCATAGGCCGGCTTCGTGCTCTGCGCCGGCACTACCAGGCACAAGGGAAAAGTGGCATCCGGCTTCAGGTTGTCGAGCACCGGTCGAAAGACGACGGTGATCGGCACCGGCAGCCCGTTCCAGGCCGTGAAGGATACCCCTCCACCATCGGATCGGGGCTGCTGGATGACGCACATGACCTTCTCGCCGGATGCGTCCCTCCCGAAGAAATACTCGGGCCCGACCGCCCCCTTCAGATAGGGCCGGTCGTGCATGTTCTCGCGAATGACCCCGTCGAAGCCGGCCTTGACCAGCAGTTCCGCCTCACCGACGGCGAGGCCGACGATATCCGGCAGGGGCAGGTGGGCGAAAGGCGCGCCCGGCAAGGCCTGCACGTGGACCATGCCCAACAGCAGGGGACGGCCGGCCGGGGCCGGGAAACCCAAAGGCGGACGTTCCACCGGAGCGCGCGACCGGGACCTGATACCGGCATCACGTGGGGAAGTGCCCTCCGTGGCATGTGCGGTTCCCGTGGTGTCTCTTCTGCTGTCGGCAGGGGTTCGACGACGGGAAGGTGCGGAGGGGCTGGCCCCCGCCGCCCCGGCGTCTTTGGCCAGGGGTCCGGCCCCCGGGGTTTGGGCCCCTGGGCGAGGCTTTCGGGATCTGGTCGATGGCGAGGCGGTCATGGTCTTTCCCTCAACACGGTGATCGGTTCTCCCCGGAGGTTGATAAGCCGGTAGTAGAACGAAAATAGGTCGCTCAGCCGCGACCGCCAGGTCGAGCGCACGGCGGTTTCGGGGAAATCGACGATCGAGCGGGTCAAGGTGGCCTCGACGATGGTGCGTTGCCAAAGCCAGGCCAATTGGGCGGCCAGCTCGGCCAGCTGGCGGCCCGTCCGCCGGTCGGCAGCCGAAAACGGTCCATTGGCGATCACCCGGCCCACCTCCTGGATCTGTCCGATCGACACCCAAACCCGGGTCGAACGCTTCTGCATCTCCTCGTAGCAACGGTCGATGCCGCCGCGCATTTCCTTGTGGTCGCGGTCGCGAATGCAGGTCCGGTCGAGCCGTTCCTCCTGCCGCCGGAAGCGCACCAGGTCACGAGTCAGGTCGTCGAACTCCTTGAAGAGCTGGTCATCTTTCAAGGCCCAGATCGCCCGATGGAACACCCCGAACCAATACGGGTCGAGTTTCGTCGCCAGGCTCTTCGACGGCGTGAAAGCCCCGGCGACCCTTGCCACCGTCAGCAACAGGCACATCGCAGACAACCACGCCCAGGGCGCCCCGATTTTTTTCATGGCCATCCTCCTCCCTCATTCCAACATCCCTTGAGGGAGAACGCAAGCGGGAATCATGAGGAAAGGCGCCCCTGACGGACGGCGGACCGGAGAGGCGGGCCACGCCATGCCCTGGAATCAAGCCGTGGGCTCCGCTCCAGCGTCACCGTAGACACGGCATGTTCCTGATCGCAGGGATCCGGGGTCACCAACCAAAGCGCGGTCGGGCCGCCTGATCGCGACAGGGAACTCAGGGCATGCCGGAGGCGCAACCCGGCAGGGGCAGGACCGAACCCCGGGAGGATCAATCCCAGCGGTCAAGGAGCTCGGTCAGGCCGCCCTTGACCTTGATCTTGGCCCGTTCCCACCAGCTTTTGGGAGGCTCATACAGGGTGCTGACCTGGAAATCGCGTTCGAACAGGTCGGCCCGCACCTGGCGGACGAAATCGGGGTCTTTCGAAACCACGTTCGACTCGTAATTGTGGCGCAGGGCCATGGTGTCCATGTTGCAACTGCCAATCGAGGCGAACGAGTCATCGGCGATCAGCCCCTTGGCATGCACCTTCCCGAGGCCTTTCTCGCCTTGGTACAAGTAGATCTTGACCCCGGCCTTCTGCATCTTCTCGAAATGCAAGCGCGTGTTGGCGTCGTTGAGGGGGTTTTCGGCCTTTCCCGGGAGGACGATGCGGACGTCAACCCCGCGTTTGGCCGCGGCGCACAGCCGGTCGACCATGTCGTTGTTGGTGATGTAGGGGTTGATCACGTAGAGGTAGTTCTGCGCCTTGTCGATGGCGCGGGTGTAACTGTCGTGGACGTCATGGACCCCGCGCGGGATGTTGTAGGCCAGCCGCGCATTGGACCGCCCCTTGTTCTGGGGCGTGGGGAAGAACTTCGCCCGCAGGGTGGCCTCGTCGGCAGCGTCGAGCTTGCCGCCGTTGTAGAGAAAGCTGAGGAGCAGCCCGCTCTGCATCTGCTGCACGACCGATCCCTGGCATTTGACCATCATGTCGTGCTTGGTCTCGCGGGAAGACTGCTGCAGGGTGTACCCCCCGACATACCCGACCTTGCCATCGATGATGAACTTCTTGCGATGGTCGAAATGGTAGAAATCGAGCTTCTGGCCAAGTGAGGTGGCCTTGCTGACCCGGTCGTAGAAGACGACCTTGATGCCGTTGTCCTGGTAGAACCGGAAGAGTTTCTCTTCTTCGGTGGTCGAGACGAGGTTTTTGGGGCCCACCAAGCGGGCGCCAACCCGGTCGGCGACCAGGACGACCTCGACCCCTTCCCTGGCCTTGGCGGCCAGCATGTGGGCGAACTCCCAGCCGGTCTTGTCGGCTTCCATGCCGAACATCTGGATGGTGATGCTCTTCTTCGCCGCCTTGATATCGCGGGTCACCGACTGCCAGAACGTCTCGCCGGTCTGCAGTTCGAGGGAGTTGTCGTTGGTCTCGGCGAAGGAGAGATCGAGATCTTTCTCGTTGACCTTCGCCCTGGACTGGACTTTCTGCAGAACGCGATCGACGGCCTGGGCGGTCGTCACCACGGGGATGGCCGGAGTGGTGGCCCGCAAGGCCGGCATGACCCGGTTGCGGGGAGAGGCCGGCGCGGTCGGCTGGGCGGCGGAGGCAGCGGGAGCGGCGGGAGAGGCGGGAAAGGCGCCTCCCTGGAGTTGCTCAAAGAGCCGCTTGGCCTCGAGGTAGCGGTCCCGCTTGGCGGCGACGTCCCGAGCATTCATGGCCGGCTGGAGGACCGCCGCCTGGTAGGCGTCGAGGGCTTCCTGCATCTGCCGGTAGGCGGTCGGCAGGTCGGGAGAGGCCGCAAACACCGGCCCGCCCAGCCCGGCAAGGAAAATGGACCCGCAGCCGATCAAGGTCATGGCAAAACGACGCATAGGCTCTCCCCCCAAAAGATGATTCTCTTCAATTGTATGAATCGATCCCCCTCCCGTCAACGTCCCTTCCCGGCGGGCCATCCTCCACTTGTCCATCATCACCGTTGATGTGGCATGACCTGATCTCAGTGGTCCGGACTCACCAACGCAAGCTCGGTCGGACAACCTGCAAGGTCAATCATGACCGCACCTAGAACGGGTGCCGGGCAAGGGGAGTGGTCCCGCCCGCCTTCCTCCGCGCCGGCCTTCCGCCTTTCGGTGTCCTGCCTCCGCGAACCACCCTCATTTCGGAACCACATGGTATTCCTCTCTCCATAATTTCCCCATGAATCGTCTTGACAAGAGGCGTTTGCTGCGCTACCCTGCGGCAGACTGACTAGTCAGTCTCACTCCGATGCCACACGCGCCCACCGCCAACGGCTCCGACAAGACCCTCCGCCTGCGAGAGGTGGCCCTCGACCTGTTTTCCCGTCAGGGGTTCGAGGCCACGACCATCGACGATCTCGTCGCCGCGGCCGGGTGTGGGAAGGGCACCTTCTACCGGTACTTCCCCAACAAGGAAGCCCTGCTCGACCACCTCCTCGAGGACCATTTCGCGCGGTTGGGCGACGCCGTCGAGCGCGCCGTCACCGCCGACCGGCCCCTCGCCGCCAACCTGCTGGCGGCGATCCGCGCCTATGTGGCGGTGACGCGCCACGACCGGCGCCTGCTCGAGATCGTCGAGGAGGTCAAGGTCCGGATGTGCCACGGGCTGGAAAAGAAGCTCTTCCAGGCGTTCACCCCCCAGTACATCCTGCTCTGTTCCGCCATCGAACTGGAAATCGCGGCGGGGCGGTTCCGGCCGATTCCCCCGTCCCTGTTCCTGATCGCCTTGTTCGGGGCGCTTCACATGCTGCTGTTCCGGGAGATCAAGCTGGGCCGCAAAGCCACCGATTCAGATCTGAAACAGGTCCTGGCCATCATGTTGCACGGAGCCACCACCCACCCATGACCACTCTTCCCCGACACCCCGGTCCGTCTCCGCTCCTTCCCGCCCAGCTCGAGCTTCGCGGGTTGCCTGACGACCGCCCGGCCCAGAAGTCCGGTGGCGGTTCCGGCGGTGACACGCCAGGGAAACACGCGCAACACGTTCCGCCTCTCCGCCAGGGCATTCTCGCCCTGATCACGCTGCTGGTGCTGGGCGCCGGCCCGACCACCGGCATGGACCTGGCCGGCCTCGCCGGGCTGGCCCGGCAACGCACCCTGTCCCTCAAAATGGCCCGGCTCGATCTCGAGGAAAGCTGGATCGACCAGCGGATCGCCGACAACACCTTCATCCCCAACGCCGATCTCGAATACCGGCAGGGGCAGCGGTGGCTCCTCGACCACGACCAGAAGCGAATGTCGGGCGCGTTCCAAGGCACGTCGCTGTTCAGCCTCCGGCTCAGCCAGGAATTCAGAGCGCTGGGTCGCTACAACGAATGGCAGCGGGACGTGTCGCGACTCAAGACCCAGGCGCGGGAACTGCTGCTCGAGCGGGCCGAGCTCGAGGTCATCCGGCGTCTCGTGCGCCTGTTCTTCCAGATGGTCAAGCACGAGGAGCTGGCCCGCATCCACCGTTTCAACCTCGGCTTGATCGCCCAGTTGCTCGAGATCGGCCGGCTCAACCAGCAGGTGGGCCTCGCCCTGCAAAAGGACGTGTTGCGGATCGAAGTGCAGCAGGCCAACACCCAGGCCGCCCTGGTGCGGGCCGAGCACGACTTCGCCAACACCCGGCTCGACCTGGCCAACCTCCTGAACCTGCGGGACACCGCCTCCCCGGCGGTCGATCTGCCGCCCTCGCTGAAGTATCCGCTGGCCCGCATCGACGCCACCGCGACCCGGGCCCTGCTGATGGATCGTGATCTCGACCTGGCCCTGGCGCGCATGGACCGCACCATCGTCGAAAAAACGTTGACGGCAGGCCGTTCCGCCACGAAGCCGGCCCTCAACCTGACCGGTTCATACAACTACGCTCCCCGCAATGGACCGTTCGCCTATACCCGCGACCTCACGGTCGGGTTCAGCCTCAGCGGCACCCTCTACGACGGAGGGGACAAGATGAACGAGGTCCGCCGCTATGAAAAGCTGCTGGCCAAAGCCGACCTGTCGCTGCAGGATCTGGAAGCGGGGAAGATGCTGACCCTCGAAAAGGCCTGTTCCGACTACGACGAGGCCCGGCAACGCATCGCCTTCGCGGAAAAAGCCCTTGACCAGAGCCGAGAGAACATGCGGGTGGTCGGCATTCGGTTCAAGGCCGGAGACGCCCCCATCACCGACCTGGTCGATGCCCAGATCACCTTTTCGGGAGCCGCCGAAACGGCGGTCAACGCCTACTACGACGAGCGGGTTCGGCTGGCCGAGATCTTGCTGCTGACCCGGCAGTTCGACCGGGCCCTGCAGCTCGATCACGGTGCCGCGCCCGCCCTCGAGCAGGCCATCGACCTGTCGGGCGAGGAAGCGGGCATCTCACCGGACATCCCCGCCATGGACAGCACCGGGGCCGGGTCCGAAGGTGATTCCGCCATCGGGGGAGACCCTTCCAGCGCCCCGGAGCCGCAACCGGGCGACTTCCTGAAGCCAGGGTTGGCCCCCAAGGATACCCCTGGCCCGAATGACGGGGCGAACGCCTCAGACCGGGCGCCGGAGGGCCACCGACAGGCCACGGGGGCCGGGCTGGCCGGAGAAGGACAACCGGTTCACGCGGCGGGGAAAGAGCCGGCGTCCGGAAGACTCACGGGGTCGCAGCCAGCAACCCCGCTGAAACAGGGCCCCTCGCCCGGGATGGCCGTTCCGCCGACGCCGCCGAACGGGGCAAACGCCGGAGCGCCCGTTCCTCCCGTCGACCTGGCTATTCCCGCCACGCCTTTTCCCGTGCCGGTTCCCGGCCCGTACGTGACCCCCGCCGAGGGGAAGGAGCCCACCCCATGAACTGGCACCGCGCGCTCTTCCGGGCCGCCTTCGCCGGCCTGATCCTGGCTCTGACCGTGGCCGCCGCGCCGGCCGACCCGGCCTCCACCCCGGTCGGTGTGACCACGCCGCCGCCGGCTTCCGCCCCGATCACCGTGACCACGAAGGCGCTGACCACCGGGTCAATCCGCGACCTGCTGGCCTTCACGGGCGAGACCCGGCCGTTCGTCGAAACCTTCGCCACCGCCGACCTGTCGGGGCGCATCGAGAGGATCCTGGTCGAGAACGGCGACGCGGTAGCGGCCGGGCAGGTGGTGGTGACCATCGAGCGCGAACGCTACCAGATCGCCCTCGACCAGGCCGAAGCCGCCCTGCGCATGGCCGAGCAACGGGCCCGCGAGGCACGCAGCGACTTCGAACGCACCAAGGTGCTGTTCGAGCGCAAGGCGGTCAACGACAAGACCTTCGAGGCGGCGGAGACTGCAGCGGCGATGGCAGCCAGCCAGGTCAAGCAGGCACAGGCGGCTTTCGATCTCGCCAAGCTGAACCTCGAGCAGTGCAACATCCGGGCCGCCATCGCCGGGTATTTCGTCAATCGCACCGGCTTCATCGGCCAAGGCGTCAATCCCGGCACCATCCTCGGCAAGGTGGTCGAGTTGAAGCGGCTGTTCGTCGAGGCGCGCATCCCCGAGCACCAGATTCGGGATATCGCGGTCGGCCAGGCCTGTCTGGTGGAAGACCGCACCGGGCGGGTGGCTCACATCGATCTCTACGCCGACAGCGGGCGGGGCTTCCTGGTCAAGATCCTGGTCCCGAACGACGATCTGCATTTCAAGGCCAACATGTTCGTCAAAGGCTTCGTCGTGCGGCGGGAATACGCCAACGTGCCGCTCCTGCCCCTCGAAGCGTTGCTGACCGACGAGCAGGGCACGGCGGTCTTCGTCGTCGAGGGCGGACGAGCCCGCCGACAGCCGGTCGAGGTGATGGCTCGCGAGGGGACGCACCTGTATGCCAAAGGGGTCGCCATCGGCCAGGCGGTCGTTGTCGTCGGCCAGCACACCCTGCGCAACGGGGACGCGGTCGTCCTCGCCGAACGACCCTGACCGCGCCACCCGCCGCTTCCCATGAACATCTTCGCCTTTGCCGTCCGGCGCCCCGTCGCCACCCTGATGCTGTTGCTGGCGTTGACCGCCATCGGCATCGGGGCCCTGTTCTCCTTCAGCGTCGACCTGTTTCCCAACATCGATTTTCCGCTGGCGTTCATCCAGACGCCGTATCCGGGGGTCGATCCTTCCGAGATGGAGAACATCGTCACCCGCAAGATCGAAGAGGAAGTCAACACCGTCGAGAACATCAAGAACATCACCTCGAGCAGCTTCGAGGGGTTCAGCTGGATCACGGTCGAGTTCCGCTGGGGCACCAATATCGACCTGGCGGCGGTCGATCTGCGCGAGAAGGTCGACGTGGCCAAGCGCAAACTGCCGCGCGACATCGAGCAGATCACCGTGGCCAAGCTCGACATCAACGCCCAGCCCATCCTCGACGTCTCGCTGGGCGGCGCCTATGACCTGAAAGAACTGCGGCGGCTGGCCGACCGCGAGATCAAACCGGCCTTCGAACGGATCGCGGGCGTGGCCAACGTCGAGGTGTTCGGCGGCCTGGAGCGCGAGATCCGCGTCAAGGTTGTGCCAGAGCGGCTGAAGGCCCTGCGGCTGACCATCAACGACGTCATCGCAGGCATCACCAAGGACAACCAGAACACCCCGGTCGGCAACATCATCGAAGGCACCTTCAAATACCTGATCCGATCGGAGGGCGAGATGGCAACGCCCGAACGCTTGGGCGCCATCATCATCAAGGAAGTCAACGGCCGTCCCATCTACCTGTCGGAAGTGGCCACCATCGACGACGGATTCAAGGAGATCGTCTCGGTTTCTCGGCTCAACCAGCAGCCCGCCGTCTCGCTGTCAATCAAAAAAGAGGCGGGGGCCAACCCCGTCGAGATCGCGGCCGCCGTGCGCAAGCTGGTGCCGAAACTGGAAAGCCGGTTCGGCGGTCGGCTGAAGATCACCATCGGCAACGACCGGTCGGAGTTCATCCGCGACTCGATCGCGATGGTCAAGGAGAACGCCACCTCCGGGGCCATCCTGGCCGTCATCATTCTTTTCCTGTTCTTGAGGAACTACCGGTCGACCCTGATCATCGGGCTGAGCATCCCGTTGGCGGTGGTGATGACCTTCCCGCTGATGTTCCTGCACAAGGCAATGACCCTCAACCTGATGACGCTGGGCGGCCTGGCGCTGGGCATCGGCATGATGGTCGACAACTCGATCGTCGTGCTCGAGAACATCTTCCGTCTCGTGAGTACCACCCCCGACGGCGAGGCGCGTCGCGAGGAGCTGGCGATCAAGGCCGCCGACGAGGTCTTCCTACCGATCACCGCCTCGACCCTGACCACGGTCGTGGTCTTCCTGCCGATCGGGTTCGTGCCCGGCATCATCGGAGAGATCTTCATCAACATGTCGCTGGCCATCGTCTATTCGCTGACCGCCTCGCTGCTGGTCTCGATGACGCTGGTGCCGATGATGGCCTCGCGCCTTCTGCGCCTGCGCGGGGAGTATCTCGAGACGCTGCTGATCCCATGGTTCGGCCGGCTCGCCGAACGTCTGTGCCCGTGGGGCGGAGGGAAGAGAAAGGTAATCGGCGCGCTCGGGTTGACCGTGGCGGCGGCGGGCCTGGCCATGGTCGTCGTCCGGCCCGGCCTGCCGGGCTGGGTCCGGGCGCTGGCCGCCGCCCCACTCGCCCTGCTGGGGGGGCTGGCCGCCCTGAGCCTGGTCCTGCGGCTGTTCCACCTGCTCTGTGAAAGGGTGGTCTTCCCGGTATGGGATTTCGCGTTCATGACGCTTTTTCTGAATATGTACAAGTTGGTTTTGCGTCTGTTGCTGCCCCGCTGGTATGTACGCTTGCCGTATCTGCTACTGATGGGCGGATTGCTCTATCTGTCGGTGCAATATCTGCCCGCATTCGGCTTCTTCCCGAAAATGGACCGGGGCATTTTCATCATTCATTTCGAGACCCCCGAGGGCACCTCGGTCGAGCGGACCGACGAAATCACCGCCCAGGTCGAGGCGATCATGCGGACGGTGCCCGAGGTCGACAAGGTGATCTCCAACACCAAGCTGGGCGAGGCCAACGTCACGGTCGTGCTCACGCCCAAGGGCCAACGCACGCGCACCACCAGCGAGGTGGTGCAGGAGGTGCGCCCCCGCATCACGCGCATCCCGGGCTTCACGACGATCGCCTTCCAGGAGCCCAAGATGGGCGGGCCGGGCGGCGGCAAGGCCATCCAGATCGAGGTGATGGGCGACGATTACGAGGTGATCAAGCGGATCTGCCGCGACGTGACGGCCCGCATCGCCGACGTGCCCGGTCTGAAAGATCTCGAGGACGGCGTCAAGCCCGGCCGCCCCGAGCTCAAGGTCGAGTTCGACCGGGAGCGGATCCGCGATCTCGGCGTCGAACTGTCGGTGGTGGCCAACATGGCGCGCAGCTTCGTCTTCGGATCGCTGGCCGGTAAGTACAAGGAGTTGAACGAGGAGTACGACATCCGGGTGGAGGCCGCCGACCGCTACAAAGACGAGCTCGACAAATTCACCCGGCTGGAGATCCCCCTCGAGAAGGGCAAATCGCTGGTGATGGGCCAGGTCGCGAAAATCTGGCAGGGGCGCGGGTTCACCAAGGTCGACCGCAAGAACCTCAAGCGCCTGATCAAGGTGCAGGCCGACAAGGACGACCGGCCCATGGGCGCCATCATGCAGGACATCAAGCAACGTCTGCAGGGCCTTCCTTTGCCCGCCGGCTATGAAATCAACTTCGGCGGCGAGAACGAGGAGATGATGGAAGGGTTCCGCAACCTGGGCATCGCCCTGCTCGCCTCGATCGCACTCGTCTACATGATCATGGCGGCGCAGTACGAGTCGTTCAGCTACCCGTTCATCATCATGTTCACCATCCCGCTGTCGTTCATCGGGGTGGTGGCCGCCCTCAACCTGGCCGGGTTCGAGTTCTCGATCACCGCGATGATCGGCATCATCATGCTGGCCGGCATCGTGGTCAACAACGGCATCATCCTGATCGAGTACATCAACCAGCGCCGGGCCGAGCTGAAGGAAGACAAGATCACGGCGGCGCAGGAGGCAGGCGCGGTGCGGTTCCGGCCGATCCTGATGACGACCGGCACCACGGTGCTGGGCATGTTGCCGCTGGCCCTGGGCATCGGCGCCGGGTCCGATTTCTATCAGCCGCTCGCCCTGTCAGTCATCGGCGGGCTGACCGTTTCGACAGTGCTGACCCTGACCTTCATCCCGACCCTCTACATCTTCGTCGACGACGCGGTCGAAATCGTCATGGACGTGGTGCGCAAGTTCGTCTGACGCCGACCTCTGGCGGGTCGGCGACAGACCTGCCGGCCCCCGCCCTGGGCCGGGCGCCCGGGAGCGGGGTCGCGTGAGGCATCGGAGAGGCGTCTGGGCGTGGAAGCCAGGCGACCGGACCAGGAGCCGGCCGCCCGTTGCTTCGAACAGCCAAGAGGTGTTCCAGAACGGCTTGTTGTGGACCGGTTCGGGTCGAACACCCAAGCCCAGGCATTCATCCTCTCCCTGGAACGGGGGGAGATGTTCAGATGCCCTGCCGAAACCTGGGAAGCCTCGGTCGGCGGGCAGAGGATGTGGTACCATCGAACCCAGGGCTTCCCTGCCGACGATCTCGACCGGCTGCCCGAAATGGCCGGCTATCACCTCGGTCTTCTGAATTGGGTGGCGACCTCCACTCCCCACATGGATGACCTCCAGGGTGGGTTGTTTGGAGACCCCAGTTTCTTACGCAACGCCACCGCCATGGTCGCGATGGGGGAACTGACCTATCGTGGGCGGAAGGGGTGGTTCCTGTTCGCCCCGCTGACCACCGCCCCCATCCGCCTGAATCA
>CALLCO010000163.1 GCA_937998695.1 Candidatus Ozemibacteraceae bacterium
CATCCTGACCCAGGTCGCCCCGGTGGCCCACGACGAAGATCGGAAGCTGTCCGCCCGCTTCTTCTCTGACCTCATCGAGGCCGGCCCCTGGATCTGGCTGCTCGAGCAGTCGACCGCCACCATCCGCCGCGCCCGCCCCGATGGCGCGGTCGACGCCACCTGGCTGCTGACCGACGCGGAAGGGGCGATCATCACCCGCTTCTGGCCAGCCGGCCCGGCGAAGTTCTGGCTCTACGACCGGGGCCGCGGGCTGCTGCTGCTGCGCAGTTGCGAGACCGCCCCCGATCCCGACCGCGACGCGCCCGGGGCCGAGTTCCCCCTGTCAGCCGACTCCCTGGCCGCCCGGCACGGCCACCTCGTCGTCGCCGACCGCGAGGGTGACGCCGACTGGATCCTCACCCGCCGCCCCGCCGCTGACCCCGGCGCCGAGCCCCTCGTGCTGGCCACCCTCGAGGCCGACGAGGTGCGGATGCTCGACGTCGACGAGACCGGCACCGCCTTCGCCTACGTGCGCGACGCCCGCGGGCCTGCCCTGCTGCGTCTCGTGGCCGGCCAGACCCCGGAGCGGTTCGCCCTCGCCGGTCCCTGGCGCTTCCCCGCCGATGCCGGTCGCGTGGCCCAGATCACCGATCCGCGCCGCTTGCTGGTGCTGGTCATGCGCCGTCCCGATGAGATCGCCCTGGCCGAGGTCCGCCTGCCCTGACGCCGACCCCGCAGGTGGCGATCAGCCGGGCCAAGGCACGTCTGGGCAGAATGGGCGGAGCCGACCTGACCCTCGGGATTCTCTTGACCTTTGGCCTCGTCGTCAACCCGTTGGCCGCATCGGCAGCCCCGGCTGGTGCATTGGCCGATGCTCCCGCGGTTGCCCCCCTGGCCGGTGATCCCTCATGGGGATCATCCGGCGGGTGGAAGGATCTGGTGCGGGGATTGCTCCAGCCGCGCGGAGCGCGGGCGGCGTTCCAGCGGCTGCAGGGGCTGGGCCGGGAGGCCCTGCCGGCCGTCCGGTCGATGTTGCGCGGCCGCAACCTCCGCCTGGTTCGGGCGGCCCTCGACCTCGCCGACGACCTGGGCGAGGATATCGGCGACCGGCTCGACCAGGCGGGCGGGCTGGGCGCCGGCCTGACCCAAGATCTGCGCGCCATCGTGGCCGACCGCCGGCTGGGCGGCCTGCGCCGCCGCGCCGCCCGCCTCCTCGGCCGGGTGAACGCGCCCCTCGAACAGGTGCTGCCCGCCCTGAGCGCGGCCCTGCGCGATCCCGACCTGCGGCTGCGGTTGACCGCCGCCGACAGTCTGCTCGCCTGGTGGGCCCGCCGCGAGGGCCTCTGGCCTGAGGTGCGCGCGGTGCTGCGCCAGCCCGGCCACCCGGTCCGGATCGTGCTGGCCGAGATCCTGGGCCGGGCCGGTCCCCTGGCCCATCCGCTGGGGCCGCTGGTCACCACCTGGGTCCGCACCGGCCACGTCGAACCCGCCGCTGTCATTACCAGCCTGCTGCCTCGCTTCCTGCCCGGAGCCCGCGACCTGAGCCGCCTCGCGCTGCCCGCTTGGGAACACGCCCCGGCCGTGGCCTCCCCCGCCGTCGCCGCCGTGCCGCCTCCCGTCCCACCGGGCCTGATCCCGCCAACGGTCACGTCCGCGGCATCCGAGACCTCTGCTGGCCCTGCGCTCCCCGCAGCCACCGCGCTCCCTGCGACCGTTGCCGCGCCGATAGGCCCCGTCGACCACCCCTCCCAACCGTCGACCGCCATCAACCCCTTCAGCCCGGCCATCGATCTGCCCGATGCCGAAGCCGACGAGCAGGCTGACCCAGAAGCCGCCGCGGCTCTTCGGGCCGCCGCCACCCAGGCCGATCAGGCTCTCTCTTTCGAGGACGTTCCGGCCGGCGCGGGCGATTACGGCCCTCATCCAGGAGAGTGAACCCGTGGCTCATAGTCCCTCGACGTGGGTGCCCCCCCTCAGGAACCTGCGTGGCGGAAAGCGCTTCAGTAGGGTTTTGAACGGCCTGTTGCCCCCCGCCTGAACTATCCTGCCATCCATGCACCCAAAGGGCACGGATCCGTTGTCAACATTTGACTAAGACAGCCTGTAACTTCAGAATGGAAGAGAGGGGGGCATGACCATGGAATTGGGATGCCGGCTGGGTTTCGGGCCTGCCTTCCTGGGGTGCCTCGTTTGTCTGTGGGCCCTCCCGGCGTGGTCCAATCCAGGGAACCCGGCGGTGCGGGATTTTCTGCATCGTTCCCGGCGCGCCATGACCGCGGGGCCCCCTCCTGTTCTACAAACCTCATTATTTGAGCCTGTTGCGCGAATACCCCCTAACAGCCCATTTTCATGTACCGTCCATTCGGAGATGCCGATCGGATCAGGGGCGTTATGTACACGACGAGCAAAAACCGATTCATGCAACAGGCTCATTATTTGTGAAAAGAATGTGTCCCTGTCTGAATGCTGTCCCCTGGCTGGGAGATCCGGAAAATCCCTCGCCGCCGTCGGCGGTGCGCCCCTGCCCAGGAGATGACTTTTCCCTCGTCCAGAGCGGGAAACAGCCCGGGAC
>CALLCO010000164.1 GCA_937998695.1 Candidatus Ozemibacteraceae bacterium
GGGTGATCGCCAGCCAGAGCCTGGCGACGTTCACCCTCGCCTTCGATATGGACATGCGCCAGGCGTCGTATTCCGAATGGGTCGGCTCATCGCCCACCCACCTGATCCGGCTGCTCGGCCCTGGAAACGTCCCGGCTTCGATCACATTCCGCAGCGGAACCGCGCGCACGATCTCGATCGGGCTGCTGGCCGACCTGACGCCCGACACCACCTACCAGTTTTCCATCGCCAGCGGGGTGATTACCCCAGCAGGCACACAACTCTGGGGGCCGGCCACCCTTTCGTTCACGACACAGGGCACACGTTCCGGAGCTCTGGCCAGCGAGGTCCAAAGCTTGACCACCTTCAGCGACCCGGCCCGAACCATTGTCATCACGGATGGCTCCGAAATCAACGCCACCTCAACCCTGTATTTCCGCCTGACCTCGATCGATCCAGCTCCCAATACCATTGACGTCGCCACCCTGACCGTCTTTAGGAATGGCACCGGCGCCGGCACCCTTCATCTCTCCCAACCCGCCATCGCTACCACATCCTTCCTCGGGGCCACCACGACCAGTGTCCCTTGGGGCGGCACCCATACTCTCCGCTATGAGACGGTCTCACCGTCTGTCGCCAATTCTTTCGTGGTTTCCTTCCCGGGACTTACCGGACACACACCCGAACCAGGCTCGACCGGTGTTCGCATCGACACGCCCATCGTGCTGACCTTTTCCGAGGCGATGAGTCCGGCCACCATCACGTCTGATACCATCCGCCTACTCCGGTCGGGCACTCCGGTTTCCTTCGTCGTTTCGTCGGTGACCGGGCCGACGGTCACCCTTCGCCCAGACGATGCCGCGATCAACCGCTTGCGCACCGAGACCACCTACACGATCGAGGTGGGAAAGTGGGTCACCGACCTCGTCGGCAATCCGTTCGTGAACACCCCGGCCACGTATTCCGCGTCCTTCACCACGCAGGCATCGCAGACCGCCCCGACTTCGATCGCCAGTCTGACCCTGTTTGCCGACGCCGCTTTCACCCAACCGCTGGGCGCCGATGCCGACTGGTTCGCCACCGGAACGGTCTACATCCAGATGATCGGGTCCGATGGGGCCGATCTGACGGTCGATTCGACCCTCGCTTCGATCACCGGGGGAGTCCTGGTGACCCTGACCGAGACGGCTTCCGCCACTGGGGTGTTCCGGGGGTCATATTCGTTTGCCGGATGGCCCGATCGAGTGCCTTTACGGATCCAGTCCGTGGTATCGCCGGCCGCCAGCCAAGCTCTGGTGATCACCTACCCGCGGGTGAGTCCACAGGTGCCGGCCTCTGGCAGCACCGATATTCCGGTGGCTACGACCATCCGGGTCAGAGCAGATGAAGATCTGGCTGTCGGCACCGTGACCGGAACCTCGGCCCGTCTTCTGCTCGGCGGAACCCCGGTCGGGGCAGCCGTCTCCTATGATGCGGCAACGAGGGATGTGGTCATCAATCCGGACAGCGACCTGGTCAGCGAGGGCCTGTATACCGTCCAGGTGGAGGGCGTTCGCGATACCTTCGGCAACCCATTGCTGAAACAGCTCATTTTTGAATTTCGGGCCGCCGATGTCATTCGGCCGACCCTGGTCAGCCAATCCCCAGCGGCTGGATCGACTGGGGTCACGATTGACCAGATGATCCGATTGACGTTTTCCGAACCCATCCTGCCGGGGTCAGTGACCGCCAGCCACGTGCGCCTGCTCCGTGACGGAGTGCCGGCGGTCTTTGCGCTGTCGACGACCGGGGCCACCGTCACCATGGATCCGAATGATGCACCCGACGGGGGCCTGCGGGTGGCCACCACCTACCGGATCGAGGTGGGCCCAGGAGTCACCGATCTCAAGGGAAATGCCTTCCTCAACACACCGGCCACCTATGCCACGATCTTCAGCACCCAGGAAGCCAACACTCCACCGTCGGGCATCGATTCGTTTTTGCTGTTTCGTGATCCTCTCCGTCTGTCGGGGTATCCGGCCAATGGGGCCATCCCCGGAACGGCCTCGGTCTACCTGAAAATCACCGGAACAGATGGGGCGACCCAGACCCGTGACATCACAACCGCCACGCTGCGGCTTTCCTGGAGTGGAACTTCCTTCACCATTCCGATGCTGGAAACGGCATCCGACTCCGGGGGGATCTACTATGGCGAGTTTGTCCTTGCCTCGTTGCCGGTCTATGCGTTTCCCAACCCGCTCCCCCCGGCCCCAGTTGCAACGCTGAGCTGGACCCCCGTTCTCAATCCAGCATTGGCGGCGACGTCGAGTCTCCTGTTTCCGACTTGGGTTCCCGGGGCCAGCCGGCTCGAAACCCTAGCTGGAACAGCGTTGGCCAGCGGGGCCAGCGGGGTTCGGCTCGACACCATGATCGATCTCGGGTTCGATTCGCCCCTTCACATCGACTCGATCACCCCCACGGCCTTGCGCCTGACCACAGGCGGAGTCCCCGTCCCGTATTCCTTCACCTGGGACGAAGGACCGCGGATCGTCACCCTCGTCCCCGACTCCCCGCTCACCCCCGGGACCACCTACCGGGTGGACGGCCCCTATGCCGCGTCGGGCCTGAGCAACGCCCAGGGGAATCCCCTGTCGCAGCCGTTCGCGTTCACCTTCCAGACCCAGGCTGCCCAGACACCCCCTTCCGCCATTACCCGCGTCACCCTTTTCCGTGACAGCGGATTCAGCCCCGACGGCTGGCTGGCCACCGGAGCCGACTATCCGGCCACCGGCACCGTCTACATCGAGATGGCCGGCCTCGATGGATCGCCCACCACGGTCGACCAGACGGTCGCGTCGCTTTCGACCGGCGTCCAGGTTCCCCTCGTAGAGACCGGCGTGTCGACCGGGCTGTTCCGGGGAAGCAGTTCGTTCGGCGGGCTGGCCGACCGGTTCGCTCTGGTGGTCCAGTCGACGGTCACTCCGACCGCCAGCCAGAGCCTGCTGGTGACGTATCCCCGGCTGACGCCGGTCATTCCGGCTTCGGGGTCTTCGGGAGTGTCGGTCTTCACGACGGTGGCCATCGAAGCGGACGAACCACTCGACCCCGGCTCGGTTTCGACAGCGGGCATCCGGATTCTGGCCGGAGGCACACCGCTGGCCGCCGCCCTCACCTACGACGGCGCCAGCCGGCGCCTCCTCCTGGAACCTTCCTCACCCCTGCCCTATGCGACGACCCTGCTCGTGGTAGCCAGCGGAGTTCGCGACTTGGTGGGCAACCCCCAGGCCACCCGCCTGGCCTTCCAGTTCACCACCCAGGCCACCTCGCTGCCTCCCACCACCATCACCGCGCTGCGGGTGGCCACCTCCGCGACCTTCCTGCCGGCGTTGGCGCCAGGAGCCGCCGTCGGGCCCGGCCAGACGCTCTACATCGAGATCGAAGGGGTCGACCGGTCCGCGACCACCGTCGATTCCACCGGGGCGGAACTGGGATCCACCCTGCGGCCCGACACGGCTTCGGTCACTTTGATCGAGGTAGGTAGCAACAGCGGGGTGTTCCGGGGAGCGCTGGCGGCGTTTCCTGAGGAAGGAGCCAGCCTGACCATCCGGTCGATCACCGACCCCACGCGCCGAATCGAATTGCGAACCCTGACCAATCCTCGATATGCCGGCATCGCGCCTGCCTCGGGGTCGGGCGACCTGCCGCTCGACACCTTGTTCGCGATCACCACCACCAAACCGGTGGACCCCGCAACAGCCTTGGCGACGACCATCGCCCTGAGTGACCAGAGGGGGGAGGTGACGGCCAGCTTCACCTGGGAAACCCCGACCCGACTCGTCCTGGAGGGGGATCTGGCCACGGGAAGCTCCGTTCAGATAAGGATTTCGGGATGGCGCGACACCGAGGGACTGGCGTTTCCCGCCTTGAGCGCCGCCTTCACCACGCGGGCCCTCTCGTTCACCAGCCTGCAGGTCTTCCGTGATGCGGCGTTGAGCCTCCCGGTAGCGTCGGGAAGCACACTCGAGCCTGGCACACCCCTGTGGATCCGATTGTCCGGCCTGGATCTGCGAACCCGGCAGAACGAAACGACGACGGTGCAGGTACGGGCGGGAGGGACCGGCCCCCTCTTCCCGGTCACCGAGGTGGCGGGAGGGCGATTCGAGGGCACGGTAACGGCCCCGGTGCAAGCGGGCACAGCCTTCGCGATCATCCCGGTGCCGGCACCCGCGCTGGCTCAAACCTTCCGGACACTGGAGAGCTTCGCGGTCACCTCGGTGACTCCGGCCAGCGGGGCGACGGCGGTGCCGGCCGACACCTGGCCCACCTGGGTCTTTTCCCATCCCCTGACCACCGCCTGGGATCCCGCCGCCCCGGCTGGTTGGTTTCAGCTGACCAAGACTTTCTCCCCAGGCGGGCTCCCGCTCGGGGTTCCGGTGGAAGCCACTCTCACCGTCTCCCTCGACCGGCGACAGGTCGAACTCCGTCCGTGGACGATCATGGAACTGCTGGCGGAATACGAGCTGCGAGTGGCCGGAACAGTACGCAACGACCGGGACCGCCTGCTGGGAGCCCCCTTCGTCACCCGCTTCACGGTGCAGCCCCCGCCGCCGCCCCCCCGGGAAGTCAGCTCCCTCAAGCATTACCGCGACGGAACCTACACCCGGCCGGCCGACCAGGTGGCCCCTGACGGCTCCCTGTTTCTCGAGGTGGTGGCGCGCGACCAGTCGTTTTCCACCATCGACACGACCCGGGTGCGGATCACCTCTTCCGAGGGCACTTTCCCAGGGAACGAAACCACTCTGGTCGAAACGGCGCCCAATTCAGGGGTTTTCCGGGGGGAATTGCCCATCCGGTTGCCGCTGGGCACAACGATCACCATCCAGTCGCAGGGCAAGCCGGTGTTCCTGATCACCGTGACGGTCGGGCCGCGGCCGGTGTTGACGGGCATCCAGCCGGCGTCGGGCACGACGGACCTGTTCCTGGACCAGGCCATCACCCTGACCTTCAACCAGGACCTGGACCCGACGACGTTGGAAGCGGGTCTGTCGGTCACGGATCAGGCCGGGCGGCCGATTCCTGTCTCTCGGGCGACGGGGTCCAACGCACGCCTCGCCATTATTTCGCCGGTCACTCCCTGGCCGGTCGGCACCGCGCTGCAGGTGGCTTGCACTCCCGCCCTATTCGGCACGACCGGCATCGCTCCGGTTCCGACCGTTATCGGGTTCGCGACCCGCGCCCCGGCCGCCGCCACGGTGGAAGGTTTTTCCGGCCTCCCCCCCCGGGCGGACCAGCAGGTGAGCCGGCTGGGAGAAGCTTTGCCGGGACCGCTCACCGTGGTCGCCACCACCACCGACCTGTTCCAGGCGACGCCGGAGACCCGGCGGGTCGAACTGCGCATCGGCGGCTCGCTGACGACCTTCGATCTGGGAGAGGTGGCCACGTTGCCAGGGACCTTCCGAGGAACCGCTGTGCTGCCAGATACCCGCGGGGCGGCGGCCAGTCTCACGCTCGACTTCCACACCCGACCGGGGTTTCCCTTCACGATCGCCCCGCTCCCGGGGCTGCGGGGGGTCACTCCCGCCTCGGGATCGGTCGGCGTGGAAGAAGTGCCGATCGTCGAGGCGAGCTTCACCCGGCCGATCCCCCTGGATGTGGCGGCCGGGGCTTTGACACTGACGATCCGTGGGCAAAGCGTCCCCGTCAGGTTGCTGACGGAAGGAGCGGCCGCAGCCACCCGCCTGCAATGGGAGCCAACGAGTTCATTGCCACCGGGTTCGACGGTGCGGGCAACCTTCCAGGGGCTCGTCGACCAGCTCGGCCAGCCGGTGGCCGTACCCGACACGATGTTCACCATCGTCGGTTCGGACGGCATCGTACTTTACGAGGATGCCGGTTTCCAGCGGCCGATTCTCGGTCCGGTGGTCACGGTTCCCACGATTTTCGTCGAGGCCACGGCGTCAGGCCCATGGACCGCCCCCGCCGCCCCCACGGTGACCATAACCACCCAACTCGCCGCCACGACACCGCGACGTCTGGCCCTGGAGGGGGCCGCTCGCCCGACCCGGCGGTTCCAGTGCCAGATCGATCTGGAGGCCAGCCGGGGGCCGCCCATTCATCTCGTGCCCCTGGTGCCGGGTGAGCGGGCCGAGCTGATCAGCCCCTTCCTGACTTCTCAACGACGGGTTTTCTTCTACAAGGTGCGGGACGACACGCCCCCAACCGCCATCAGGGGCCTGGCCCTGTTCCGGGACGGGCATTTCCAGCAACGGATCGACGGCGACCTGCATCAGGCACAGGTGTTCGTGCAGATCACCGCCGACGACCTGAACTGGGTGTTTCCCGATACGACCCGGGTGCGGGTGACCAGCGATGCCGACCCCGCCGGGCTCGAACTGGTGCTGCGAGAGTCGGGCGTCCATTCAGGGCTGTTCCAGGGTGGCCTCACGCTGGGCAACCTGACCACCGCGACGGGCAGCCCGGTATTGCTGGCGCGGCCCGGCAATCTCATCACGCTGACATCGGTCACCGATCCCCAGGTGGTCCTGAAGGTACGGTATCTTCCGGAAACGCGTCTGGAACACGCCGTCGCCTGGCCCAGTCCGGCCCGTGGCGACACGGTGACGTTCAGCTTCTTCCTGACCTTCCCAGCGGATGTCGAACTGTCGGTCTACGATCCGGCAGGGGACGAGGTGCACTTCGCGTTGATCCGGGGCAAGGCGGGCGAGAATCGCTATCCCTGGCGTCTGCCCCGCCGGGTCGCCAACGGGGTCTATTTCTTCGAACTTCGGCCATCCCCGCAGACGGAGTATCGGATCAAACAGAAGAAGATCCGGGGCAAGTTTGCGGTTTTGCGGTGAGGATGCTATGATGGGCCGGTCTCAAACCCACACCCAGACAAGGAGGAGCAGCCATGTTCAAAGGCGGCCCCAACCTGCAGGGCCTGATGAAACAGGCCCAGAAGATGCAGGAAAAAATTGCGAAAGCCCAGGAAGAGCTGAAGACGAAGAAAGTCGAGACCTCGGTCGGCGGCGGCATGGTCACCGTCGTCTTCAACGGCGGGCAGGAACTGCTCTCGATCAAGATCAACCCTGAAGCGGTCGACCCCGAAGACGTCGAAACCTTGCAGGACCTCGTGATGTCGGCGGTGAACGCCGGCCTGAAGAAGTCCCAGGAGATGGTCCAGGAGGAGATGTCGCACATCACCGGAGGGATGAACATCCCCGGCATGTTCTAAGGGCGCCGGCCCTTATTTGATCTTGTCGATGAAACAGCTGCCGGTTTCGTCCGGCTGCAGGTAGCCTTTCAGAAGATTCGCCCCACGGCGAATCTTCTTTATTTCCTCACCGAGCCGCGTGCAGGCCTGGTCGAGAGCGGCCTGGACATCGCGGTCGGCCGCAACTACCTCGGCGACGGCCTGACGCCATTCCCCGACCAGACGTGGGCCTTCCGGGAGTTCCTGGGTGAGGAGGGCGGCGAGGGGTGCCAGGCCAATGGCTGTTTGCCCCGGCAGCGCCTCGGTCAGCGTGGCGACAAGGTCGTTCTCGAGGTCGCGGGCCAGGGTGAACGAGACTTCGCGTTGGTCGAGCAGGGGCCCCAGGCGTTCCGCGGTGGGTGGACCGGCGAGAAAGTCGTGATGAGCGGCAGCAAGATCGCGGTGGGTGCCGATCAGACGTTCGAGGGCCTGGACCAGGAAGGCCTGGACGTCGGGGGGGATCACGATCGTGGTCCGGGAAGGCCGCCGGGGGGCGTTCCTGAGAGGGGGGGAGGGGCCGGAGTCGTAGGCTTCACGAACCGCTCGAACAGGTTCTGGGAGAACAGAATGGTCTCCCGATGCTGGGCGAACGTGGCCTGGCCGTTGCGATCGACGCCCGTGAAGGTCTCGACGATGGCCACGCCCGTGCGGCCGAGTTTGTGAATGGCCACGATGAATTCGAAGGGCCAGAAGAAGCCCTTGAACCCTTGCGGCGCGTGGGGCATCTTCTGGTCGCCGACCATGACGAAGATGGGGAAATCTTTTTCCTCATAGGAGTTCATGAACCAGTTGGATGGGTCCCAGGTGAGGAAGTTGTCCTTCTGGTTGATCGAGTAGGTGCGCTTGGCCCGCTCGGTGAAATTGATCGAGCCGACGATGATGTCGGAACCGTCGGTGTGGGCCAGTTTCTGTTCGATGATGTTGATCTGGAGGGGGATTCCCCGTTTCTCGAAAGCGATGGTCTCGAGCTTGAGGATCGAGTTGAAGCGGTCGATGACCAAGGGCTGGCTTTTGAAGCCGATGGCCATCTTCAGTTGTCGCTGGAGACGGTCATATTCCTGTTGCAGGGTATGGCAGAGCGCTTTGAGCTGCTCGATCTGCTCGGGATCGGTGCGCACCTTGATGCTGGCCTGACGGAGCTTGTCCTTGGCTTCGACGAATTCGGCCCGGGCCCGTTTGACCATGACCTGTTCGTCGGCGATGGTGCGTTTCTTGAAGGCCTTGCGCAGCCCCGACACCCCGCCCACATCCCGGATCTCCTCGGAGATGCCGCTCATGGACAGGCCCTGACGGCCCTGGCGGACGACGGCGAGCAGTTTGTCGAGCTCGCCCTGCACCATCTGGGCGGTGGGATACCGGGCGGCAGGATCCTTGGCCAGCAGCTTCAGGACGATCTGTTCGAGTTTCTGGGGAATTTCCGGCACGAGCTGCCGGGGCGGCGGGAACTGCCATTTGGTCTGGGCGAGGAAGACCTCCATGGCGCGCTTCCCTTCGAAGGGGAGACGGCCGGTGAGTTTCTCGTACATGAGGACCCCGAACGAGAACAGATCGGAGACCGCATCGACCGGCTTGTTGGTCAACTGTTCGGGGCTGGCGTAGACCACGGTGAAAAGATTCTCGCCGGTGGCGTTCAGGTCGTCGTCGTCGCGGATGTATTTGGCGATGCCGAAATCGATCAGGCAGGGGGCATAATCACTGCCTTTGAGGATGATGTTCTGGGGCTTGATGTCGCGATGGACGAGGCCACATTTGTGGATGTAGGCGAGGGCGTCGAAACAACGGATGAAGATGCTCAGATATTCCTCGATACTGGGAATGGACTGTTTGACCCCGAGAGTGGTGACGGAATGGCTGCGGGGAAAGGAGTCCATCGACAGGCCCTTGACATACTCCATGGCAAGGTAGTGGAACTCGCCGTCCTGGCCGGCATCGACGAACTTGACAATGTTGGGGTGGTTGAGCGATTTGAGGATCTTTCCCTCGAGGACGAACCGTTCGAGGACGGCTGGAATGGCGGCACATTCCGGCGACAGGATCTTGATGGCAACCATCTGCTCCGTCTTCACCTCGTAGCCGATGTAGACGTAGCCCATTCCCCCGCACCCGATCAGGTCCAGGAGGGTGTATTTCTTGAGAACCGGGGGGGAGTATGACATGGCGCTCAGGTCCTGGGCAGGTACCTCCTGGCGTTACTTCTTGGCGGACGCGATATAATCGATGCGTTCCTGGGCGTTCTTGGCAATCTTGGAGTTGGGCTTGAGCCGGATGACCTCATTCCACTCCCGCTTGGCATCCTCGAACTGGCCCTTCTTGAAATAGCTGTTGCCCAGGTAATAATGCTGATTTTCGTTGGTGGGCTTGATGGACAGTGCCTTCTTGTAGGTGTCGATGGCCTTGTCGATTTCATTGTTGCTGTAATACATAAACGCCAGCCAGTCGAGGAGATCGACGTTGTTGGGATCGGAGACAAGCAGCTTTTCGACCTCGGCAATGCCCTCTCCGGTGCCGGCGGTGTACTGGGTGAGCAGCTCCTGCTCTTCCTTTTTCATCTGGTTCTGGAGATCGGAACCGGAGAGCACCGACTTGAACCGCTTGGAGGTCACGGTCTCCTTTTTCTCGCCGGTCTCTTCCGTGGGCGGCGTTTCCATCGCCGGGCCCTTGTCCTTGGAGACGACCAGCACCACGACGATCGCCACCAGAACCACCACGCCACCAATGATCAGCATCGTTACCATATCCATCGCGCAACCTCCTGGATCGCATTTAGCCAAAACGTGTCAGGATGCACCGGCGCACCCCCAGTAGGTGAACCACTGCTTCAAGCGTTGGAAGGAAAACCGCCCCGGAACGGTGACCGGGATTTCATCGAACCGCACCACCACGATCGTGGAATTGTCAGTACCACCGGCCTGATTGGCCGCTCCAACGATGGCCGGCCCGACCGTCCGGAAGGGGGACCTGGCCAGATTCTCGGCCAGGTGCTGATCGGACACCATCCCGGTCACGCCATCGGAGCAGAGCATGATGACGTCCCCCTGCTGGAGATCGAGCAGGTACGTGTCAATGGAAATGAATTCCCGCACGCCCATGGCCCGGCTGAGGATATGGCGGGCCGGGTGGGAATGGGCCTCCTCGGGGCTCAGCCGACCGGCGCGCACCTGTTCGGCCACCAGCGTGTGATCGTTGGTGACCTGGGTGAAGGCGCCCTGCCGGAGCAGGTAGGCCCGTGAATCGCCGACGTGGCCGATGAGGGCCTGGGAACCTTTGACCAGCATCGCGGTGAGGGTCGTGCCCATGCCAGCCAGCTCGGGGTGTGCCTTGGCGTGGGTGAACACCGCGACACTGGCTTCCCCGAAGGCGGCTTCGAACAATTCGCCCGCCAGAGGTTCCCCGCGATAGTTCCGCAACCAGCGATCGAGGGTGCGGACCGCCAGGGCCGAGGCGATTTCCCCACCCGAATGTCCACCCATGCCGTCGGCCACCGCAAACAGGCCAACCCCGGCGGATAGCGCAGGTTCACACCAGGGAGGAATGGCCAGATAGCTGTCCTCGTTCTGGGTGCGCACTCGTCCGACATCAGTGCAGATCGAAAGTTCCAATGGTGACCTGTTTCGGGTGGTCTGACTACAAAGGGGGATTATAGCCTCCAGGGAACTGCTGGTCAAGGAAGCGGGGCCCGGAAAAAAGCCTTCTGCCGCCCAGCGATGGCAGCACAGCGCCTTCACACGCGCGGGAAACGATCAGCGAAAGCCGAGCAGAAAGATGAAGAATCCCAGGAGGCAAGACACCCCGCCGCCAATCAGCCAGAATCGCATGGCCTTCTCGGCGGCACCGGCGAGGTCTTCCAGGGTTCGCCCGGTGATGAGGAAAAGGCTGCCGGCAGGGGCGGGTTTCGCCAGGACCAGCCTCCCCTGGCGTTCCTGGAGAGTACCAATGACTCCAATGGCAGCCCCGAGCGGCAGCAACGTCTCCGACTGCTGCGCCCCCAACACCCGCTGCTCGGGCGGCCGGACAGCCGGACCGGGCGAACCCGGCGAAGGGGAATCGCCGCTGACCGTCCCGCCCGGGACGGTCAGGCGAGCAGGATCATGGCCCGGAAGACGGGGGGGCAGATCGGCGGGGTGGAACCGGTCGACCGAAGGCTTCCCTTCGATCTCCGCCCCATGCGGATCGACGAGCACCCGGTGGCCCTGATCGACGAGCCAGAAGGGAACCCGGTCGGTCCGCTCCTCGAGCGACCGATGGAAGGTACGAACCTGCCGCTCGACAAGGCCGGTGCGCCGGTTCGGCTGCCAGGAGATTTCCTCGATCCGTTCCCGGATCGAGCTGGCGAAGAACACGCAGGCCTGCCGGCTGAGAGCGGCCGTGATCGGAGTATCACAGGCGATGGTTCCCCGAACTTCCACGAGCGTACCGGGAGGCGGCGGAGCTTCGGCGATCTCGCGCGGGGTGCACGTGCGGACCGCCCGGAACCGCTCCCTCCGGGCGCGCTGGACGGCGGAGAAATAGAGCAGGAGGGTCCCCAGGAGGAAAAAAATCCCGCCGAGAATCAGGTTCACCCCCATCGACCGGCCTCCGGCGCAAGCTCAACCGTCGCGGGTGATGGCCTCGATCAACTCCTGCAGGACGGTCGGCGCCTTGTCGTGGTCGATCTGGCAGGTGCCGGCGTTCTGATGCCCGCCGCCACCGTATTTCAGCATCAGGGGGCCGATATTGGTGCGGGAGGTGCGGTTGACGATCGATTTGCCGGTCGCGAACACGGTGTTCTGGTTGCGGAACCCCTGCAGGATGTGGATGGAAATATTGGTCTCGGGATACAAGGCATACAGCATGAACCGGTTGGTCGGCCAGATGGGATCTTCTTGGCGCAGGTCGAGGATGACCAGGTTCTTGTGGACCTGCGAGCAGCGTTTGATCTGCTCCTTGGCCTTCTCTTCATGCTCGAAGTAGAGGTCGACTCGCTCTTTGACGTCGGGTAACTCGAGGATCTGCTTGATCGTCATGCTCTTGCAGCAGTCGATCAGATCCATCATCAGCTGGTAGTTGGAGATGCGAAAGTTGCGAAAGCGGCCCAGGCCGGTGCGGGGATCCATCAGGTAGTTGAGCAGCACCCAGTCGGTCGGATGCAGGATCTCCTCGATCGAGAACCGCGCGGCATCGGCCTTGTCGACCGCAGCCATCATCTCCGTGGATACATGGGGGAAGCGGGAGGCGCCGCCGTAGTGGTTGTAGACCACACGGGCCGCCGACATCGCCTCGGGATCGATGATGTGGTTGGGCATGCGTTCGACATTGCGCAGGGTTTCGCTGAGGTGGTGATCGAACACCAGGTGGGCGGCCGGGACGTAAGGGAGATTGGTGATGATGTCGCCGTCGCTGATTTCCACTTTCCCGTCCTGCATGTCCTTGGGATGGACGAACTTGATCTCGTCGATCATGTCGAGTTCCTTGAACAGGACCCCGCAGACGAGCCCGTCAAAATCGCTACGGGTCACCAACCGGAATTTGCCGTTCTCCTTGGGCATGGTCACACCTCATAGAGGGATTTGGTCGCACCGGATCGTACGGGTGACACTCTACCATAGAAACCGGCCCTGGCCCAAAGCACACCATGTCGCGTCACCAGGCGGGCCTTGGGTCAGGCTGAGGGGCCTGGCCGCTTCAGGAACGTTTCTGGACGTTCTGCGGAGGTTTCTCGTCAAGAATCAAGGCCATCACCCAGAGCAGGCAGTCGAGGGTCAGGATGAACCCTTTGCGCACCCCGAGCCGAAGCCCGCCCCGCCGCGAGACGGTGACGGTCATCGGGCCAAGCGGTGAATCGACGATGCCGGCCACGCTCTCGATGCCATGGTTGCGGGGGTCGATGACGTTGTATTCGGTATAGCTCTCGATGTGCCCGGTCAGACGGGCGCGGCGGATCTCGCGGTCCTTCGGGTTGGACAGGGCGATCGACTTCAGCTGGCTGAGTCGGTCGTGGAACTGGCTGAGCTGGTGGAACTCGAATTCCTGCAAGGTGACCCCGTACCCGGTCAGCAGCGAAAGGCTGTGGGAAAGGGGCTTCTGGGGGGCCGCCTTCCCGGTGGTGAACAGGAAGTTCTCAACCGCCAGGAACTCGCAATGTTCGATGCGTTTCATGGCTTCCTTGGTCATCATCCCTTCGACCAGATGCTCGACCTCGAAAGGGACCACCGCCGAGTAGAACCCCCGGATCAGGCGGGCATTGCCGTCGCAATCATGGAAGCCGGGGATTTCGGACCCGATGTCGAAGGCATCCCCTTCCTTCATCATCTTCTGGAAGAGCTTAGGCATCGAATCGGTCTGGAATCTCCAGACCTTGAACGCGATAGATGATCCTGGGACTTCGATTTCGTCGATGGGCATGGCGTACCTCCGGAACGTGGGGCCATGGTACAGCATGCCGGCCGGGGAGGCAACGGGGGATAGGAATTCGACCGTTTCGCGCCTTGGCCGAAGGCCGGGTGAAGTAGAGAGGGAACCGGTGAAGCATGACCGCAAGAGGCTTCCCCTTTTTCCTCGAGGTATGGTACCCTGCGGCGGTCTGCCCATTCCCCCTGTGAGGAGGCCCCATGAACATGCCCCGCCTGCCGGCCCGCGTCGGATGGCCCATGCTCGCTCTGGTCACCCCGGTCGTCCTGGGGGTGGACCTGCTGGTTCTGCTGGCCCTGCTGCTCCTGCCGGCCCGGCCGGTCGCCGCCCAGGACCCTGGGACCGCGGGCGATCCGCTGGTGTCGAAGAGTTATCTGGAGCAGATGTTCCGGTTCCACACGATGGTCATTCCAGCCGGCGAGACGCTGGCAGTGAGCGTGGGCGACCTGCTGGTCCTGCGCTCGGGGCGTTTGAAGCTGCGGGCTCCCAAGGGCAAGGGCCTGGTCGATCTGACGACGGGCGAAGAGATCGCCCCCGACGCGTTCATCCCGGCCAACCATCTGATCCTGGTTCCCGACTCGGCCGCCTACGTGCTGGAAGCGCAGAGCCTGACCCTGCTGCTGGGGCAGGGCATCGGGTCGCCGAAGTAGGAGGGGTTGCGGGGTGTCCCGGCGTCGCCTGTCCACCGCGCTGTTGCTGATCCTGCCGCTCTTCCTGCCCGGGCTGCTGGCCGCCGTGTGGCGGTGCCAGCTGCGGTGGGACGCCGAGCGGCAGGACCGGTTCGTCGAGACGGTGCTCGATTTCGAGGAGATGCGCCGCCTGGCCCGCGAGGAGGGGTGGCCCCTGCCCCGGATGCTCGAAGAGGCGCGCCACCAGGGCGCCAGCTCGATCGGCCTCTCGGAGGACACCCTGGCCACGCTCGAAGCCGAAGGCCGGATCGCCGTCCTGACCTACGAAGACGTGCAGGAACTGTCCCTGGAATCGTTCATCGCCTCGCCCACCGCCCAACTGGCGGAGGCACCGGGTTCGTTATGGGTGCATTCGCGGCAGGAGGACCTGCTGGACCGCATCGAGCACCATCTGGCCTGGAAGCTGCCGATCGGCCGGGTGCAGCGCCTCCATCGCCACATGCTGCTGTTGCGCAAATCGAGCCAGGATTTCCGGGAGCGGGTGGGGGTCGGGTTTTCGCCGGAATATCTCGACATGGCCCGCCAGGCCGGATTGGGCGTGGTCATCCGGGTCTTCAACTACCCCGGTCTCGAGGCCGAGGCGCTGCAGCAGATCATCCGCAACCTGCCCGACCCGGGGTCGGTGTCGGCCCTGCTGTTCGCCGAAGAGGAGATCCTGGGCAACCGGGGGGCGCTCGACGCGGCCATCAGTGGGATCCATAACCGGGGCTTCCGCATTGGATGGGTCGAATTCCACGACCAGCAGGGCATGCCGCGCTTGCTGGGCCGCCTGCAGGGGCGACGCCCCATCGTGCGCGTCCACAGCATCTCACGCCGGGAGCTGGACGAGCTGTACACGGTGCCGCGCGCCGTGGCCCGGTATGTGCGGGCGGTGCGCGATCGCCGGCTGAAGATGCTGTACATCCGGTGTTTCTTCCAGGACAAAAAGAAGTTCATCGGCGACTTGGTCCAGTTCAACATGGCCTACCTCGGCCACATCGTGCGCGAACTCGGGGAATGGGGCTTTGCGGTGCCGCGTACCGACGACGAACGGCGGCAGGAGCCGCGACACCTGGTCGGTGCCCTGTCGAGCGGGGAACGGCTGGCCATCGGGCTGGCCCTTCTGCTGGCCGTGCCCCTGGCGATCGGGGCGGCCCGCGACCGCCCGCCGCCGGCCCGCGACCTGTTCCTGACCGTGGCGGTGGCCGGGGTCGCCTGGCTGCTCCTGCCCACCGACCAGTTCACGATGGTGACCGGACTGGTCGGCGCGGTGGCGGTGCCGGTGCTGGGCTGCCTGTGGGCGATCGTGCGCCTCGAAGGGGAAACGGCCGCTCCGACGCTGGCCGGCATGGCTGGGCAGGCCGCCCGCTTCCTGGCCCGGCTGGCCCTGCCGGGGTTCATCGGCGGCACGCTGATCGCCGGCTTGCACGCCGAGGTGGGATATCTGCTGCACTTCACGCAGTTCCGGGGCATCAAGGTGGCGTTCCTGCTGCCGCTGGCGATCATGCTGGTCTGGGGTCTGCGCCGGTTCGGCGGCGGGGTCTTCACGCTGCTGGCCCGCCCCCTCACGGTGCGGGAGGGGTTCCTGATCGTGGCCGTCCTCGGAGCCAGCCTCCTGTATCTGTTGCGGTCGGGCAATGTCACCTACCTGAAACCGGGTGAATGGGAGGACCTGGGCCGCACGTTCCTCGAGAACACGCTGGTGGCGAGGCCCCGCAACAAGGAATTCCTGGTGGGGTATCCGGCCGCCTTCCTGTTCCTGTTCTTCTGGCGGCGCCGCCTGCGGGAGATCCTGCCCATCCTGGGTCTGTTTCTGGTGATGGGGCAGGTCTCGGTGGTCAATACCTTCTGCCATTTCCACTCGCCCCTGAACCTGGCCTACCTGCGGGGTTTCAACGGCTTGTGGCTGGGGGTGTTGGCGGGGTTGGCGGCCCTGGCCGGGCTGATCGCCCTGCGCATCATCGCCGCCCTCGGCGACAAGGACCGCCAGGTGCTGCTCGTCGGATATTTCGGCTTCGGCAACCTGGGGGACGAGATCCTGTGGCGCGCCTTCATCGCGGAAGGCGCGCGCCACCGGCCCGATCTCGACTGGATCGTGCTGCACCGCACCGGCGAGGCGGACGACCTTCCCCCCCGCACCACCCTGATCTCGCGCCAGTCTCCCGCCCGCCTGCTCGAAGCCCTGGCCGCCGCCCGGCTGGTCGTCATTCCGGGCGGGGGGGTGTTGCAGGCATCGACGAGCTTGGGCAGCCTCTTGTACTATTCGCTGATCCTCGGCATCGGGCGGCTCGCGGGGGCGCGCCTGCTGCTGCCGGCCCAGGGCCTGGGGCCCTGGCAGCCGCGGGCGGCGGCAGGGGCCGGTGAAGCGCCGCTGGTCACGGCCCTGGCCAGCCTGATCGCCCGCCTGGTGATCGACGGGGCGGCCCATTTCAGCGTGCGCGACAGGACCTCCCTGGCGGAGGCCCAACGCCTGCCCGGCCCCCCGCGCGAACCGCCCCGCACCGCTGATCTGGCCTTCCTGCTCGCCCCCCCGGCGGAGGCACCCCACGCCGGGTCCGGCCCCGCCGGCCCGATGGCGACAGGCGGCGGGAAAACCGCTGAAGCCACCACCGTGGGCCGGATGCGGCTGGGCGTCATCCTGCGCGGGTCACGCCCCGAAGGCGCCGCCCTGGCCACCGCCCTCACCGACCTGGCCGCCCGGCTCGAGAACCTCGATCTGGTTCCGCTTGCCTTCCAGGCTCCGGAAGACCTCGTCCCCTGGGGCCTCGACGCGGGGGGGGGCCTGGGGGGACGGTTTCCATGGCACCCGGAGCCCGCTGCCGACCTCGTGTCGGTCGGATCCCCGAAGGAGCGCCCTCCGTGGCGCCCGGAGCCCGCTGCCGACCTCATGTCGGTCGGATTCCCGAACCACCCGCCCCAGGCACCAGGAGGTGAGGGAACCACAGTGGGGAACGGGCCGGCCGGACCAGAGCCCGGCCCGCCCCCCGCGAATGGGGAAACGGTCCACGGCGCCCCAGGAGGGGGTTCCTGCGCCCATCCCCGGACCCTGGTCACTCCCGAAGAGGCCCTGGCTGCCCTGGCCGGGGTCGATATCCTGCTGTCGATGCGCCTGCACGGCTGCCTGCTGGCCACGCTGGCCGGAGTCCCCTGGATCGGGGTCGAGATCGATCCCAAAATTCGCGGTCTGGGCGAGGACTGCGGGTGGCCCCACGTCTACCAGGCCGCCGAACTGCTCGATGGCGACCGCCTGACCGCCCTGCTCGACGACCTCATGACGCACCGGGGCGAGGCCGCCGCCCACCTGCGCACCGTGGCCGCCGCCAAGCGCCACCTCGCCGCCGAGGACGTGCGCCGGTGCCTGCAGGTTCTGCCTCCTGAGGGGGCTTCCGAGGCTTCCCCCCTCGCATAAGGCGCCAGGCGCTTTTTCCCATCGTCTCCTGCCGAGGGTTTTCTGCGAGCTTCAAAGAGCAGCCCATCTATTCTTGCCGATCAGGCGCATTGAGGTACAGGGCGAGCCGCGGCCAGTCCGCCACCCAATCGAAAGGGGCCGGCCCTCTCCCTTCCTCCACCCGCGGTTCGGGGAGGAGATCGGTCGAGCACGGCAAGGGTGCCAGGCTCGGCTCACCCCACCCCACGCCGGGGAATCTCCGCTGACGCACCGGTGGCACACTGACCTTCTGTGGCCGTGCTTCCAAAGACTCGGTCCTCGGGAAGATATGCCTCTTCAAGAAGATGCCCTGGCAGGGCAGCCGGAATACGAAACCCCGGGTTGCCCCGGGGTTTCGCAAAGAGCGGCTGGACGCGATCAGTAGCGGTACATATCGGACTTGTAGGGCCCTTCGACCGGCACGCCGAGGTAGGCGGCCTGGGCGGGGGTGAGGCGGGTCAGCTTGACGCCGAGCTTCTCGAGGTGCAGGCGGGCCACTTCCTCGTCGAGGTGCCTGGGCAGGGTGGTCACGCCCACCGGGCGCTTGTTGGTCCAGAGGTCGATCTGGGCCAGCGTCTGGTTGGTGAAGCTGGTGCTCATGACGAAGCTAGGGTGGCCGCGGGCGCAGCCAAGGTTGACCAGGCGGCCTTCGGCCAGGATATAGATGCTGTGGCCGTCGGGGAAGGCATAGCGATCGACCTGGGGCTTGATGTTGATGCGCTTGACCTCTTTCTTCCCTTCGAGCTGGGCCATCTGGATCTCGTTGTCGAAGTGGCCGATGTTGCAGACGATGGCCTGATCCTTCATCTTGGCCATGTGCTCATAGGTGATGACGTCGCGGTTGCCGGTGGCGGTCACGTAGATGTCGCCCCAGCCGAGGGTGTCCTCGACGGGCATGACCTCGTAGCCCGCCATGGCTGCCTGCAGGGCGCAGATCGGGTCGATCTCCGTGACAATGACCCGGGCGCCGAAGCCGCGCAGGCTCTGGGCACAACCCTTGCCGACATCGCCGTAGCCACAGACCACGCAAACCTTCCCTGCGACCATGACGTCGAGGGCGCGTTTGATGCCATCGACGAGGCTTTCGCGGCAGCCGTACAGATTGTCGAACTTGGACTTGGTGACCGAGTCGTTGACATTGATGGCGGGGTAGAGCAGGGTCTTCTCTTCCATCATCTTGTACAAGCGATGAACGCCGGTGGTGGTCTCTTCGCTGACCCCACGGATGTGGGGAACCATGGTGTGCCACTTGCGCGGCTCGGCCTTCAGGGTCTCCTTGAGGATCTTGAGCAGTTCGGCTTCGTCTTCGCCGCTGGGGGTGCGTTCCAGCACCTTGGGATCGTTCTCGGCCTGGTAGCCGACGTGGATCATCATGGTGGCATCGCCGCCGTCATCGACGATCAGGGTCGGGCCCTGCCCGTCCGGCCAGACTAGGGCCTCACGGGTGCACCACCAGTATTCGGCGAGGGTCTCGCCCTTCCAGGCGAAAACGGGGATGCCGGCCTTGGCGATGGCGGCCGCGGCGGTATCCTGGGTGGAGAAGATGTTACAGCTGCACCAGCGCACGTCGGCGCCGAGGTGGGCGAGGGTCTCGATGAGAACGGCGGTCTGGACAGTCATGTGCAGGGAGCCCATGATGCGAGCGCCGCGCAGGGGTTTCTTCTGGCCGTATTTTTCGCGGAGGGCCATCAGGCCGGGCATCTCGTGCTCGGCGATCTCGATCTCTTTGCGGCCGAGCTGCCACAGGTCGATATCCTTCACCTTGTAGGGAAGGCGATTGGCCTGGGTATGGGCAGGTTTTTCTTTTTCCATGGCGGTCTCCTGGGACTTTTTCATGAGGAACTCCTTCTTCGCATTCCGGGGCCCGGGACGGCCCACAGGGTGTTGATTGTCCCACGTCGAGGCAGGTTTGTCAAACCCGACTCCTCGATCACAGGGCAATCGCACTAAACCGTACATCTCTGGAAGTGGGGCTGCTCAAAAACCGCGCGCACACTGCCGTACCTCGCCCTCGTTGGAAACCCGCATCAATTTTTCAGTCGTACAGAGAGGGAGACTGGGAAACGGGCTTCCAGCGCGAAATATTTAATGCGATTGCCCTGCGCCAAGCTATTCCGGCTCGACCGGCAATATGATATGCTGTATTTATGGGCGCGAAGGATCATGCCTACAAATTGCTTTTTTCCCACGCCAGAATGGTGGAGGAACTCCTGCGCGGGTTCGTCCACGAGGACTGGGTGGAGCAAGTCGATTTTTCGACGCTCGAACGATGCAACGGATCCTACGTTACCGATGACCTCCGCGAACGTCACGACGACGTTATCTGGCGAGTCCGGCTGCGCAGCCAGTGGCTATATGTCTACCTCCTCCTCGAATTCCAATCAGAAGTGGACCGCCTGATGGGCATCCGCATCATGACGTACCTCGGTCTGTTATATCAGGACCTGGCGCGCACCGGCGCAATTGCCTCCGGCGGACTATTTCCGCCCGTCCTGCCCATCGTTCTCTACAACGGCCGGCCTCGGTGGACCGCACCAACCGATATTTCTGAATTGATCGCCCCCGGACCGGGAAAACTAGGCGAGTATCTGCCCCGGCTCCGCTATCTATTGATCGAAGAAAGAGCGTATCCCTCCGAGTCGTTGGCCGCCAAAAACCTGGTCGCTAGCTTGTTCGCTCTCGAACGCTGCCGGACTCCGCAACAGATCAAGGAAACCCTTGAGCACCTGATCGACTGGTGGCACGAGCCGGAACAGACAGGGCTGCGAAGGTCATTCACGGTTTGGGTCGGCCGGGTGCTTCTCCCCGGCAAGGCGCCCAATCATCACTTTCCCGAGTTTCAAGAATTGCAGGAGGTTCCCCCGATGCTCGAAGAAACCGTCAAGGAGTGGGTTCAGGAATGGAAAGCCCAGGGTTTGGCCGAAGGACGGGCCGAGGGTATTGCCCTAGGCCGAGCGGAAGGCCGAGCGGAAGGCCGAGCGGAAGGCGAACAAGCCAAAAGCCGAGAAATCGCTCGACTTCTCTTGCTGCGAGGCGATCCTCCCATGGAAGTGGCCAACATCACCGGGTTGTCGTTGGAAGAGGTGCAAAGGATCGCCCAACGCCCTTCCCACCTGGCGGAGGATCCTGCCCCCTCTAGCGCGGAGGCGCCTCTGCCTGAAAAAAAGGCCGAGCTTCCCTGATGCGCCTTCCCCAAAAGGCGCCACTCACCAACCCATGGGATGAAGGCGCGGAAGACTCACTCGGCTTGATGGCCCCGAAGGCTGCTTGTTCAGCCAGAGCCTCCATCACCTCTTGATACCCAGACTGCATGAGATAGCAAGACCGCCCTTCGGCAACTACGTTTTCCAGCGAACGTGTTCGACTTCCGGCCGGCTTGTCTGGGCATACTTTTGGTGATTTTCGTCCTTTGCCGCCAACGATTTTTAGGAGAAGTCCTGTCGCGACTTTGGTGGCCTCCTGAAAGTTTCGGAGGGGAGGGAAAAACCCAAAAATTCATCGGTGCCTGAGGACTAGGCAGGGGAGAAAGCGATGCACACAGCGTTGATCCTCGTCGATCTGCAGAACGACTTCATGCCCGGGGGAGCCCTGGCGGTCAAAGAAGGGGACCGGGTGATAGAACCAGCCAATCGTTTGGCCCAGGCATTCACCCTGGTGGTGGCGACCCAGGACTGGCATCCGGCCGACCACGAGAGTTTTGCCATCGCCCATGCCGGACGTCAGCCAGGCGAGGTCATCGACCTGCACGGGTTGCCGCAGGTCCTGTGGCCGGTGCATTGCGTGCAGGAGACGAACGGGGCGGAGTTTCACCCCGATCTCGACCGCGCCCGCATCACCAAGGTGATCCGCAAGGGAATGGACCCCCGGACCGATTCCTACAGCGGGTTCTTCGACAACGGCCATCGCCGGGCCACGGGCCTGGCGGATTACTTACGAGAAAAGGGCGTGACCACGCTGTATGTATTGGGGTTGGCCACCGATTACTGCGTAAAGTGGACCGCCATAGATGCTGTGCGGCTTGGCTTCACCACTTGGCTGGTCGAAGACGCCTGCCGCGGGGTCGGGTTGCAAGCGGATGACATTCCCGCCGCCCTCGTCGACATGCAGCGCGCGGGCGTTGCCCGCACCACCGTCGAAGCCGTTCTGCGGGCGAGGAAGTGACGGACCCGCGCCCGTTCAGACCTCTATCGTCCGGGCGCGGGGCATTGGCCCGCCAGAAACATCTTACGAAAAGAACGATCGGGTCTGGGGCAGGCAGGGTGGTCCCCGGACACGTGACGGAACCACCTGCACGAGGGGCAGTGAACATGGTTGCCCTACGTGGTCCCCCGACATGCGAAGGAACCACCGCCAGCGAAGCAAGTCACCGGTTCTGTCGATTGCCTGTACGTCGGTCGAGGCGAGCGTTCTCAGGGCGGTGATTCGCCCTCAGACGGAGGTTCTTCCCGATGCGGCGGGGGTGAGACGGGACCGACCTCGGCCATGGCACCAGGAGAGGGCTGGCGCCGACATTTGTCGAGCAGGGCGCGGAGCCGCGGGGAAGGGCCGTAGATGATCGATTTGTGGAGACTGAGGCCATCATCGCGGCGATCCACCAGCAGGCCTTCCCGGTGCAGGTTCCGCAAGACGCCGGCGAGAAAGATCTTGCCCGCCTCGGGTTCGGCAAACACGCCCGGGAACCGCGCCTCGAACGATTTCCAGATTCCTTCGAGCGAGAGGGGGTGCGGAGCGCGGTCGAAGAGGAAACAGAGCCGGGCGGTGGTCGCCAACGGATCGAAGGTGGCGCTCGGACGACCTTTGGGGGAAAAGTGGCTGAATCCCGCCACTCCGGGAATGAGCAGCACCCGCCAGAGGATGAGCAGGAAGTTCCGGTAGCTGGAACAGCCTCCCGCCCGGCTGAGCACGACATCCTCGACGGCTGCCCCTTCTTGGCGGCTAGCGGCCCGCAGCACCTTCCACAACACCCACAGGTAGCCGCCGCCCAACAACAGGGTGAAGGAAAGCTCATACATGAATTGGGGGTCTATAGTTGTCCACAGGATGACCGGCCGCAACAGAAGCACGGGATACTGTGCCAAAACCGTCAGAGGCAGCCAGGCCATCACCCCCCAGATCCCTGCCACCACCAGAGCCTGGACCACCAGCCACAGGCCTCCCAGAAAGAGGCTGGCCTGCTGGGTCCAGGCAGGCAGGGTGACATCGTCAAGGACGTGGGGTTTCAGGTGGCCCTGCAGCCGCCGGATGATCTCGTCATCGGACGGTGGTGGTTCAATGCCGTCCGGTGAGAATGGGGAGAGCCCCCCATCGGCGGGACAGACCGGCGGCTTTTCCCCGCCTTGTCCCAAGTCCTGGGAAGGTGGGCGATCGACGGGCGGGTGCTCGGTGGTCACCGGCGCAAGAGTTTGCCCAGCTCAACGGCAGGGATGACAGTCAACGAGATCCCGAGGACGATCGCCAGTTGGCCGGCGGTCAGAGAAACGGTGCCGAGCAGGGCCTGTATGGGCGGGGCGTACATGGCCCCCAGCTGCAGCAGGGCGGCGAGCCCTACCGCGCCCAGCAGCGTGGGGTTGCTGGCCAGGCCGACCCGAAAGAGGGACTTTTCGTAACTGCGACAGTTGAAGATGTTGAAGAGCTGGAAGAAAACCATCGTGCCGAAGGCCATGGTCTGGGCAAGACGGGCGGCGGCGGCGGGGTCGGCACCGACGGCCATCCCCTGACTCAAGCCAAGGCGGTAGGCGGCGAGGGTGCCCACCGCCATCAGGGGGGCGACGATCGCCAGCTGCACTTTCATGGGGCCCGAC
>CALLCO010000165.1 GCA_937998695.1 Candidatus Ozemibacteraceae bacterium
CGGCCGGATTGCAGGCCCTGAACCCCGCGCTGCTTGACCGGTGAGCGACGTCCGCCGGCGGGTCGAGGACTTGCGCCGGATCATCCGGCGGCACGAGCGGTTGTACTTCGTCGAGGCGCGGCCCGAGATCAGCGACCGGGAGTTCGACGCCCTGGTCGACGAGCTGCGCCGCCTCGAGGCGAAGCATCCCGAGCTGGTCACCCCCGACTCGCCGACCCAACGGGTGGGCGGGGCGGCTACCTCGTTCGCTACGGTGCGGCACCGGGTGCCGATGATGAGCCTCGAGAACTCTTACTCGCTGGGTGACCTCCGCGACTGGATCGTCCGCATGCAGAAGATCTCGCCCCGGGTGTTTCCGATCGTGGCCGAGTTGAAGATCGACGGGGTCTCGGCCTCGTTGCGGTATGCGGACGGGGTGTTCGTCGAGGGGGCCACGCGCGGGGACGGGGTGACAGGGGACGTGATCACCGGAAACCTGCGAACGATCCGGTCGTTGCCCCTGGCCATCGCCGACCGGCGCGATATGGACATCCGGGGGGAGGTCTACGTGCCGCGGCCGCAACTCGAACGGATCAACGCCGAGCGGCGGGCCGCCGGCGAGGAACCCTTCAAGAACTGTCGCAACCTGGCCGCGGGCACGCTGAAGAGCCTCGACCCGCAGGTGGCGGCCGCTCGTGGCCTGCAGGCGATGGTCTACGGCATCGCCCAGGCCCGCGAGCTGGGATTTGCCCGGCATTCCGAGGTGCTGGCCTTCCTGGCCGACCAGGGGTTCGTGATCAACCGGGCGGTGCAGGTCTGCCATTCGCTCGAGGAGGTCCAGGCCTTCGTCGCCGAGGTCGATCGCACCCGCGAGGGGCTCGATTTCGACATCGACGGGATCGTGTTGAAGGTCGATGACCTGGCTGTCCAACTCGAGCTGGGAGAGACGGCCAAAGCGCCGCGGTGGGCGATGGCGTTCAAATTCGCGCAGCCCCAGGCGGTGACGCGGCTGCGCGAGGTGGTCTGGCAGGTGGGGCGGGCCCAGATCACGCCGGTGGCGGTGCTCGAGCCGGTCGAACTGGGCGGCACCACCGTGTCGCGGGCTTCCCTGCACAATCTCGATCAGATCAGGGAAAAGGACATTCGGGTGGGGGACGAGGTCCTGGTCGAGAAGGCCGGGTACATCATTCCCTACGTGGTGGCGGCCCGGCCCGAGGCCCGCACGGGGGGGGAAACGCCGATCGAGCCGCCGGCGGTCTGTCCGGCCTGCGAACAGCCGGTCGAGGTGGGGGTCGCCCCGGGTGAGTCGGCGACCGTGGTGCGGTGTGTCAACCCTGCCTGCGGAGGCATCTTCGCCCGTCGGGTGATCTGGTTCGCGTCGCAGATGGGCATCGAGAACATCGGTCCGCAGCTGATCGAGCGGCTGATCGAGGCGGGGGTGCTGCGTGAACTGGGTGACCTGTTGCGGATGCGGCTCGAGGACCTGCTGCAGGTCGAGCGGATGGGGCGGAAGCTGGGCGAGAAGGTGCTGGCCAACCTGGCCGCGGCCCGGCAGGCTCCCCTGGCCAAACTGATCGCCGCGCTGGGCATTCCCAACATCGGGACCGTGGCGGCCGAGCACCTGGCGTCGGCGTGCGGATTCTCCTTCCCCGCCTTCCGTGCGGTCACCGAGGAGACGCTGCTGGGGTTGCACGGCTTCGATCGCAAGCTGGCGGGGGCGGTGCTGGGCTTCCTGGCCGCGCCGGAACATCGGGCCTGGCTCGACCAGCTCCAGGAGTGGTGGGTCGGGCCGCCGGCCGGCGAGACCTCGGGGCCGGTGAGCACCTCCCTGCAGGGCAAAACGTTCGTCATCACCGGGGAGGCGACGGTTCCCCGGCGCGACCTGGAAGCTCTGGTCAAGGCGCACGGAGGGCGGGTCAGTTCCTCGGTGTCGCCCAAGACCGACTACCTGGTCGTCGGTTCGCTGGAGGGACCGGGGTATACCTCGAGCAAGAAGACGCGGGCGGAAGCCCTGGGGATCAAGATCATCGACGAGATCGCCCTGCAGGCCCTGGCCCGTGGAGAGACGGATCATGGGTAAGGTGACCGGGCGGCTGGTTGAGGTGTTTCCCTCGATCCAGGGCGAAGGGTTGCGGGTGGGGGCGATGCAGTTGTTCGTGCGCTTCGCCGGATGCAACCTGGCCTGCCGGTACTGCGACACCCTCCATCTGCGGGAGGCGGGGCCTACCTTTGCCCTGCGACCATGGCCCGGACACCGGGTGCGCCCGGTGTCGAATCCTGTGACCGTCGAGGACCTGGTGGCCGGCCTGGAAGAGGCCTATCCGCTGGATGATTTCCATAGCATCTCGATGACCGGCGGTGAACCTCTGGGACAGCCGGAATTTCTGGGTCGGCTGGTGAGGCGGCTGCACGCGGGGAAACGTCCGGTTTTCATCGAAACCAATGGCACGCTGCCCGATCATGTTCCTGAGCTGGTCCCCTACGTTGCCTTCTGGAGCGTCGATCTCAAACTGTCCCGGGGATGGGGCCTTCCGGGGGCGGTCCTGGGGAAACACCGCCGGTTCATGGCTCCGTTGCCGCCGGAGAAGACCTACCTCAAATTGGTCATCGACGCCAACGATGATCCTGAAGAGATTTGCCGCCACCTCGACGACGGGGGGTTCAAAGCTTTCCCTTTGGTGATCCAGCCGCTGGCCACCGCCCAATCCACCCTCATGGACTGGGACAGCTTCTCCATTCTCGAATGGATGCGGCTGTTGCGGCCCTTTTTCCGTGAGATCCGCTGGATTCCGCAGGTGCATAAGCTCTTGCGCATCCCCTGAGGGGAGTGTATGCTAAAAAGCAACCTGCCAGTTCTGGAAGGTGGGACAGCCCATGTCCGAGGTCATCATGGCACTCAACGAGAAACTCTTCTTCCCCAAGGAAATCTGTTGCCCGGTGTGTACCAAGACGTTCACCCGGTATTCTCTGCGCAAGTCCCAGTTCAGCCTCGACAAACGCGATATCGACTATCGGCCGACCTATCTCGGAGAGATCAAACCCCGCCTGTTTGCGGTCGCGGTCTGCCCGCATTGCTTCTATGCCGGCGAGGACAAATACTTCTGCCCGCACATGAACGATGACGAACGCCGCCGGAGGGACTATTTCGCGTCACACAAAGCCCAATGGGAAGCCCAGAACCGGGTCAAAGCCGCCTCAACGGGGCAGCAGTTCTGGAAAGACCAAGCCTCGGAGAAGCTCAAGGAAATGTCGCCCGAGGAACTGGCTATCCTGCGCAAGATCGGTCCCCTGCTGCAGAAGGCAGCCGCCGACGTCATTGCCAAGGGCAAACCGGTCAACGAGCTCCAGAAGGAAATGGATCTCGATACCGCGATCCGGTCCTGGGAACTGGCGGCCATTTGTTACAAGGCGCGGCGGGCCAACCACCGTATCCTCGGGTACACCTACCTCTCGGGGGCCTGGGCGGCGCGGGATTGCGCCGAAATCACCACCGACGAGGCGAAGAAAGAAGATTATCGGGCTTTCGAAACCGCCTTCCTGCGAGAAGCGGTCTCGTTCCTGACCATCACCAACAAGGCCACCAGTATCGAAGACCAGTACACGCCTGACGGGACGAAGATTCCCAAAGAGAACCTCCCCGAATCACGCATCTATGAGATCATGTACATCCTGGCGGGTGCCCATCGGCTCCTGGGCAATATCGACGAGAGCAACAAATTCCTCGAGCAGATCATCTACGGCGGGGGCAGTGCCCAGGGCGTCATGCTGTGGTTCGTCAAACAGGCTCGTGAAATGCGGGCCGCCGCTTCGGCAGGCGGCAGTGGCGGGGGTGATCTTCCCCAGGACGAGATATCAGAATGACGCTCTCCTGATAGTGCTCGGTCGCCGGGCGGATTGACGCGGGAAGAGACCCCGGCGTGGCGGTTGCCATCCCCGGGGTTTGCGTCTATAATGCCGCCGATTCCTTGCAATGGAGAGACCCAACCGTGCCCACGCCGCGTTCGACGAGGCCCCCCCGGACCGGGGTGGCCTGGCCCCTTCTCCTGGCGGTGGGGGTGGTGGTCGTCGGAGTGGTCGGCTTCCTCGGCTACCTGGGCTGGCAGAGCCAGGAACGGTTGAACGGCTTCCTCGAGGAAGGCCGCCTCCACATCCAGAACGAGAAGCCGGAGCTGGCCGCCGCCGCGTTCCAGAAGGCCGATGCCGAGTTCGGGGGCGTGCTGACGCTCTACCAGAAGCTGCGCGGATGGACCGGGGTCGATTCCATCAATCGCGGGGAAGTGGCCGAGTTGATCGTCAGCGCCGCCCTGCTCTGCGCCTACGATGATTTTTTCATGCTGAAGGCCTCACCCCGGTGGGTCGAACTGGCGGAACGCCAGGTGACGCGCCTGCCGCTGGCCAACGCCGCCGAGCTGGCCCAGAACGTGGCCACCGCCCGCGATCTGTCGGTCCTCTGCCGCCAGTTCGCCGAGGGGAAGCACGCGGAAGTGATGAAGGGCCTGCTGGCAGTCGAGAAGAACGCCCGCGCCGACGACCAGGATTTCTTCCTGGCCGAGATCCGGCTGCTGATCGCCTGCGGCAAGGCGATGAACGAGCCGGCCATCCTGCAGCAGGCCCGCGAGCTGCTGTTCTTCCTGACCTACGAAGTGGGGTTGAAGAGCAAGCGGCTCGATCAGCTCTGGACCATCCTGAATCGATGAATCTCCGCTACAACCCTCATGCCATGGCCCGGGCGGCCCGGGCGTGGGGGGGGGAGGGCGGGATGGCGGCGGGAGACCGGCGGTCGTCGGGGGCCGCCCCCGACCACGAGGCCGGGGCAGAGCTGACCACAACCCGGGGCGCCCATGGCGAGTCTGGGAAGCAAGTTCGTGCCCCGGCGAGCGAGGGCGGTGACCCTGGCCGGGATGGGCGTGCGGGCTTTGCCAGCGGGAAGCCGCCTTCAGCCCTGGCCGCCGATCTGGCGTGGCGGGCCCGGCTCTGGCGAGCGGACGGGCGCCCCGGTGGAGCAGGGAAGGCGGCTGATCCGGCCACCACCTGGCGTGATCCCCTGGGGGTGCCATTGGCGGTCGCCCCGCCCCTGCTCGAAGAATACGGGGTCGATGCGGCGCGGCTGGCCGTCCTGACGGCGGGTGGCGGCACCCCGGGCCTGGACCTGCTCGACTCGGCCTATCGATGGCTGGCGGGGGTCGATGAGGCATTGGCCGGAACGGCTTCGGCAGAGGAGGAACCTGTCGGATCGGACGGCATCGCCGGTCCCCCCGAAGGGCAGGAGCGTGGGCCGCCTGCAGACCACGGAGAACGCCGGCCGGCTCTGGTTCCTGGCGGATCGCCCCCCGGAGGCGGGGAAGAGGGCGGCCCGGGCGCGGGGGCGGAGGCCGCCGCAGCCCCACCCCGGGGTCGGGGATTCCCGGCCAGGGCGGTCGATCCCTGGCTGGTGGCGGCCGGCGAAATGGCCGACCACGGTCCCGGGCGGGGCCGATGGTACCCGGCCCTGGCCGCGCTGCGCAAGGCCTGGAAACTCGCTCCGCCCGTGCCGACGGCGGTGGCCGGCATGTGGGTGCTGCCGCTGGTTCTTCTCTTCCCGTTCGCCCCGGTACTGGCCCGGTGGTGGCTGGAGCGGAAGGGCGCCTGGCCGCCCCCGCCCGTGGCGAGGCTGACAGCCGGCCTGCGCGACGTGACGGGGCGGCAGGCGGTGCGGGTCGCCCTCGAGCGGGGGGGCTGGGCCTGGGTGGCGGTCGATGCCGCCCGGTTCGGCGCCGACCCGGCCGGGGTGATGGCGACGATTCCCTGGGTGACGCGGGTGGTGGGCGACCGGCCCTGGCAGCTCCGCGCCGACCCGGAAGGATGGAAGGTGTGTCTGAGCCGACCGATGGCGAACGCCGACAGTTCCAGGTCCTGAGCCTGCTCTGCCTCGCCTGGATCCTCCTGGCCGCCCTGGGGGAAGCGCGGGGCGTGTCGGTGCTCGATGCCGTGCCGCCCGGCGAGATGACCATCCTGGTCGCCCCGGACGGCCAGGGCCGGCTGTGGGGAACCCCGATCGAGGAGCGTGGGCCGATGTCGCCCAGGTTGGTCCGTCTGAACGAGGCCGATCGCGAGGCCCTGATCGCCTGCCCGGGCATCGGGGAGGCCCTGGCCGAGCGGATCCTGGCCGAGCGGACCCATGGGCGCTTCCGGGACTGGAATGATCTCATCCGCCGCGTGTCCGGCATCGGGCCGGGCCTCGTGGCCCGCCTGCAGGAAGTGGGGGTGCGGCTCGACCCATGAACCACGCAGCGATTCCCCGTCTGCCGGGCGAGGAGCGGCGGCCCGAGATGCTGCCGCTGTTCGTGGCGCTGTTC
>CALLCO010000166.1 GCA_937998695.1 Candidatus Ozemibacteraceae bacterium
CTCAGAGGATGATTCCGTACAACCAGCCGCACAGGGCCGAAACAATGACGACCAGACCGAAAAACGCGAACGCCTTGGGCCGGCCCACCAGCGGGATGATGGCCAGGACGCTGGGCAGGCTGACCGCAGGCCCGGCCAGGATGAGGGTCATGGCCGGGCCGGTATGCATGCCGAACCGCATCAGGGTGGACACGACGTTCACTCCGATGATGGTTCCAAAATACATCAACGCGCCGATGAATGCAGCCCAAAAATTCGCCAACGGGGTGTTGCCCTCGAACAGACCCATCAACCTTGGGTTGGACAAGGGCAGGAGGGTGGCCAGGATACCTGAAAGGAAGATGCCCAGGAGGATTTTGGGGAGGATGGAAACGAACAGATCGGCGGATTTCCTCACCCATTGCCATGCCTCTTTCCAGGAAAACCACTTCCCCAGGATTCCCGCGATGAGCAGGGCCTCGGTGAGCAGGATCAGGCCCTTGGCCAGAAGGAAATCGATGGCCCGGATGTCGCGGCTGGACAGATAGGCGGAATGGGCGGCAAAGCCGTCCGGGCGGAGCCACTCGTCGAACGCGCCGGTGGATGTCAGCATGACGAAGACCAGCATGCCGAACAGCAGGATCGTGGGCCAGGAGGGCCGGGCGTCCTCGTCTTCGACGAAAGCGATCTCAGCTTGCCCATCGGGGGGGGGAGGCGGGTCACGGAAGAGCTGCTTCATGGCGAACCCGACCGTCATGGCGGCCACGGTGACCAGGATGGCCCTGCCCACCATGAACCGTGGGCCGATCAATGAATACGTGTAGGTCAGGGCGATCATGTTGATGGCGGGCGCGGCCAGCAGGAAGGTGAAGGCAGGGCCGATCCCCGCCCCCTGGTTCATGATGCCCGCGAAGATGGGGATGACCCCGCAGGAGCAGACGGTCAGAATCCCCCCCGTGAAGGCGGCCACCGGGTAGGCGACGAGCGGGTTGGCTTTGGGGCCCATGAGCTGGGTGATCCGCTGCTTGTCGAGGAAGACACTGATGGCCCCGGCGATGAAGAAGGCAGGGACCATGCCGGAAATGAGGTGGGTGCCGAGGAACCGGGCCACCTCCTCGAAGCCGGGGCCAAGGACGGAGGCCGCCGAAGGGCCGATCACCGGGACGAGCCAGGCCTGGACGTTCATTGGGGTGAGGGGAACCACTCCATCATCAGGATGTGGGAACGCAGCGTCAGGAACTGGTCACGTGACCGCTGCACCAGCAAGTCGAGCGAGGTCGAACCAACCTGGCCGGCAATGGTGTTGGCGAGGGCTTCGAGGGACTCCATGGTACGCTCAAACGGAGGCAGAGTCTCGGTGGCCAGGCGCGGCCGCAGGTCGCGCAGGAACTCGGTGATCGAGCCGATGGCGGCGGGCATACCCTCGCGGTCGCCATGGAGGGCCAGTTGTTCGAGGCGGGAGAATTGGTCGGACACGCGCAGGAAGATCCGGTAGCTTTCGGACATCTTGACCGATTCGAAAAACGTGCCCAGGTGGATGCTCAGCTCGAGGATCTGGTCGTGGGCCTGCTGTCGCTCACCCGCTTTGAGCGCCGCTCGGATCCGGCCGAGGCGGTCGGCCGTTCCCTGCATTTTTTCGATCCAGCGCGGGTCGCCTCGGGCCTCTTCGGGCGGGGTGAAAGAAAACCGGTTCGAGAGGGTGAGCCAGGATTCCATGAGACGGCCGAGCAGGGGATCGAACGGACCCTGGTTCAAGGGGTTTTTCAGAGCGGTTCCCAAGGCGGTCAGGTCGAGGTTGAACCGCCGGATGCCCTGACTGAACTCGCTCTTCGGATCGGTCGAGGTCAACAGGGTCATCAGCGTGTCATCGCAGGTCCCGCCGGCGGTCGCGATGCCGAGAAATACGGTGATCAGGGCCAGTGCCCAGGGGGCGGGGCCACGGTGAGAGGCCGGCCAGAACGCCCGCATCCCCTTTCTGCGTGTTGGCGGGTGGGCAACTGGTGTGGCAGTTGCTGTCTCCCGGGGTTGACCCGGGGAGCGGTCGGGGTGGAAGGGGAGTCCTCCCGAAGCCGGGTTCATGCCCCGGTGCCGGCCGCCCGCAACAGGGACAAGCCGCGCAACAGGCCCAGCGGGCCGGTCATCATCATATCCCCGCCCGGGGCGGCTTCCAGGTATCCGGAGAGGCCGGTGCGGGCCATCAGATGCCGTTGGGGCCCGGTGACGACCACTCCTGCGATGGCGGAGAAGGGCTGGGGCTCGAAGGTGACGCAGCCGTTCCCGTCGTCGTTGAACACCTCGTCGGTGGGCAGTTTCCCCTCGACCAGGCGCGCCATGTAGTCGCGCATCACCTCAGGCTTGGTCTTGAGGATGCGGGTATGGTGCTCGAAGAACGCCTGGATACGCCCCTCATGCAGGATGCAGGCCATGACGTGGCCGTTGCCGAAATTGATGTAGAGGGTGGGGCCCCGGATGGCCTGGACGCGCGGGTCAAGGCTGCAGCCGAGGATGGCCGAAAACGAAGTGTCGATCAGCACCACGCGCAGCGCCGGCTGGAAGCGCTTGACGCAGAGCGCCCCGGACTTCAGGCGGCCGAAGACGTCGGGCAGGGAATCGGCCGTGAAGACCAGCGAGCGGGGCAACTGGGTGCCCGCCAGATGGTCGAGGAAATAGCGGAACCGGTTTTGGCGCGAGGATTCGTCACTCGTGTTGTAGCCGTGGTCCTGGACCGACAGGCCGATATATTCGATGCGGGATGGGTCTTCCCCGAATCGCGAGAGCAGGTCGAAGTACAAAGGCAGCTCGATCTCATCGAAATGGTGGGTCGGGGCTTCGACCCGTTCGACCACCTCGATGCCGGCTTCCCGCACCTCTTCGAGGTTGTTGCGGACCGTGAAGGCGGGCAGGGTCTCCATGACCACCCGCCGGCCCTTCTTGACGTGCTTTTTGAGCACCTTGGCCAGATAGCCGCCCCCCATCGTGTAGCCGGTGATGGCCAGGTCGGTGTCGAGCGTCTCGAGCCGGTTGGCCATCAGCAAGGCGGGAGTGGGCACGACCAGCTTGATGTTGTTCTCGAGGGTATTGTCGGGCGAGAAATGCAGCACGTCTTTGGTGCCGGTGCCGATGTCCATTGCCAGGGTGACGGGGCAACCTTCGAGGGCGGCCAGGGAAGGGATGGGCATGAAGTCTCTCCTAACGGATCAGGAGACACGTGACCGGCGACCCGGCGACGAGGACCGGGGTACCGGCTGGGTGCCGGATCAGGATCTCGGCACCGGACAGAGAGGTGATGAGGTGCGAATCCTGGTGGGGGAACGGTTCGGCGCATGAGGAACTACCGTTGGTCACGATGGACCCTCGTAGGAAATGATCCCGGCCGGTGCGGTTGTCGATGGCCTTGCCGAGGGGCAGAACGATGGCGGACAGGTCGGGGGTGCGCCGGCCTTGCATACGGGCGAGGAAGGGGCGGGCGAACAGGTGGAAGGTCACGGCGGTGGACGCCTGGTTGCCGGGCAGGCCGAACACGGGCTTCCCCCCCAGGAAGCCGAAGAACAGAGGCTTGCCGGGCTTGATGGCCACACCGTGGACGAGGGGCCGGACCTGCAGGGCCTGCAACGCGGCGGTGAAGGGGTCCCGCCGTCCCAGCGAGATGCCGCCGGAGGTGATGACCACGTCGCCCAGCTCGGCCGCTCGTTCGAGGGCGGCAGCCGCGCGGGCGGGGTCGTCCCGTACGATGCCGAGGTCGAGGGGTTCGCCCCCCAGATCGCGGATGGCGGCCGCCAGCAGGGTGGAGTTGGCGTTGCGCACCTGCCAGGGCTGGGGTTCGTCGAAGGGCATGACCAGCTCGTCGCCGGACGTCAGCAGGGCGACCCGGGGGCGTTGCCGCACCCGCACTCCCATGCGCCCCAGCGAGGCCACGATGCCGATTTCGAAGGGGCCCAGCGTCTGTCCCTGGCCCAACACGAGCGCCCCGGCCTGCATGTCCTTGCCCCGCCTCCTGATGTAGGTGCCCGGCGGGGGGGCCGACCGGATCGCGATCCGCTCGGGAGCGTCGAGGAGCTCGACATCTTCGAGCTTGACGACGGTGTCGGCCCCGTCGGGGAGCAGGCCGCCGGTGGCAATGTAGGCGGCGTGGCCGGCGGGCAATCCGGCCAATGGATGCCCGGCATCGATGTGCCCGGCCACCGGCAGCGTGATCGGCGCGGCGGCCGTGGCGCTGGCGATCTCGGCGTGCCGGAGGCAATAGCCGTCCATGGCGGAATTGGCGGCGGCCGGGATGTCGGTCGGGGCGTGCAGATCCTCGGCCAGGACGCGGCCAAGCAGGTCGGCCAGCGGGGCCCCTTCCACCGGCAGCAGGCAGCCGGCGGCGGCCTCCATGATGAGGCGGAAAGCGTCGTCGTAGGTGGGCAGTCGGTCGGGAGCGGGTTTCATGGCCGAATCATACCACAACCCGGCGCATCGGCCAAACCCTTCCCCTCCCTGGTTTGCGTATCAGAATCCGAGGCGCAGGATCAGCGGGTGGCGCCGGCGCAGTTCCAGGCTTTCGATGTCGAGATCCTGACGGAAGGAGACCCCGCGCGTCAAGGTGAAGGTTTCGGGCTGGATCTGGAAGACGCTCGTCCCACGGGGCCCGGTCAGAAGGAGTTCTCCGCCCGGTTGGAAGCACTGTTCGAGCTGATCGGGGGTCAGGGGCAGGATTTCCTGGTCGCTGTCCGATTCGAGGAACGGCAGGGCCACCCCGCCGGCCTCCGTCGGGTCCCGTTCGCTGTCGCCGAGGGTAGGAGCGGAGCGAACATGGACCTTGATGGTCGGATCGACGTAGATGAGCTGGGAGAACCGGTGGAATACCTCTTCCAGGGAGGCTTTGAGTTCGGGCTCGAGCGGCTGCCGCAGGCGGATGCGATCGAGGAGCAGGTGGGCGAGATCGCCCAGGATGGCCTCCAGGGTGGGAATCTCGCTCTCCTGCTCGTCGGGGTCGAGCTGGGGGAACCGGGCGCACCGGGCCCGGGCTTCCTGACAGACCAGCAATGGGGTCCGGGGTTGCGCTCCCAGATGGTCGATGACCCGGTCCCAGAAGGTGCGCGCCTCGAGGATGATCTCGAGGCGTCGGATCGGGCGGCCGGTCCAGCGGCGACGGTGGCGGACCAGGAAGAACCGGGAGGGAGAGGGGCGACGACGGAGGAGTTGTTCGAGATTCCCCAGGGGAAGCGCCTCCCCGGCGGATGACGGTTCCCCACCAGACGTCGGAAGGCCGGGCTGTCGGAAGATCAGGTCGGGGGGGAACTGGGCGGTCAGCGTGCCGCCCGGGGGGGCAGTCGCGGCGGGCCGGATGGCAGCGGGCTGGGGAAACCGATGGTCCCATTCCTCGGACGCCCAGAACACCCCCCCGAACATGGCTCCGAGGGCAAGTGTCAGTCCCAGAGCCCCCTCCCACCCCCCTTTCAAGAGGAAGGCAGGAAGGCGTTTGGACCAGGCATCACCTTCCCCCCCGGGGCCTGGCCGGAAGAGTTCGGGCAGGTGGATGACTCCCATCAGGAGAAGGGCGAGGCTGGCAGCCAGAAAGGACCCGATGATCCAGGGGCGGTCTGGCCAGACCAGCCCGGGATCCAGCCCCGCCCGTACCGCCAGGAGATCGACTCCCGAAAGGCCCCCGAGGTAGGCCAGGGCCAGCAGGAGACCTGCACCCAGCCTGATGTGGGGCTGGAAATGTCCCGCCCGGAATCCGTGGAGCAGGATCAGGGCCCAGCCCCCCAAGAGAACACCGATGAGGGGATGGGCAGTGGTTCCGGTCACCATGACGGTCGCCAGGAAGACGATGGCCACGGTGAGAGCCATTCGCCCATGCCACAAAATGCGTGTCGTTTCTGGACTTCCGGGGGCAGGCCGCCGGGGGCTCACCACCAGCAGGAGACCGAACAGCATGACCAGGCAGACCGGAAAGACGAGCAGGACGGCCCCAGCCCACTTCTGCAACCAGTCCGCGGTCAGCCCGTCTTGCAGCGAAACCGTGAACGCCAGTGGTTTAGGGCTCTGGGTGGCCAGGAGGCGCCGGATGAGTTCAGAGGGGGAAAGGTCGAGCCGTTCGGCCAGACGGACGACCGGTGATCGACCGGTGGATTCGTCCTGGTGGGGCGGAAGAACCATGTCTTCGGCGAGCACCGAGGTGCCACTGGCTGTCCAGATCCGGATCCGGATGGGAAGCCCCTGGGGCAGGGGGCCGGAGAACGGGAGGCGGAGCGTTCCCGCCGCGGAGGCCAGGGCGTAGGACGCCATCAGGTGATTGCGCAGCCAGATTTCCAACCGGTGCGGGGCAGGCAGGTTCTGGTCGAAGGTGACCAACAGATTCTGGTCAGCCACCCGTGCGCCCCATGCCGGGGGCGGCATGGGGGGAGGATCGGTCCAGAGAAGATCGGGGCAGTCGCTGGAGTGGGGGCCAAGGGTCAGGATCCGCTTCAGGAGGCCATTGGCCGGGATCCATTGGTCATGATCCGGGAGAATGCTTGCCAGTGTCCGAGGGAGAAAGGGAAAGACCAGGGTGGTCTTGATCCGACCTGAGGACAAATGGAGATGGAAGTCTCCCACCCCTGCGAGGGTTGGCTGGCGCAGGAGGAATCTGCCAACTCCCGACGAGGAGGTGACGAGAGTCCGGTTGACGATTTCGAGGCCGGACGGGGGGGTCACGCGGATTCGCGTCAGGAGGTTGGGGACGGGGCGGGCGCTCGACAAGTCAAGGCCGGCCACGTCGAAGCTCCCGGTTTCGCCGGCGTACAGCGGCCGTTTCGGAGGGATGACCAGCAGGGCCAGGGGCGGAGAGAGGCGGAGGTCGAAGGCGGCCAGATCGGCTTCGGGATGCGAGGGCAGGAACAGCCGGGCTCGATATGGCCCCTCCGGGGAACCTGGGGGCGGGTTCACCCGCGCCACATAGCATCCCGGGCGCCTTTCGACCAGGGGTACCTCTACTAATGGAGGGGATCCGGTCCGGGGGCCCTGGATCTGGAACCGGGCGGGCAGATCGGATAGGGGGCGTTCCCCGTCAAGGGTCCGGATGTAAACCCCCAATTCCTGGGTTTCTCCCGGAATCCAGCCAATGGGCGGTGATACGACGATCCCGGCTTGGGGGAAACGGTCCAGGGACCGGAGGAGCAGCACGGCTGATCCGGCGAAAAGGGCGACCAGGGCTCCCACGAACCCGAGGAGCAGCCATCGATTCTGCATGGTCCCAAGGCCCCGACAGGGGGCAGGTTCAAGCTAACATCCGGCCCTCGCCCTGTCAACCGTGCGGTCCGGTCGGCAGCGTCCCTGGCCCATTCGCGAAAGGATCGGAGCAAGGGGAATCCGCGATGGCAGGGGAAAACATGTCGCTCCGCGCCACCTACCACCCATTCGCAGGGGTTTACCGGAAAGGTTCCCTCCGATGGGAACTCCTGAAGAGGAAGGGGGTGGTCATGGTGTGACCGCTGCCGTATAATACTTCGAGTTCCTATGGAATCGGAATGCCTGACCGTCCAAATCGAGCGGATCACCTACGCCAATCCCCAGAATGGGTATGCGGTGCTCCGGACTTCGTGCCGGGGGCACCCCAACGGGGTGGTGGTGGTCGGCACCTTCGGCATCGTCAACCCGGGCGAAGAGCTCCGGGTGTACGGCACCTGGACCTGCCACCCGCAGTTCGGAGTCCAGTTCCATGCCTTCCGGTACACGATCCTCAAGCCGGCCACGCTCAAGGGGATCGAAAAATACCTGGGTTCAGGCATGATCAAGGGGATCGGCCCGGTGACCGCCAGGCGCCTCGTGGCCGCCTTCGGTACCGAGACCCTCGAGGTCATTGAACGTCAGCCGGAGCGTCTAACAGAGTGCCAAGGCATCGGAAAATCCCGGGCTGAGAAGATCGCGGCGGGGTGGGCCCAGCAGAAGGCCGTCCAGGATGTGATGATCTTCCTGCAGGGGCACGGCATTTCCCCGGCTTATGCCGTCCGGATCTTCCGTTCGTTCGGGTCTGATGCGGTCCGCAAGGTCTCCGAAGACCCCTACATCCTGGCCTACGAGATTTCGGGCATCGGGTTCAAAACCGCCGACAAGATCGCCGCCGAGTTCGGAATCACCGGCACCGACTCGCGACGGGTACGGGCCGGATTGATGTTCCTGGTGCGTGGCGCCCTCGACGAGGGGCATCTGTTTTTGCCCCAGGAGGAACTGGCCAGACAAGCCCGGGAAATCCTGCAATTCGACGCCGATGGGGTGGTGATCGAAGCCATCGACACCCTCCTGCAGGAGGAACGTCTGGCTCTGCGGGTCTGGAAGGACCAGCGGTTGCTCTATCTGCCCCACGCCTTCCAGGAGGAACAGGGGGCGGCCCACCGCCTGGCCGACGTGCTGTCCCGGCGTGCCCCCTGCCCGCGCGACCGGTTGCTGACCGCTCTCGACGGGGCCCTGGCCCTGGAAGGGGTGGCGTTGACCGACCTGCAGGCCTCGGCGGTCGAGCGCAGTCTGGGGGAGCGGTTCCTGATCATCACGGGTGGCCCTGGCACCGGCAAAACCACCACCCTGCGGGCGGTCGTCGAGGCGCATCGGGTGCTGGGCCGGCAGGTGGCCCTGGCCAGCCCGACGGGGCGGGCCGCCAAGCGGCTGGCGGAAGTGACCGGGCACGAGGCCAAGACCATCCACCGGTTGCTCGAGTTTTCCCCCCAGGACAAAGGGTTCCGCTACAAACCGGGCAACCCCCTGCCGTGCGACACCCTCATCGTCGACGAGGCCTCCATGCTCGACATGGGGCTGTTCTACCACCTCTTGCGGGCCCTGCCGGCGGGCGCCACCTTCGTCCTGGTGGGCGATGCCGACCAGTTGCCCTCGGTCGGCCCGGGGCTTGTCCTGCAGCAGTTGATCGCTTCCGGGGTGGTGCCGGTCGTGCGCCTGGAGACGGTCTTCCGGCAGGCCGAAACCTCGAGTATCGTCACCAACGCCCACCGCATCAATCGCGGGCAGATGCCCATCCTGCAGGCCCCGGATGGCAAGACCCGCACAGACTGCTACTTCCTCGATGCCCCCGATCCTGAAAAAGCCCTGGGTCTGTTGAAAAATGTGGTGGCATCGAGCCTGCCGAAGCGGTTTGGCTACGATCCCATCGCCGATGTCCAAGTCCTGACCCCGATGAACCGCGGCTCGCTGGGCGCCACCGCCTTGAACACCGCCCTCCAGGAAGCTCTCAATCCGGCTTCCCCGGACAAACCCGAGTTGAAGCACATGCATCGGGTGTTTCGCCCGGGGGACAAGGTCATCCAGATGAAGAACAACTACGACCTGGAGGTGTTCAACGGCGACATCGGCCTGGTGCGCGAGGTGGCCCCCGAAGACCAGGAGCTGGTCATCGCCTTCCCGCAGGGAGAGCGGGTCTACCAGCCGGTCGATCTGCTCGACCTGTCGCTGGCCTATGCCATCACCATCCATAAGTCCCAGGGCAGCGAGTATCCCGCGGTGGTGCTGCTGATGACCACCCAGCATTACGTGATGCTGCAACGGAACCTGCTCTATACGGGGCTCACCCGGGCCCGCCGAACGCTCGTTCTGCTAGGGACGAAACGGGCCATCGCCCTGGCGGTCAAGAACGCCCGGCCGGCGGTCCGGAATACGTTGTTCGGGGCGCTCCTGGCCGAGAAGGTGGGGGCGGTCCTACCCTCCGAAAAATGACAGGACCATGCAGCCGATCCACAGCAGGCACGACAGGAAGGTCATCGACTGGGCGGTGGCGTAGATCGAGAATTTCGTGTTGGCGATGCTCGACACGATGAAGATGTTGCGCAGGACCGAATCGAGGAACCGCCGGCTTTCGTAGGCGTTGAACTCGTTGATGTAGCCCTCCGGGGAATTGGTCTCGACGATGTCGCGGTAGTAGACCAGGCTGGTGGTCGTCGGGTCATCGTCGATCATCGGCACCTTCCGGGTCGAGATGACGTTCATCGACAGCAGGATCGAGAAGATGCACGACCCCAGGAAGGCCAGGAAGACCAGGTAGCCCGGCCCGGTGAGTTTCTGGAGAGTCGAGATGAACGGGCTGAGGGCGGCCAGGAAGATGGAGTTGATGAGCAACAGGCCGTTGGCCTTCGTATCGGCGAATTGGACCAGGCCCTGGTTGTACGAAAGGATGCTGAAGGCGACCTCGACCTGCTTGGTCAACGGGACTTCTTCCTTGGTCTTTCGATCCAGATACATGGTCTTTCTCCAGGGGGGCATTCGGGGGCCGGCCGGTCGGTCAGGAAGGCCTCCATCCTCGATGGTATCAGACTTTGCGGCCATTTGCACGTGCGGGGCGGCCCTGTCGCCGCCCCGAAAATGGCCGCGATTTCGCGGGCGAGGCCGGAAAGAATGATCGCCGATGGCCAGGGCGCCCTTGACGCTTTTCGATACGGTTGTTAAGATTGGATTAAATTCCGGGGTACATCCCGATTTCAGAGTTTCAGGGGGTTCGGTATGAAGAAGCGAAGCCTGTTCACCACACCTCTGTGCCTCGTGCTCTCCCTGTTGATGCTGCTCGACTACGCGGTGTTCAACGTTCCGCCCGCCAAGGCGCTCGACAAGAAGAGCGTCCTGATTGGCGCCGGGGTCGGTGCAGCCGCCGGGGCGGGCATCGTGCTGGCCGCGCCCGCCATCGCCGGGGCCGTTGGGGCTGCTGGCGGTCTCGCCGGGATCGGCACCGCCATCGTCGGGGGATTGGCCGCCGCGGGTGGTGCCCTGGTCGGTGTCGTGGCCGCCGTGGGTGGCGCCATCGCCGCGGGTATCGGTGCCATCGGCGGGTTCATCATGGGCATCATCGGCAGCCCGCTCTTCATCCCTGCCCTCCTCATCATTGGGGCCGTGGCGCTCGGCTACTACCTCTACAAGCGCCACAAGAAGAAGCAGCAGGGCAACGCGCCGGTCATTCCGGGCAGCGACAATATCGTCGTCACTCCGGGCGACTACGACATGAACCCGGTGTTCAATCCCACCGCGCCCGACCGCATCACGATCGGCGATGAAGATACCATCACGATCTCCGGTTCCGACGTGACCATCAGCGACACTCCGCCCTCGGTTTCGGTGCCCGCCAACACCGGTACCAGCGATACCACTCCCGTGGTCATCGGTGGCTCCGATGCCGGCAGCGATGCTCTGGCGGCCGCCCACCAGCGGTACATCCAGGCCTACAACGAATACACCCAGTTGGTCACCACCGGCGGCAGCGGCAATGTCAAAGAGGCCCTGGCCAAATACAAGGCCGCCTACGCCGAATATATGCAATTGAAGGCTGCCTCAGGCCGCTGATACCACCCCGGCTTTCGATAGAGTCCTCGCCGCGCCCGGTTCGCCGGGCGCGGTTTGCTGTATGGCCATTTCCTGAGTTCCTGGGAGGGTGGGCCGCGGGACAGTGTCGTTCATGGCGCGGCCGCGTCCCTCCGGCCCTTGTGTCGGGCGGGTCTGGCGCAGGCCTGTGCAAAGCAAGCCCCTTCAGGTTTTGTGGGTCGGGAGGGCTAGATCAGGATCCGGAGGTGGGGCGGCCTCATCGGCTGTGCCTTCCGGCGGGGCATCCGAAATGGTGGAAGCCTGAGGAGGGCGAATCCGGAAAAACGTCAGCACGGTGTCGCCGAACGTGCGCTCGTCGAACAGGTCGAGAGCCGGCCGGCCGGCCAGGCCAAGGTCGTCCTTTTTCTGGCGTTCGATGATGAAGATGGTGCGAGGCGTGAACAGGGGGCAGGTCGGCAGAGCGTCGAGGATCGGCGCCAGCAGACCTTTCAGGTAGGGCGGGTCGATGCACACCAGATCGAAGGGTTCTAGGTCACGGCGGGATAGGAATTTCAGGCAGTCCTGGCAGTGGACCCGGGCTCGATCGGTGAATCCGGTCAGTTCCAGATTTTCCCGGATGGTGCGGGCGCAGTCGTGGGAATTGTCGACGAACGCGGCGAACGAGGCCCCGCGGGAAAGGGCTTCGATGCCCAGGCTGCCCGAACCGGCGAACAGGTCGAGGAAGCGGCAGTCGGGCAGCCGGGCGGCGAGAATCGAGAAGAGCGATTGTTTAACCCGGTTCATGGCAGGGCGGGTCTTTCCCCCCCGGGGCATCTTGAGGGAACGGCCCTTGGCCAAACCGGTGGCAACGCGCAAGGCGGTCATGGGGTGGTCAACCTCCGTCCATGAAGGTGTCGAACGTCGGGCCGAAACTTTCAGCCGTGCGGGTGAGGAACCAGTCGCGGATGGGTGGCGGTTCCCGGGTCAGCAGGTCGAAGGCCCGGCGGCGGGCCCGCTCGATCAGCTCGGGGGACAGGGCGTGGGCGAAGGCGGGGTGCGACAGGCCGCTCTGGTGGCGTCCCACCAGATCGCCCGGCCCGCGCAGGCGCAGGTCTTCCTGAGCGATGGCAAATCCGTCGGTCGTGCGGGCCAGGATGCCCAGGCGCTCGGATTCGACCTGGGGGCTGATCAGCAGGCAGGTGGCGGGACGGTCGCCCCGTCCGATCCGTCCCCGCAACTGGTGCAGTTGGGACAGGCCGAACCGGTGGGCATCCTCGATGATCATCAGGGTGGCGTCGGGATGGTCGATGCCGACCTCGACCATCGTGGTGGCGATCAACAGGCGCGTTTCTCCCGACCGGAAGCGGCGCAGGGTGGCGAGGTTCTCGGCGGCGGGGCGCAGCCCCGAGACGGCCTCGAGCGGAACGTCGGGAAGGGCCTTGGCGAGCTTGACGAGAGCTTCCTCCACCGATCTGCGGTCGGACCGTTCAGAGGTCTCGATGACCGGGCAGATGAAGAACGCCTGGCCACCCGCGGCCAGGTGGGCATGCAGGGTCGGCAGAGCGGCCTGCCACTCTGGCAGGATCAGGGTTTTCACCGGGTGGCGCCCGGGTGGGGCTTCCCGTAGGGCGGTGACATCCATGTCGCCGAAGATCGTCAAGGCCAGCGAACGGGGGATGGGTGTGGCTGACAGGGCGAGCAGGTGGGGCCCCAATCGGCCCGGCTCTGCCGTCGCGAGAGAGGCAGGGGGGCCGAGAGGCGAGGGAAGGCATCCTGCCCCGGTTTGGCCACCCGGCCGCTCAGGAAAGGGGCCCCCCCCGCCCTTCGCGACCAGCGCGCGGCGGTGGTCGACCCCGAACCGTTGCTGCTCGTCGATCACGACGAATCCGAGGGCGGCGAAGGTCACCTCGTCCTGAAACAGGGCGTGCGTCCCGAACAGGTGTCGCACGCGTCCGCTCCGTACGGCGGCGAGCAGATCGCGGCGTTCCTCGCGCCGCTGCGAGCCGGTCAACAAGCCGGTGCGGCCGACCTCCTCGGGGAAGAAGCGCAGGAAGGCGGAATACTGCTGGCCGGCCAGGATCTCGGTCGGCGCCATGAACGCGGTCTGAGCGCCGGGGTACAGTTGATCCGAGAACTCTCGCATGGCCAGGAAGGCGACCATCGTCTTGCCTGAACCGACGTCACCTTGTAGCAGCCGGTTCATCGGCCGCCCGCTGGCGGCCGTCAAATCGTTGAGCACGGTCCCCAGAGCCTTTTTCTGGTCGGTGGTCAGGGCGAAGGGCAGGGGGCAGGGGGCCTCACGGGGCGCCACGTCGGCGGGTTCGGCCGGCAGCGAGAGGTGACCGGTGAGCTTTTCCCGGCGGCGCAACACTCCGATCTGGAATAACACCTGGTCGAAAAACGAGAAGGTGTCGCGGGCCCGGGCGGCGGCGGCCGGGTCGAGCGGCCAGTGCGCGTCGAGGATGGCCTGGCGCAGGCGCGGGAAAGGCGATTCGGGGGCCAGGGTAGGGAAGGAAGCCGCCCAGTCAAGGGTCGACAGGAGGTGGGCGATCATCTGCCGCACGGTGCGGGGCGACAGGCGGGCCTGGGCCAAGGCGGTCCGGCTGGGATAGACGGGGGTCAGGGCGCCCGCCACTGGGCTTGTGGCGGTGGTGGTGTCCGAGTCGGCGGGATCCCACTCCGGGTTGTCGAGGACGGGCTGGCCCTTGACCTCGGTCACCGGCCCGAACAGGAAATACTCCTTCCCGACGACCAGCGAACGGGCCAGATAGGGCTGGTTGAACCAGCGGGCCCGGGCTTCCC
>CALLCO010000167.1 GCA_937998695.1 Candidatus Ozemibacteraceae bacterium
AACGCCCAACCACGCGTCCGACATGCCAATGCCTTGCCTGGTCGCCGAAAATCTGCCATACTCACCGACCAATTGTGCCATTGTCGCAGGTGACCCATGCCCACCCTCGGATTCTCCCTGATCGCCCATAACGAAGAGGCCCAGATCGCCGGCGCCCTCCGTTCGATCGACTGGGCAGACCAAGTCGTCGTCGTCGATTGCGCCTCTTCCGACCGCACCGCCGCCATCGTTGGCGATTTTCCCCGCGTGCGGCTGTTTTCCCGGCCCAACGAAACCAACCTCAACGTCAACAAGTCGTTCGGGATCGCGCAGCTCACCACCGACTGGATCTTCTACCTCGACCCCGATGAGCGCATCCCGCCCCCGCTCGCCGAGGAAATTCGCCGCACCCTGCCTCAGACAGCCCACCACGGGTTCCGTTTGCCCCGCCGCAACTTCTTCTTCGGCCGCTGGCTGGCCCACGGGGGGCAGTACCCCGACACCCAGCTCCGGCTGTTCCGCCGGGGCAAGGCCCGGTTCCCGAACCGCCACGTCCATGAGAGCCTCGAGGTCGAGGGAACCGTCGGTCTCCTGCACGAACCTTTCGACCACCACCCCTATCCGCGACTCGACGATTACCTGCGCAAGATGAATTTCTACACGTCTTTCCAGGCCGATTTCTGGAAAAAGGAGGGACGCCGGCCCCGCGCCCTCGACACGCTGCGCTTCCTCGCCCTCCGCCCCGCCAGCCGGTTCCTCCGCCGCTATTTCCTGAAAGGCGGGTTCCGCGACGGCTGGCCCGGTTACATCGCCGCCCTCGGCGACGCGTTTCAGATCACTATCAGTTACGCCAAATTCCTCGAACGGACGCCCGCCGAAGCCCCCGCCCCCACCCCACCCGGGCCTCCTCCCCCTCTATCTCCGGGGGAAGCCGACCACCCGCGATCATGACCCCGGTCACGACTCACCGGCCCGACAGCCCCCCACCCCCACGCCGAGCCTGGTATCTCCTTGCAAAATTCCTGGCTATTATTCCTGCAGTTTTTCTGGCGGAACCGAGCCAGGGAAGCGGGTCCATCATCATATTCAGCATTTTCGTCGGGGCCGAAGAGGCCTCGGTCACGATCGAATCATCGGGGTGCCCGACCGGGCATTCGTCGGTGAGTCCGGACCACTGAAGTCAGGAACATGCAAGATCAACGTTGACGCTGGACAAGTTGTCTGTCACATTCGAGTTCGGACCTGGCAGGGTTCGAGGTTTTCGCTCCGCCGGCGGTGCCCCACGACCTCGACCTGCACGTTCGACCGTGACTGGAGACGAGAATTGTCAGGGCAAACTCCACCCATCACCCCCGGCCGCCGATGAGGATTCTCCTGATCCTCAATTCCCCCCATTGGAGCGGGGCGTCCCATTACTGCACCCTCCTCGGCCGTCAGCTCCTCCGCCAGGGCCACGACGTCCTCTTGCTCACCCAACCCGGAAAGGCCCTCGACAAGGCCCGCCGGTTCGGCATCCCCTATGACGACACCATCCGGCTCAACCACCGCAACCCCGGTCTCTACGTCCATGCCATGAAGCGCATGAAGACCATCTTCCGCCGGTTCCGCCCCGACATCATCTCCGCCCACATCAACGAAGGCGCCTGGATGGCGGGCCTGATGGCCCGCTGGTTCGCCCCCCAGGCCGCGGTCGTGCGTGCCCGCACCGACATCGACCCGCCGAAAAGCCATTTCATCAACCGCTACGTCCACCGGGCCTGGACCGACCACCTCCTGGTCAGTTCCCTCTCGCACAAGCGCCTCTGCCAGAACCTGCTCGACTTCCCCGCCGAGGCCATCGACGTCGTCTACGGCCCCGTCGACACCGACGAGTTCCGCCCCGGCGCCGACCCCGCCCGGACGTTCCGGCGCGAAGCAGGGGTCGGGATCGAATCGGGGGCCAGAGTCGGAGCGGGGACCGGGAACAAAACAGGGGCCGGGGCTGACGACCGCACCGTCCTGATCGGCATGGTCGCCCGGTTCGACCCGGTCAAGGGCCACGAATACGCCCTGGAAGCCTTCAGCCTGCTCGACCGCCGCCTGCCGGTGCGGATGGCCCTGCTCGGCTACGAGAACGAACGCACCTTCGCCTGGATCCGCCAGACCGCCGACCGCTTCGGCGTGAGCGACCGCATCGCCATCTTCGGCTACCGCGACGATCTTCCCGCCGTCCTCGACGCGATCGACCTCGGACTGATCGCTTCCATCGGCTCGGAAGCGAACTGTCGCATCGCCCTCGAGTGTCTCGCCACCGGCAAACCCATCGTCGCCACGAGCGTCGGCGTCATTCCCGAGGTTGTACAAGATGGCGAGGAAGGCTTCATCGTCCCGCCCCGCGATCCGGTCGCCATGGGGCGGGCCCTGACCCGCCTGATCCAGGATCCCGGGTTGCGCCTCCGCCTCGGGCGCCAGGGGCGCGTCAAGACGACCACCCATTTCACGCTCGACGTCTTCGGGCGCCAGGTCGAACGGGTGTACCAGAGGGCCCTCCAACGAAAGAAGGGCACTCCCGGTCCCTGACCGGAAACGACTCTGGAAACGACTCCGGTAACGACTCCGGAAACGAAGCCGAAACCGTCCGAACGGCGAAGCCGACCGACCGGTGGGCGACCCGATCGACCGGTGGGCGACCCGACCGCCAGCGGGGGTGTCAGCCCCCGAGCCGATGAGAACGTGGGGCCATCCTCCGCCCCTGCCAGTTCGCTCCCCTCAAAACACTTCCGCGTACCCCATCATGCCGCCGCGGTTTGACAATTCACCGAGGCTCCCCTAGAATTCCCCTACCCTGCCGGAGCCAGAGGAGCCCCCCCCGTGGAATTTTTCCGCCACGTCACCATCACCCGTCGCATCGTCCTGACGACGCTGGCGATGATCGCGCTGCCCGTCAGCATCTTCTGGTACGTGCGGGGCATGGAACTGGCGGTAACCTTCCCGGTCTTCCTGTTCCTGGGATTCATCTTTTTCGGGATTGGCCTCGTCACCTCCCTCCTGGTGGCGGTCTCGATCACCCGCCCCCTCGAGCGCGTCCGGCGCCGCATCGAGGGGTTCCTGCTGAAGAAGGTCGCCAACCCCGTCAAAGACCATGGCAGCGATGAGATCTCCGACCTCGCCGACGAACTCAACAGGCTGTTCGGACAGTTCAACAGCGAGATCAACGCCGTCCTCAAGCGGCAGAAGATGAAAGCCGAAGAGGTCACCAAGACCGAGACGGCCAAGAGCGACCTCGAACAGCAGCTGGCGCTGGCCCGCTCCTGTCTGCAGGTGGCGCAGCGTCTGAACACCACGTTCGACTTCCAGACCAACCTCAAGACGATCCTCGACGAGGCGGTGCGCACGCTGGGCGTGCAGTGGGCGTCGATCCTGCTGGTCAACCGCGATACGCTCGACCTGACGGTGGCCTGCATGCGCGGGGTCGAGCAGTCGTTGCTCGACGACCTCGCCGAGGACCAGTACCCCGCCCTCAAGCTCAAACCGCACGAGGGATTGGCAGGCCAGGTCATCAAGAACGCCCTTCCCCTCATCGCCAACAAAGGGCACAAAGACCCGCGCTTCAAAAGTTTCACCGAGTTCATGACCCGCGAAGAGAAAATAGCCAGCCTGCTCTGCGCGCCGATCAAGGGCACCGACGGCACGGTGCTCGGCGTGGTCAACTTCGTCAACCGCCTCAACCCACCTGTCTTTCGCAATGAAGACATCCCCTACGCCGAGGACGTCTGCCTCCTGGTGGCCCTGGTCATCGAGCGCAACCGGCTCTACCGCAACCTGTTCTGCGACGAGACGACCGGCCTGACCAGCCACAACGTCTGGCGCACCTATTTCGAGGAAGAGGCGGCCCGCTCGGTGCGGTACGCCCAGCCGCTCAGCGTCGTCGTCATCGACCTCGACCGGTTCAAGGAGATCATCGATCAGACCGCCGCCGAGTTCGTCCAGAAGCTCGCCGCCGAGATCGGCCGCGCCGTCCAGGAAAGCCTGCGCGAGACCGACCTCGCCTCGAAGGTGCAGGACCGCTTCTACCTCCTCCTGCCCAACACCGACGCCGCCGGCGCTGTCTTCCTGGTCGGCCGCCTCAAGGACCGCATCGAGAAGATCAGACTCGAATACAACGAGCGCGCCTGGGAACTGACCGCCTCGGCCGGCGTCGCCGCCTTCCCCGACCCCAGCCCCGACGCCCGCCTGCTGGTGCACCAGGCCCTCAAAGCCCTCGAGCAGGCCAAAGCGGAGGGCCGCAACCGCGTCGTCATCCACACCCGGGCCCCTACCGGCCCGCGGCTGAAATAGCCCATCGCCCCAACCCCACCCCACACCCCACGCGAGGTTCGAGCATGTCAGCGCAGAAAGCCTTCTACATCACCACCCCCATCTACTACGCCAACGCCGAGCTCCACATCGGCCACGCCTTCACCACCCTGGCCGCCGACACGGCGACCCGCTACCAGCGCGCCATGGGACGCGAGGCGTGGTTCCTGACCGGCTCCGACGAGCACGGCCAGAAGGTCGACCAGGCCGCCCGCGCCAAGGGGATCACCCCCCTGCAGCACACCGACGCCCTGGTCGCCAAATTCAAGGCCCTGTGGCAGACGCTCGACATCCGCTACGACGATTTCATCCGCACCACCGAGGAGCGCCACAAAAAGGCGGTGCGCCACGTGCTGAGCCAGCTCCACGCCAAGGGCGACATCTATTCCGACACCTACACCGGCTGGTACTGCACCCCCTGCGAGCGCTTCTGGACGGAAAAGGAAGTGCCCGAGAAACTCTGCCCCGACTGCCAGCGCCCCGTGGAAGAGCTACAGGAGAAGAACTACTTCTTCAAGATGTCGAAATACCAGCGGCAATTGATCGACTACATCAAAGCCAACCCCGGGTTCATCCGGCCCGAGAACCGGCGCAACGAGGTGCTCGGCTTCCTCGCCCAGCCCCTACAGGACCTCTGCATCTCGCGCCCGAAGAAGCGGCTGGCCTGGGGCATCGAGATCCCGTTCGATCCGGAGTATGTCACCTACGTCTGGTTCGACGCCCTCACCAACTACATCTCGGCGATCGGCTACCCCGACGACATGGCCCGTTTCCGGCACCACTGGCCGGCGAGCTGCCACCTCGTCGGCAAGGACATCCTGACCACCCACGCCGTCTACTGGTCGACGATGCTGTTCGCGCTCGGCCTGCCGCTGCCCGAGATCCTGTTCGCGCACGGTTGGTGGGTGTTGTCGGGCGGCAAGATGTCGAAGTCGGTCGGCAACGTGGTCAACCCGCTCGACCTCGTGGCCAAGTATGGCCTCGACCCGTTCCGGTTCTTCCTGTTCCGGGAAATGGTGTTCGGCGCCGACGCCCTGTTCTCGGAGGAATCGTTCGTCCTGCGCTACAACGCCGATCTGGCCAACGATTTCGGCAACCTCTGCCAGCGCACCCTGCCCATGCTCCTCAAGCGCCGCGACGGGAAGTTCCGGCACGGCGCAGCCACCCTGCCGCAGGCCGCCGAAATCGCCGGCCTGGCCCGCGCCGTCAAGGCCGACTATATCGGCGCCATGGACGGCTTCCTCTTCCACGAGGCGCTGAAGCGCACCTGGGATTTGATCGGCCGGCTCAACAAGTTCGTCGACGAGACCGCCCCCTGGAAACTGGCCAAAGAAGAGAAATGGGCCGAACTCGACGAGGTCTTCTGGACGGTCGGCGAGGGCATCCGCTTCTGCGCCCACCTGGTGCAGCCGTTCATGCCGCATACCGCGCCGAAGTTCCTCGAGCAGATCGGCCTGCCCGCCACCTTCCTGCCGCTGCCCCAGCTTGACTGGGGCCAGTTGCCGGACGGCACCGTCTGCCGCGAGCCGAGCCCGATCTTCCCCCGCCTCGACACGCCCCGCATCGAGAGCCTGAAGAAGGGCGACAAGGCCGAGAAGGGGGAAAAAGCCGCTCCCGCGCCGAAGGCCCCCCCGGCCACCCCCGCCGGCCCCGCCGCGGCCACCCCGATCGGCGCCCCGGCCGCCGGCGACGGCCTGATCGACTACGACGAGTTCATGAAGACCCACCTCGCCGTGGCCGTCGTCGAGACCGCCGAGAAGGTGGCCGGAGCCGACAAGCTGCTGCGCCTCACCGTCAAGCTTGGCGAAGAGA
>CALLCO010000168.1 GCA_937998695.1 Candidatus Ozemibacteraceae bacterium
GTCGAGGACTCGGGTGTGGGGATCGATCCGCGGATTCTGGACCAGATCTTCGAGCCCTTCGTGACGACCAAACGGCCGGGCGAAGGCACAGGCCTGGGACTGTCGACCGTCTACGGCATCGTCCAGCAGCACAAGGGACACCTGGCCTGGCACAGCAAGACGGGCAAGGGCACCGAGTTCCGGGTGTACCTGCCAGTCCGTCCCGACCCGGCACCGACGGTTCCCGCCGGGGAAAGCCCCGTGGCGCCCTTGCCGCACGGTCGGGAAACCATCCTGCTCGCCGAGGATTTCCCCAACATGCGGGCGGTAACCAAGGCGATCCTGACGAGGTTTGGATATCGGGTTCTCGAGGCGGCGGATGGCGTCGAGGCTCTCGAGGTATTCCACCGGGAGGCACCGAACATCGATCTGGTGTTGCTCGACGGCATCATGCCCCGCAAGAACGGCCTGGAAGTCTTCCAGACGATTCGGCACACCCATCCCCGCCAGAAAATCTTATTCATGACCGGGTACATCGATGAACTCGCGAGTCTCGACCAGCTCGGCGACGCCAAGATCACCGTTCTGCAGAAACCGGTCGCCCCTTCGCTCCTGTTGAATAAGATCCGCGAGCTGCTCGACGAGAAGAGCTGAACCATGGAAAGCGTCACCCGGGCGATTCTCGACCTGTGGCAGGTTCTGGCCGCCGAGCCCGATATGGGCCGGCTGCTGACGTCGGTGGTGCGGGCCGCCGAGATCGCCACCGGAGCCACCTTCGGCGAGATCGTCCTGACCAACGACTCCTGGACCCGCCTCGAGTACCAGTTCGCCCAGCCGGCCGAACTGGCACTTCTAGAGAGCCTGCGCAACCGGCTCGGTCGGCGCATCATCGGCGTGGTGACGAATGCCCAGGCGACCCTCCAGGTGGAGGAACCCGCCACCCCCAGCCCTGGGAGCGGAATCCCCCAGGCCGCCCGGCATCGCGAAACGATGGTCGATAGTGCGTTACGGTTGCCACTGCAGGTCGAAGGCACCCACATCGGCTTCCTCACCCTGTTCAACAAACCCGGGGGATTCTCCGCCGACGACCGGGAGTTCATGGTGACCTTCCTCGGGCAGGTAAGCACCACGATCGAGCGAGAAGTCATGCGGGTCCGCCTGACCCGCATCGAGACCCGCCTGCAGGGAATCTTCGAAGCCATCGGCGACGGCCTGCTGGTCTGCGACCGCCACGGCAAGCCGATCCTGGCCAACCGCGCCTTCCGCACCATGTTCTTTCCCCCCGGCCAGCCCAACGAGGCGTTGCCGGCCGTCCTGCCTCCCCTCCTCGAGAACCCCGCCGATACCGGCCTGCAGGAGGTGGTGTTGCTCAAGCCCCATGCCCGCGTCCTGTCGAGCAGTTTCGTGCGCACCCGGGACGAGACCGGGAAGGTCCACGAGATGATTCTCTCGCTGCGGGACATCACCCACAGCAAGCGCCTCGACCAGAAATTCCTGCAGTTGATCAGCATCCTGATCCGCCGGATGGAGCGCCTGGTGACCGCCCTCGGGAAAAAGCGCCGTCCACGGACCCGGCGCCGGGTCTGGCACCGTCTGCGCGTCATCGTCTGCAATCTGGTCCATCTGAGCGAGTTGAAAGCCGGGCCCCTACGGGTCGACAAGCTCCCCCTGACCGTTCGAGAATGGCTCGAGGAAGCCAAGCCCCGTCTCGAGACGCGACTGGCGAAGTCGGGGCATGGGTTGCACTGGCCCGCTCTGCCGGACGAAGCCGACGAGATGGTCTTTGCCGACGGCGGCGCGTTGCAGAGAGCCTTGCGCACCCTGGTCGCCTTCCACACCGGCCGGCTGGCCGCCGGCACGACCATCGACCTGCGCCTGGCCCTCGAGCAAGGTGCGTGGCACCTGCGCCTGATCACTCCCCGCGCGGCGTGGAAATCCCTTCCCGACCCCGCCCTCCTCGACTGGCAGTCATGCCTCGACCGGTTCCTCGAAGAGACCCGGCGCGGCTTCTTTCTGGGCTTGGCCTTCATCAGACAGGTCATGGAAGCCCACAAAGGCATGTTTTCCTGCACCGTGGCCGAAGACCACGTGGTTTTCCTGTTCACCCTGCCCTCAGGAGCCTTCTGATGGAGCTCGAACGCTACCAACCGTCGGCCTACCCTGACTCATTCATCCTTCCCGGGAAGTTGGGGGCCGTGGAAAAGGTCCGCGGGCCACTCGCCGCCCGCCTGACGGGTTTGGGGGTTCCCCAGGACCGCATCAATCACATCTGCCTCGCCCTTGACGAAGCCCTCACCAACGCCGTGGAACACGGTTCCGCGCGCCCGGAGCACACCATCGAGGTCAGCTACCGCATCGAGAACGACTGGATCGAGATCGCCGTGACCGACCAGGGGGGCATCGTCTTCAACCCGGAATTCTTCGAGCAGCTCGCCACCATCAAGACCTGGGGGGCTGGCGGGCGTGGCCTGTTGCTGATCCGACGACTGATGGACGAGCTGTACTTCGTGTTCACCCCGGGACGGGCGACCCGGGTCATCTTCCGCAAACGGCTATTCGAGCGGGAGGCAGCGGCTACGCCGGCGGCGGCAGCAACCGGGTGAGGCAGCGGAACAGGTCTTCGGTGGAGAACGGCTTGTGCAGGATCTCGTCGGCGCCCAGCGCCTGCGCGACCGGCAGGAAGTCGAAGCTCCCGCCGGGGGCCCCCCCCGAAACGGCCAGGATCTTGATCTGGGGCCAGTCTTTCTTGAGGCGTGAGATGGCGACCATGCCGTCTTCATTGGGCATGAAGATGTCGGTAATGACGAGATCGACCGGTTGCCGCTCGACCAGATCGAGCCCCTGGACACCGTCCCCCGCTTCGAACACGGTGAACCCCTTTTTTTCGAGGGCCAGCCGGAGCATGAGTTTCATCTGGATATCGTCTTCGATCACGAGAACGTTCATGGATTCTCTCCAGGGTCGGGGGTCTGGGGTGCGGTGGGCGACCATCCGGGAACAGGCGCCGACGGGGGATACTCTACCCGGCCGGCCGGGAAAATTCAACCGCCCCGGCCGACCTGACCACGGCATGGCATGAGCCCGACTCCCGGCGCCCGCCTCCTGCCCTTTTTCCTCCTCCCGCTCGGAGCGGGGCTGATTTTCAGTGACGACCCTGTCCTGCGCGGCCTTCTGTTCTCGCTTCTGGTCTGGCTGTTCTGGCGATGCCGGACCCAGAATCAGGCATGGTATGCACAACTCCTGGAGCGACGGGAAGGGCACCTGCGGGCCCGGTTGTCCGCTCTGATGCGGGAAGCGGCCGACGCCATCCTGCTGGCCGATGCCGCGGGACGGCTCCTCGAGGTCAACCTGGCTGCCGAGCGACTGTACCGGTTCGGCCCAGGCGAGATGATCGGGATGCCGCTGGCCGCTCTTTTCCCCGAAGGCTCCCGCCCGCAGTTCGAGGAACGATGGCGCCACCTGGCCCACGGCGGGAGCGACTTGTTCGATACGGTGCATCGACGCAAAGACGGCACCCATCTGCCGGTCGAGATCAGCCTGCACCGGCTGGTCATTCCCGAAGAAGCCGGCCAGGGCAGTGTCGGGGGCGTGGAGATGTCTCCTTCCGAGGGAAGGGTGTCAGCCACCGACGTGCCTCACCTCCCTTCGGGGTCCCTCCTGCAATGCGTGGTTCGCGACCGGACCGAAGCCCAGCGGCGAGAACGGCAGGCCCAGCAACAGCGTGTGATGGCCCTGGCTCTCGGCGCGGCTCCCGACCTGTCGACGGGGTTGTCGGTGACGCTGGAAGGGCTCATCAGGCTGACCGGCAGCACGATGGGCGGCATCCACCTCCTGGACGAAGACGGAACGACGCTCCGGCTCCGCCTCAGTTCAGGGTTTTCCCCCGCCCTCGCCGAGCGGATGGCGGCGTTGCCCGCCGACCACCCGCACGTCAGGCGGATTCGGGAGGGAGGAATCATCTACAGCCACGTTCCGCACCCCGGGCTGCCATTCCCCGGACTCGGCCGCGACCTTCCCCGTTTCGTCGCGGTCATTCCGATCCAGCAGGGATCGGCGGTGGTGGGGTGCCTGAGCGTCGCTGCCGATCGCGCCGATATGGATGTCGACACCAGGGTGGCCCTCGAGACCTCGGTGGCCCAACTCGGGATGGCCGTCTCGCGCTGGCGCGCCGAGGAGGCCCGGATCCGCGCCGAGCAGCAGCTCCGGCAGGCCGAGAAGCTGGAGGCGGTCGGGCAACTGGCCGGGGGCATCGCCCACGACTTCAACAACCTTCTCGGGGTGATCATGGGGTGCGCCGAGATGCTTCAGATCGGCGAAACGGACGCGCCGACGCAGCGGCAGTTCGCCGGGGAGATCGTCCAGGCCGCCCGCCAGGCCGGCGATCTCACCCGCAAGCTGCTGGCGTTCGCCCGGCGGGGCAAGTTTCAGAACGTGCCGGTCCGTCTGCACGACCTGCTCGATG
>CALLCO010000169.1 GCA_937998695.1 Candidatus Ozemibacteraceae bacterium
CCCCTCGACCAGCGAGGGGAGGGGGATCGCTGGAAGATTCGGGCGAAGAGCGCAAGCTGAACGGTCGGCCAAGCCTCAGGCAAAATGGCAAAGGGCACAGGGTACATTAATTTGTCCTCGCGGCCGCCACCATCGCCACCCGGAACCCGAGGTTGAGGAACCGACAGTCCGGAGTGAACCTGTTCCGGGCGGCGGGGCGGCAGAGCTGGGAGTTGTTGAACCAAGAACCACCCCGAATGAGGCGACTTCCAGCGGTACCCTCATTGCAGGGATCGGTACCCTGGCTTCGCTTGTAATAGTCGCTGTCGTACACATCCTGACACCATTCCCAGACGTTGCCATGCATGTCATACAGTCCCCACGCATTGGGGCGCTTTTGAGCCTGTTGCATGAATCGGTTTTTTGCTCGTCGTGTACATAGCGCCCCTGATCCGATCGCCATCTCCGAATGGACGGTACATGAAAATGGCCTATTTTGGGCATTCGCGCAACAGGCTCTTTTGGCCCACGTCATGGGTCGACCCTTCCGAGTTTCCACCATACCAGCCCAGGTCGTCGAGATGGCCGGCGTAGGGGCCGGTGGTACCCGCACGGCAGGCGTATTCCCACTCCGCTTCGGTCGGCAGCCGAAACTCACGCCCCGTCTTCTGCAACAGCAACCGGCAAAATTTCGTCGCGTCTTCCCATGAAACCTGTGCAATCGGCCGGTCCGGCCCCTTGAAAAAGGAGGGGTTCTGCCCCGTCACAGCCTCATACTGCGCCTGCGTCACCTCATAGATGCCAAGGTAGAACGGCCGTGAGATCGTCACCTCATGCACCGGGCCTTCGTTGGAATCTCGACCTTCCTCGTCGGCGGGAGAACCCATCGGAAACTTCCCCGCCGGGATCAACCGCATCTTCATTTCAACCCCACGGCCAAGGTCGATTGTGACTTCCTGGGGGGGGTCGAGACCGGCTTGGATGGAGCCTGCGAACTTGGCTTTGCGGGTGGCTTCCGCTTAGATGTCGCAGCAGGCTTGGGCAACGGCGGCGGCGAGACCGGCATCGGTGACGGCTTGTCCAGCCACTCCTGGCCGAACCCCGCGACCGCCATCACCATCACCAGACAGAATACCCACCTCGCTACGGCAAGCCGCAACCCCGATCCCTCACCATTCCGCGTCATCGCCCCTCCTCCGTGTTCACCCAACGTATCATGCTCACCACCACGCCCCCGCCCGGCTATCATGCCCGCCGCCCGTCCCTCCCCGTTCAACTCTCCCTGGAGCTCAGGGAAACCATTCGAGCCAGGGTCGCCCGGATCCGTCCCAGACCCCGCGCTTTGTCATCGCGCGAATCTTGGGATGCGGAAAGATCATCCCATCGGATGGTAATGTATCCTGGGGTTGATACTGAGTTCAAACTCCCGCTGTGAACCTCCGCCTTCCATAGCCGACTTTTGATCCCTTGGCTGGAGATGTCCGATACCATCGAGCTTGCAGGAGAAGACATGAAGCCGCTACCCAGTGCCATCTGGCGTTTCCCCATGTTGCCGGGCCTCCGAGTCGTTTTGCTGGTGCTGATCTCGATGCCGACAGGGCCGGCCAAAGGGCAGGACATCATGATAAAAAGCTCCCCCCTGCCGGTGAAGGCACCCGATGCCCCGACCGTCGCACCTCCTTCCCCTCGAACCCCCCAAGGCAAAATGCCGACGCCGAGTCACCAACACACGCCGAGCAAAACCCGCCCCTTGCCCTCATCGTCCCCCGATCCCCAGACTGACGAAGACCCACCCCCTGAAAGCCGCCTGGCGGAAACGACCTGGCCCTCCCTCACCCATCCTCTCTTCGGGAGAAACGGATCACCGACATCTCCTTCGTCTGATCCCGAACCTGAATCCGGGCCGAATCTTCCAGCGATCACCGAGCGAATGCAGCTCAACTATTCAAGGACGCCCACCGCCGAGGAAAGGCCCGCCGCGGGTGCCACCCTGTCGCCCTCCTCCTCCCGGCAGGGATTGCCGGCTGAAGCAGTGGCCCGCCTGGACGCCGCCTACCGCTGTTCTAATGCCCAGGCTCCGCAGATCCTCGAGCCCTTGCTGGCAAGCCATCCCGGCCTGACCGAAGGCTGGATCCTGCTGGGGAACGTCCGCTATCGGGTGGGGGAGTTCGACAAAGCGAAAGATGCCTTCCAGAAAGCCCTGCAACTAGACGACCGGCATGCCGAGGCCGCGGAGTTTCGCGGCAAAAGCCTGGTGTTGCTCGGTCGCTCAAGCAAGCCTTACAGGAGATAAGGGCCCGAGCTGGCCGGCATCCCGAGAACCCCGATCTGCTCGTGGCCCTCGCCGCGATCCAACTGGCGGTCCGCGATTATTCCTCGGCAGAGCAAACCTGCTGGAAGATTCTCCGTGGATTCCCCGCCAATCCCGGAAACGAACCGGCCCGGGCCAGAGCCAAGGATCTCCTCTTCCGGGCCCAGAACCGCCTGAAGTGACCCTCCCGGCAAGACTTGCGAGGGACAGTATTCCCTGACCCCCTGGAATCGCAAGGCGCAATCCAGGTTCGGGGCAGGATGCTCGGCGTAGCGCTCAAGACTCTGGAGATGCCGTGCGAGAGAGCGGGGAGCGGGGCGGTCTCAGCGACCGTTCGGCGAACCGGGGGGAGCCTGCCGCAGCACCTTGGCGACGAACCGCTTCGTCTCGGGGAAGGGCGGCACGCCGCCGTGGTTCTGGACGACGGTGGGGCCGGCGTTGTAGGCGGCGAGGGCGCGGTGCAGGTCGCCCTTGAAGCGGTCGAGCATCATGGCGAGGTATTTGGTGCCGCCGGCGATGTTCTGCTCGGGGTCGAAGGGGTCGGAGACACCCATTTCGCGGGCGGTGTCGGGCATCAACTGCATCAGGCCCAGAGCGCCCTTCTGGCTGACGCTGGCGGGGTCGTAGCCCGATTCGGCCTCGATGATCCGTTGCACGAGCTGCGGGTCGACGCCGTTCTGCTGGGCGTATTTCTTGATCAGGTCGGCGTAGAGAAACGAGCGGTTGGTGGCGGCGAGGGTGCCGAGAGTGGCCGGGGAGGGGGCGGCCAGCGGGGTGACCGCGGACAAGGTGGGCAGCAGGGATTTCGCCGCGTCGGTCGCGCCGGCGCCGGGCTTGTCGCCCGGCTTGGCGACGGGGGCCTGCTGGGCTTCCTGCATGGCGCTGGCGAACGTGGCCTTCTCGCGCCGGGCCCGCCGCGGGGCCATGCCCCGGAACGAGGTGTTGAGCTGGTCGATTCGTTCCATGATTTCGCGCATCCGTTCAAGCATTGCCTTCCTCCCGGTCGAGCAGGTCGCGCCGCATCGTGAAGCCATCGAGGCGCTTCTGGTCGAGTCGTTGTTGCTCCTTGCGATACGCCTTCTCGTCGCGCTCGCGGATCTTCTCGTAGATCTTGCGCTGCCGCCGCTTCTCGGCCAGCTCGGCGACGATCTTCTCGCGCTGGGCCTGCAGGCGGGCCTTCTCTTCCTCGTGATACTCGCGGGTCTTCTGCAGGCGGATAAGATAGGGATGGAACAGACGGATGGTATCCATGCGGCC